>JBBPXX010000065.1:0-23678 GCA_038200505.1 Pyrinomonadales bacterium | reverse complement strand
TAAAGATGGCATCGTTAAGACTGACACAAAAATTGACTCAGCGGATGATTTTGACTCCGCAATTGCGGCAGCGAATTGAAATGCTGCAAATGACGACGCTTGAACTCAGTGATTTGATTTCAAATGAATTGGTCGAAAATCCGGTGTTGGAAGAAGTGATGTCGGAAGATGAATTTCAGGAATTTTCCGAAAAAATCCTCGACCAAAATTCCGAAGGACACGAAGAAACTTTTGAAAAGGGACGCGACAAAGATGCTGATCTTTCATCTGATTTTGAAAATATAAAAGCTGAAAAGCCGGACGAGAACGGTTTTGATGAAAACAGCGAAGTAGATTTTGACGGCGAAACTGATGATTCTTCCGGCGAAAAAGAAGATGCGTTTGAAGAAGTTGATTACGGCAGGGAATTTCAGGATTATCTCGATCCCGGATATAAAACTCAGGAATTTGAATTTAAGGAAGATGCGCCGAGTTTTGACCAGTTTTTATCGCGTTCCGAATCGTTAACCGAACATCTCGAATGGCAGCTTAATCTTCAGGAGATGAGCGAAAAGGTCGAAGAAGCAGCGGTTTGCGTGATCGGAAATCTCAACGAAGACGGACGTTTGACGACTTCCAACGAAGAAATTGCCGCAATGTGCAATTGTTCGGTTCAAACAGTCGAAAAAGCGCGGCAAACAGTGATGCGGCTCGAACCTGTCGGCTGCGGTGCGCGTGATGTCAAAGAATGTTTGATCGTTCAGCTTGAGACAAACGGCGAAGGCGAATCTTTGGCGGCGGAACTCGTGCAGAATCATCTGGAAGATATGCAACCGCATCGTCTTCAGCATCTGGCGAAAGAAACAGGTTTGGAAGTTCACGCGCTTGATGAAGAAATCAACAAAGTCAGGATTTTAGACCCGTATCCGGGCAGACGTTATTCGACGGATGAACCGATCTATGTGTCGCCGGAAGTTTATATCGAAAAGGTCGAAGGCGATTACATCGTTTATTTTACGGACGACGGAAGCCCGCGACTTCGCATCAGTCAAACGTATCAAAAATTGGTCGGACAGGAAGATACGACAAAAGAAACAAAAGATTTTATAAAAGACAAAGTGCGTTCGGCGGTTGATCTTCTGCGGAATATCGAACATCGCCGACAGACGATTTATCGCGTCGTCGAATGTATTGTTGATCGTCAGCGCGAGTTTTTGGACAAAGGCGTGCAGTATATCAAACCGATGATGTTAAAAGATGTGGCGGAAGACATCGGGATGCACCTTTCGACAATTTCGCGTGTCGTCAATCGTAAATACGCGCACACGCCGCAGGGCGTTATCGAATTGCGCCGATTTTTTTCGGAAGGAATGCTCAACGAGGACGGCGAAGAAGTTTCGACGCGCATTTTGAAATTGAAAATCAAAAAAATGGTCGAAGAAGAAGATTCGCGCAAACCGATGACCGACGAACAGATTGCGAAAATTCTGCTCAAAGAAGGCAATAAACTTTCACGCCGCACGGTTGCTAAATACCGAGATCAAATGCAGATTCCGGGTTCGCGTGAACGCAAAACGGTCGTATAATTTTTAAGTTTTCAGATTTGCGATTTTGAATTTTGAATTTAATAATCAATGGCAAATCAAAAAAGTTCTTTGATTTATAATAAAAAAAACAAGAGGTGCAATATTTTATGAAATTTGAATATACAGGAAGACATATCGAAGTAACTCCGGCTCTGCGTTCGCACGTTGAAGAGCATTTTGAAAGAATAGATCATTTATTTGACGGCAACAACAGTAAGGCTCACATCATTATCGAAGTCGAACGCGGAAAACATCGTTCGGAAGTTATTGTTAATTGGCACGATCAGGTTTTAACGGCGACGACTAATGTCGAAGATATGTATAAATCGCTGTCGCAGACGATTGATAAAATCGAAAAGCAAGTCTTAAAATTAAAAAACAAAATTAAGGACAAGCATCACAAAGCAAAAAAAGTCAGCACAGCCGCACCAAAGCCGTCGGAAGTAATAAAACCCGCGCCCGCTGCTCCGCAAATCATTGAAACAAGAGATTATCCGGTCAAACCGATGACCGAAGACGAAGCCGTTTTACGGCTCAACGAAGAAGAAAATCAATTTTTGGTGTTCAGAAATGCCGCCGATGAGCGCATTTCGGTTATTTACAAACGAAACGATGGAAATTACGGTTTGATACGACCTTAATGTTATTTCGGTCTTTGCCGAATTTACCCTTCAAAGATGCCGTCCAACAAAAAAAATGATGCTCCGAAAATCTCCGTCGCTGATTTTATCAAAAAATCTTCGGCGGAGTTGGACATTGAAATTTTAGCGGGCAAAAAAGGGTTGAAAAAAAAACAAATTGTTTCCGGGCGCATTCAAAAACTCGGTTTGGCGTTAGCGGGATTTACGCATTATATTCACGAAGGACGCATCCAGATTGTCGGGCAGAGCGAAATTTCTTATCTGTTGCAGCTCCAAAAAGCACAGCGCATCGAAGCGATAAACAATCTCGACCTTGAAAAAATCTGCTGTGTTTTGATTACAAAAAAACTCGAACCGCCCGCAGAATTGTTGGAAATTGCCGACGAGCGACAATTGCCGATTCTTCGCACCGAACAAATCAGTTCAAATGCTATCGGCATTGTTTCAAGTTTCCTGTCGAAAATTCTCGCGCCGCAAATAACATTGCACGGTGTTTTAATCGGAATGTACGGACTCGGCGTTTTATTATTGGGAGAGTCGGGTATCGGAAAATCCGAATGTGCGCTCGATTTGATCGCCCGCGGTCATCACCTTATTGCTGATGATGCCGTTTTAATCAAAAAAATCGGCGAAAATCTGGAAGGCACATCGCCCGAACTGACGTATGAACATCTGGAAATTCGCGGCTTGGGAATAATTAATGTTCGTGATTTATTCGGCGTTTCCGCCGTCGGAAATTCCAAAAAAGTCGAATTATGTATCGAGTTCAAAAAGTGGAGAGATGCGGTCAGTGTCGAACGGCTCGGACTTGATTCGTGCGAAGAAGAAATTTTCGGCGTGAAATTGACCAAATTTATTCTACCCGTCAGTGCCGGACGAAATCTTTCAGTTTTAGTCGAAACGGCAGTGCGCGTACATCTTTTAAAAATTGCCGGTTTTGATGCCGCGCAGCAGTTAATTGCCAAACATTCGGAAATGATTAGTGTTCAGTAAATTATTATGTCGCAAAATCAAATAAAATCATTGCCAAATTTCGTCATAATCACAGGCTTGAGCGGTTCAGGAATGAGTTCGGCGACAAATGCGTTTGAAGATTTAGGATATTTTTGTGTTGATAATCTCCCGTTGACGATGCTGCCGACGTTTTCGCGGTTGCTTTTGCCGAATAAAGAAGAGATTGTCGCCATCGAAAAAGCCGCGCTGATTATCAATATTCGTGAACGTCATTTTTTATCGGAATTTCCCGCCGAATTGAAAAAGATAAAAAAGAAAATTAAGCCTTTTGTTGTCTTTTTTGAAGCGTCGGACGCAGTTTTGCAGCGGCGATTTTCCGAAACGCGCCGTCCGCATCCGGCTGATTCCGGTGAAGGTTTGCTGACTGCAATTCGCGCCGAAAAAGAAGCAATGCAAAAAGTGCGCGAAAGTGCAGATTTGATTATTGACACTTCCGAACACACGGTTCACACGCTACGGCGGCTTCTAGTGCAAAAATTCGGGCAGACGGAAGAAGGTTCGCCGCTGCACGTTCAAGTCGTCAGTTTCGGTCATAAATACGGCGTTCCGCATCAGGTTGATCTGCTTTTCGACGTGCGCCATCTGCCGAATCCGTATTTTGAAGAAGGTTTGCGCGAACTGCCCGGAACGAATAAAAAAGTTACCGGATATTTGGAAAAACAGACGGAAGTGCAGGAAACAATCAGACGTTTTGTTGATTTGCTTGAATATCTTTTGCCGCTATATAAACGAGAAGGCAAGTCTTATTTAAGTATCGGAGTCGGCTGCACGGGCGGACGACACCGCTCGGTAATGGTCGCAAACAGATTAGGTAAAGCATTAAAAAACGATAATTTTGATGTTTCAGTTGCTCATCGGGACGTTCAGAAATAATTTGGTTTTTGGTTTTTGGTCTTTTGTTTTTGGTTAAATCCAATTTCAACCCGATGTTGAAAAACGAAAGGCTAAAAACTAAATATTAAGGACAAATATATGAAAAAGATTGGCGGAGTGATAGTTTCACACGGACAAGTTGCCAATGAACTTTTGGCGGCTGCGGAAACGGTTGTCGGCGCACAAACTCATATTGCGGCGGTTTCTATCGGTTGGCACGACGACGTGGAAATGTCGAAAAATGAAATTTCCCGCGCCATCAAACAAGTTTCGATGGGCATCGGCGTTTTGCTTTTGACCGATATGTTCGGCGGCACACCGACCAACATTTCGGCGATGTTTATTAAGGAGAACGAAACCGAAATCGTAACGGGCGTGAATTTGCCGATGGTTATAAAACTCGCTTCGCAAAACAAGGAAATGACTTTGGCTGAAATGGCGAAAGAAGTCGAAGCGCAGGGCAAACAAGCGATTTATCGCACAGGTGCATTGCTTGAGCCGCAAAAAACCAAATAAAAATGCTCAAAAGTAAAATAAAAATTATCAATCCGCTCGGACTTCATGCCCGCGCCGCCGCCCAACTTATTCGCTTGGCTGGTAAATTTAAGAGCCGGATTATATTAAGACGAATTGACAATAATGTAATTGCCGATGCTAAATCAATTTTGAGCGTGTTGACGCTGGCGGCTGCAAAAGGAACGCATTTGGAATTGGAAGTCGAAGGCGAAGACGAACAGAAAGCGTTACAAGCGATTGAAGAAATTTTTGCAAAAGGGTTTGGCGAGATTTAGAAAATATGTCAATAGAAAACATTTACACGCCGGGAACAAACAAAAAAGTAGGAATTCTCGGTGTTCCTCTCGGTTACGGCGCGGGAGAAAAGGGAAGTGAACTTGGCGCGACAGCGTTGCGTTTGTCGCATATTCGCGGAAAATTTTTGACCGAACTAATACAGGAATTAGGTTACGAAGTAAAAGATTACGGCGATGTCGAAATAATCAAACCGAACTATATCGCACGGGCAGACGAAAATCCCAAGTATCTGAAGGAAATGCTCGCTTCTTATAAAAATATGGCGGGCGACATCAAACAAATTTTAGAAGACGATGCTTTTCCCGTCATTTTGGGCGGCGATCATTCGATTGCCGCCGGAACTTTTTCAGCGATTTCTTCATTTTATAGAGAAAAAGACGAAGAAATCGGCTTGATTTGGTTTGACGCGCACGCCGACATCAACACGCACGAAACTTCGCCGTCGGGTAACATTCACGGAATGCCGCTCGCCGCACTGCTCGGTTACGGCGAACCTTCAATCGTCAATTTGGAAGGTTTCGCGCCAAAGATAAATCCGAAATTCTGCGCTCACGTCGGCGGGAGAGATTTGGATTCCGGCGAACAAAAACGTATCCGCGAACTCGGAATGAGAGATAATTTTTTTACGATGAGCGATATTGACCGGCGCGGAATGCTCGCCTGTGTCGAAGACGCGGTAAAAATTGCATCGGGCGCTTCGGGAGGTTATGCCGTAACTTTTGACGTTGATATGATTGATCCGCGTTTCGCGCCCGGTTCGGGAACGCTCGTGCGCGGCGGCACGACTTATCGTGAAGCGCATCTCGCGCTCGAAATCGTCGCCGAAAGCGGCGGAATGCGCTCGTTTGAAATCGTCGAAGTCAATCCGATGCTCGACAGAAACAATATCACGGTCGAACTCGCCGGCGAACTTATTCTTTCGGCTTTAGGCAAGACAATTTTGTGAATCGTAAATCGTGAATCGTAAATCGTAAATCGAAAGAGGCTCGGATAAACGATAAACGATTCACGATTCACGATTTACGACAAAAAATTTATGAAAACAAAAATCGGCATAATCTTCGGCGGGCGCAGCGGCGAACACGAAATTTCGGTTCGTTCGGCGAAAACGGTCATTGAACAAATTGATAAGGAAAAATACGACGTTATTCCGATTGCGATTACGCGCAAAGGGCATTGGCTGAATCCGATGGAATCGCTGCACCGTCTGCCGGAAAGCGTGCAGGAAAGTTTGATGGATGTCGTCAGAGAATTTCCGAGTAATGCGGTTGCGCTGGTCGGAGATACTCAATATCAAGGTTTGACGCGGCTGGAAACTTCTTCGAGAGAAGAAAAAGTTGCGCCGCTCGATGTAATTTTTCCGGTTCTGCACGGAACTTACGGCGAAGACGGAACGCTGCAAGGCTTGCTCGAAATGGCGGATATTCCATATATCGGCTGCGGTGTTTTGGCTTCGGCTTGCGGAATGGACAAGGTTGTGATGAAAATACTGTTCCGCGATGCCGAATTGCCGATGTGCAAATACGTCTGGTTTTTGCGAAGCGAATGGGAACACAATGAAGACGCGGTTATCACACAAACCGTGACGAAACTCGGCTTTCCGTGTTTCGTCAAACCGGCAAATCTCGGCTCATCCGTCGGGGTTTCAAAAGCGACTGACGAAAAATCCTTGCGAAAAGCCATCGAACTCGCCGCCGAATATGACCGCAAAATCATCGTCGAAGAGGGTTTGGATATGCGCGAAATCGAATGCGCCGTAATTGGCTATGAAGAACCGCAAGCGAGTTTGCCGGGCGAATATATTGTCAAAGCCGACGATAAAAAATTTCTCGATTACACCGAAAAATATGCCGGAACGGGCAATAACGAATTCGTCGTTCCCGCGCTCGTTTCCGAAGAATTAACGAAAAAAATTCAACAAATGGCGATTACCGCTTTCCGCGCAATTGACGGTTCGGGTTTGGCGCGGGTTGATTTTTTTCTGCAAAACGATACGAATGCGTTGCTTATTAACGAAATAAACACTTTGCCGGGATTAACCGATGCTTCCGGTTTCCCGAAAATGTGGGCGGGAACGGGAAAAGAATTTTCACAGGTAATTGATGAATTGGTAAAATTGGCAAAGGAAAGGCACGCCGATATATCGAGAAATAAAACTATTCAGTAAAATAAAAGGCAGAAGCACCTGCTTCTGCCTTTTTTCACTATCATTCAATTAAAAATGTGAATCAAGGGTTGAAATTTTAACTGCCTTTTAAATTCTTTCTTTGCGCCTTTGCGGGAGAATAATTTCCCGCAAAGGCGCAAAGTTCGCAAAGTAAAACCAAGTATTTTCAAGTATTTAATCCTACTCTTGATTCGCATTAAAACTGCTTCGAGAATTATAACTCTTGCAATTATCTCTGCATCAGTTCCGGCGGTAATTGTTTGTCAATTACGGGACGAGTCGGCAGTTCGGCAATTTCCCACATCGTCAGGAAAATTGTCCGCGCGATCTTCTGCATTTTGTCATAATCAATCTTTTGCGGTTCGTCGCCCGGCTGATGATAATCTTCGTGAACGCCGTCAAACCAAAAGACAATCGGAATGCCGTTGAGCGCGTAATTAAAATGATCCGAGCGGAAAAAGAAACGGTTCGTGTCCTTCGGGTCGTCGTATTTCAAATCGTAATTCAACTTCAAATACGAATCATTGACCGATTTGGTAATGTCGCCGAGTTTTGAACTCATCATCTGCGAACCGATTACAAAAACTTCACTTTCACCCGACAAATTAGCGTTTTTCGGATTGTTGTCATTCGGCTTGCGGCTGCGTCCGATCATATCAATGTTAAGCTGCGTAACAACCTTTTTGATGTCAACCGTCGGGAACTTGTTAAAGTATTCGCTGCCCCAAAGACCTTTTTCCTCGCCTGCGTGCCAGACTAACAAAATCGAGCGTTTCGGGCGCACTTTTGAATTTGCCAAGGCTTCCGCGATTGCTAAAACCGAAACCGTTCCCGAACCGTCGTCGTCCGCGCCATTCCAGATTTTATCGTCGCCCGGCGCGTTCGGATTCATTCCGACGTGGTCGTAATGCGCTCCGACGGCAACCATTTCGCTTTTCAATTGCGGATCGCTTCCTTCCCAAAGTGCAACGACGTTTTGCGTATAAACTGTTTCACGTTTAACCGCCGGACGAAATCCGACGCTTTTGGAAGTGTCCAGAGCAAATGCGGCGGTTGATGAATTCGGCGTTTTATTCGCCATTCGATACGGTGCGTTTGCGTTGGCGAACATCGCATCGGCAACTTTTTGAGATACAAAAACGGTTGGTAAAGGAGTTTCATCGCGGAATTTTTCGACAAACGGACGCGATGCGGCAGGTGCTTTTGACAATGTTGCCCAATTTTCTTGCGCGTCGTTGGATGCCACGATAATAACGCCGACTGCGCCCTTTTGCTTGGCATAATTTATCGGATCAATCCAATCTTTGCCGCGCGTTCCGGCAAAATCGGCTTGAGTAATTCCTTTCGGAAGCGGCACGGGGAAAAATCGCGTTGGTGCGCCGTCGCTGTATAAAACAACTGTTTTTCCTTTGACATCAACATTTTGCAGCGCGTCAACACCTTTTGCTTTGAAATACCAGCCGTCGCCGCCATAAACGACAGGCGCGGAAATCGCACTTGCCGAATTGCCGGTTACGCGGTAATAATCTTCACCGTAATTAAATTTTTGATCGCCAATCGTCAAACTCGAACTTTCCGGGTCGGGCGATTCACGAACGAGCGCGATTTTTTGATAATAAGTGCCGTTGTCGCCAGCCGGTTTGAAATTCCAGCGCGATAGCATCGTGCCGATAAATTTCGCGGTCAAATCGAGTCCGCGCGAAGGCGTGTCGCGTCCTTCCATCTCATCGGAAGCGACAAAATAAAGATAATCTTTAAGCTGCGCTGCCGTGATGTTTTCCGCCGCTTTGATCGCCGGTGAATTCGCTTTAGTCGCGGTTTGCGCCGCCGCAAAAGACGGAAATATGAACGTAAATGCTAAAAATAACGCAAATATATTTTTTGTAACTGAATTTTTTTTCATTTTTTTATATTGGAAAGTCTGATAGATTTATTACAAAATCAAACTTCAAATTTGTTTTTCCTTATTTTTGAAGCGTTTTGACGACTTAATGTTGTTTGTTTTTTACGGTTGACCGTTGAAATTTGTTTCAGGAGCAACGCCGATAATCGCAATTTTTTTACTGTCGGCAAGTTTTATCATTTCCTCAAGGTCAAAAATCAGCGTTTTTCCGGCGGTCAAACTAAGACAAGTTGCGCCCGCTTGAATCATACTTTCAATCGTCGGAACGCCGACAACCGGCACATCAAAACGCATATCTTGATTTGGTTTAGCAACTTTGACAACGGTTAATCTGCCTTTTGCCAGTTCTCCGGCACGTTTAATCACCGCGTCCGTGCCTTCCATCGCTTCGATAGCGACACACGCTTTGGCGCGGACGACGATTGTTTGTCCGAGATCGAGCCGCGCAATTTCGTTGGCGACTTTCAAGCCGTATTCAATATTTCCCAATTCGTTTGCGTCCGGTTTGCGCTTTGACAAAACGCCTTCCCGTGCCAGATTATCCCGAATAAAATAAGTCGAATCAATCAATTCAATATCATCTTTGGCGAGTTCGTCGACGATTCCGCCGAGCAGAGAATTAGTATTGCGTTTCGGTAAATTATAGAGCATTTTCGCCATTCGCCAATCGGGAAACGCGCCGGAAAAAATTTGAATATGCTTGACTTGTCCAGCCATTATCACCTGCTCAACACCTTCTTTTTTGAAAAAAGAAATCATCTTTCCAAGCTGTCCGATGCCGACCCAAATGATTTTTTCCGCGGTTTCTTCGATGCGTTTGTCGGTTTCTTCTTTAATGGCGACGACCGCTAAAGACGCACCTTGTTTTTTTGCGCCTTCGACGACGAGAAATGGAAATTCACCGTTTCCGGCAATCAAACCGAATTTTACACTCATTTATATATCAATTAATGCCCAAAAATCTTTAATTCGTCAATTTCTTTACTTAGCGAACTTTGCGCCTTTGCGGGAGAAAAGTTATTTCCCGTAAAGGCGCAAAGTTCGCCAAGATTGTTTTTTGAAAATTTGATATTGCAAAATTTACTAAAAAGCCGGTAGTTTTATTCATCAAAACTGCCATCTTTTTTTCGTTTCAACTCTTAAATCTTTGCGGTCAACCATTATTCTGATGTTTTTGTTCAAATAACCCGTGTTTGTATTTTGCGGATAAAATCCCAATAGATACTGTTTTTTTAGTTCTTCGGCGATGTTTTGAAACGCTTCTTTCAAATTTGCCGCGTCTTTTTCGTAAAATCTGCCCGTCGTTTCCGTCGCCAGAAATTCCAGCATTTCCATCGGCAAAGGCTTTCTATTGTTGTTCGCCGCTCTTTGTCTTGCCTGTGCGTAAAATTTTGTTTTGAAAACAATCGGATAAAACAGTGTGTCGGCTTTTTGAAGTGTTTCGAGCGTTTGCTGTGTTGAAATATCGCGCCGAAGCGTCATTCCGTCGCTTAACACGATCACGGCTTTTCTGCCTTTGAATGAATCGAAATAATTATTGATAAGCTGGACAACTGCGCGATTCATATCCGAGCCGGCTTGGTCGGCGATTCGCGTTTGCTCAATCGCCTTTGATAATTTTTTCTTGTCTGATGTAAGTTCGCTCAAAAACAATGTTCGATAATCGAAACTGACGATTATTGCTCTGTCTTCGGGGCGCAAAACTTTGATAAAATCGCGGGCGGCTTTTTGAATTTTATCTAAAACTTCCTTCGTGCTGGCACTCGTGTCAATCAAAATAGCAACATTCATTGGCGATTCTTCGTTGAAAAAATACTCGATATTTTGTTTGTCGCCGTTTTGGATAATTGAAAAGTCTTCCTTTTTCAAACCCGTAACATTTCGCCCGTCTTTGTCTTTGACGACGAGCGGCATCGTCAGCAAAAGAGTATCAATTTTGATCGGCGTATCGTCGCTCGGTTCTTGCGCTTTGACGAAGTTTGTCAAGAAAATTAAGGACAGCATTATTAACAATAATTTTCTTTTCATTTTAATTTCCTCTTTTATTTGCGAATGTTTTTTATTCTATCACGCTTTCGGATGCGCTTTGTCATAAACTTCGATTAGTTTTTCCATCGAAACGTGCGTATATATCTGCGTCGTCGAAAGCCGCGCGTGTCCGAGAAGTTCCTGAATATCGCGCAAATCCGCGCCTGAGTCAAGCAGATGTGTTGCAAATGAATGACGCAGAGAATGTGGCGAAATGTCGTGAATATCAGCGATTTGTTTGATATATTTATCAACCATTCGCCCGACGCTGCGTGTTGTAATTCGCGTTCCCTGATAATTTAAAAAAACGGCTTTTTCATCACGTTCCGTCGGTGGACAATTGTTGAGAAAAGTCGGGCGCGTTTCGTTCAAATAATACATCAACGCTTGCAGCGCGGGTTCGCCGAACGGCAAAATGCGCTGCTTTTTGCGTTTTCCGGTAACGCGCACGAGTTTTTCGCGGAAATCAATATCCTTTGAATCCAGCTTGACAAGTTCACCGACGCGCATTCCTGTTGCATACAAAAATTCTAAAATCGCGCGGTCGCGTCTGCCCAAATCCGTTTCCAAATCCGGTGATTCGATAAAGCGGACGGCATCTTCCATCGAAAGATGATTCGGCAGTTTGCGCTCGATTTTCGGCGTAGCGACGAGTTTTGCAGGATTCGTTTCCTGAATTCCTTCCCTTACGAGAAATTGAAAGAATGTCCGCAAGGAGGCGAGCTTTCTGGCAATCGAAGTTTTCTTTTTATTGTCGGCGTGCAGACTCGCCATCCATTCGCGGATCGTCAAATGGTCAATGTCCTTGACCGCAATCTGCTTGCGCGTTCCGTCAACCTGCGCGGGTGCGATATGTTCGTGGAATTGCCCTAAATCGCTCGAATAATTTCGTAAAGTGTGAGTGCTGACATTTCGTTCGTAGCGCAGATGTTCGAGAAATTGTCTTAAATATTCTTCAAGCATAATTTCTGAATCGTAAATCGTAAATCGTAAATCGTCAATAGTTAAAATTAAGAGTTTTTTTGCAGAGTCAAAATCCCTTTCGTAAATCCGGTAATATCCGTAAAGTTATCGGCGTAAAGTTCTGCCGGAAAACGCTGGCGAATTTGTTCATCTGCAAAAGCGCGACCTCCGGCAATAATTGAAATATCTGATTTGGCAATTTGCTCGATGAAATTTTTATAATCGCGTGAAAGACGTTCCAAATCACTTAGAATCGTGGCGGAAATGCACACGATTTTCGGCGAATGGCGCAAAACTTCTTCCGTTAAACAATAAAGCGGCGTATTTGCGCCGAAATTCATCACTTCCCAACCTTCGTTTTCAAGCGTAATCTGTGCCAAATGAGTCGGCAATTCGTGAAAATCGCCTTCAAACGCGCAGCACATCGCCAATTCACCGTTCATCTGCGGAACGGCAAGCACACTGCGAAGTTTATAAACTGCATTTTGAGCGACGCGAGTGGCGAGATGTTCCTGCGTAACGCTGATCTCTCCTTTATACCAAAGCTCACCGATTTGACTCATTGCCGGACAAATCAATTGATCGAATATTTCAGTCAGCGGCGTTCCGTCCAGATGCGCGGTAATTAATATATTTGAAAAGGATTCTTCGCAGCCTGAAAGCAACGAATGAAAGCACGGCGAACCCGCATATTTTTTATTTTCGAGCTGCCGTTTGGAACTTAACATTACGGATGCGTCGCCGTGAAACTGTTTTAATCCGAGTTCCTGTTCGCGCTGAAAACGAACGACTTCTTCGGCGCGAAAACGCCGGTGTCCGCCGCTGGTGCGCTCGGATTGCAGCAAGCCCGCATCTTCCCAACGCTTAACGGTTGCGTCGCTGACGCGGCACAATCTGGCGACTTCTTTTGTAGTTAAACATTTTAACTTTGTCATTTTATAAAATTTTAAGGCTGATTTTTTTCTGTAAAGTAAATTCTCTTAGGAGAGTAATTTTATTTTACATAAATCGCACGAAACGCACAAACTTATTTTGTGTTTTTATGTAGTTTAACAAACATACACAATAAATTATAGCTGATAAGGTGTTGTAAATTATGAATAAAATTATAATTTCCATTAGAGAGTATTTCTAAGCTGTTCAATTTTCGACTAGAATTTGAAAGTTTTGAATTTGACATTTCTCAATGTAATACATATTCTAATTTCGCTCAAACCGCTCAAAAAGGATTTGAGATTTTGATCGAACAAGGGAAGGATGAACAAGGGGTAAAACAAAGTCCGTTGCCGTACTTAATTGTATGGCAGCGGACTTGTATCATATCTTTGCTGAAAAACTTTATGCAATTGATGAGTATTTCCAAGCTGAAAAGTTTAACCGATTAACTTACGTTATCTGTTAAACCGTGTGCGCTGATTATGTTATTTTGAGTTGCGCCTTTAGCAAAACTTGCCGCTATTTTGGCTTTTGGAATTTCCTCGTGAATCTTTGCTTCCGGCAGGAAATGATTTAGCAGAGTGCGTATTTTTGCCGTATCGTTTTTTTCCAGTGATTGATGGAAGTTACTCAAAATATTGGCGACATCTTCACCTGCATAAACGGCGATTTTACCGATAAAAATTTTCGGATGAGTCGTATTCAGAAGATTTTCGCCGGTAATTTCCAATTCTTCAAAAAGTTTTTCGCCTTGCCGGATGCCTGTAAAAACAATGTCAATGTCGTCATACGGTTGAAGACCGGAAAGCCGGATCATATCTTCCGCCAAATCGAGAATTTTGATGGGTTCGCCCATATCGAGAATAAAAATTTCGCCGCCCGTGCCGAGTGCGCCGGCTTGCAGAACAAGCTGCGAGGCTTCGGGAATCGTCATAAAATAGCGCGTCATTGCCGGATCGGTAACGGTTATGGCTTTTCCTTCCTTTATTTGTTCGCGGAAAATCGGGATGACCGAACCCGTCGAACCGAGAACATTTCCGAAACGCACCGCCATATAATTTGTCGGATAGATATTGTTCAAACTTTGCAAAACAATTTCCGCAATACGTTTAGACGCGCCCATTATCGAAGTCGGATTAACGGCTTTATCCGTCGAAATCAGCACGAAATCCTTCGCGCCGAATTCGCCCGCCAAATTGCCGATTATTTTTGTGGCAAAAACATTATTTTTTATAGCTTCGGACGGATTTAACTCCATTAAGGAAACGTGCTTGTGCGCGGCGGCGTGAAAGATTACGTCGGGTTTATATCTGTCGAAAATCTCGCGCATTCGCGGTTCATCGCCGATGTCGGCGAGAAGCGGAACAAACTTTGTTTCGGGGAAATTCTTGACAAGTTCACGCTCGATTTGAAAAAGCATAAACTCCGTTCTCTCAACTAAGAGAATCAGTTTCGGGCTGAAATTGACGATTTGCCTGACAAGTTCCGAACCGATTGAACCGCCCGCGCCCGTTACCATTACGGTTTTATCAGTCAGAAAGTCGTGCAGATTTTTGTTGTCGAGTTCAACGGGTTCGCGTCCTAAAAGGTCTTCGATCTGCACATCTCTGATTCGATTGACAGCGACGCGACCGTGCGCGATTTCGTTCAAACTCGGAACTATTTGCGCCTTGACCGGAATTGCGCGGCAGATGTCCAAAATTCGCCGGATGTCCTTACTGTTAGAATGGTCAATCGCTAAAACGATTTGGTCAATATTCAACTCGTCAGCCAGCCGCGCCAAGTCGTCGGTTGTTCCCAAAACTTTGATGCCGCCGACGCTGCCGCCTTTTTTGCGCCGGTCGTCGTCAATAAAACCTTTTACGTCGAGTTCGGTGTCGGCGCGTCCGACGACTTCTTTAATTGTTGCCGCGCCCAATCTGCCTGCTCCGACAATCAGCGTTTGTTTGGGGACTTTTCGTTTTTTTCCGATTTGGTACTGGCGTTTTTCGCTGACTTCATAAATCGAACGGCGCAAAACACGAAGCGCGAGAAGTCCGCCGAAGGCAAAAAATGTATCCATTAAAATAATGGAAAGCGGAACTTGCCAGCGGATAAATCTTTCCGGCGAAAGAAGCAATCTGACAAAAATTAAAATAACACCGGAAACAAATGCGGCTTTGAGAAAGGACTTTATATCTTCGAGACTGACGTAACGCCAGATTATCGAATATGCACCGACGACGAAAAGCGAGGCAAACTGTACTAAAACAACAAACGGAAGTTGATTGAGAGCGTTATCGAGATAATATTCATCAAGACTGAATTCAAATCTGAAAAGATACGCCAAAAAAAACGCGCCGCACAAAATAGCGACATCAGCCAGAATTTGAACCGGACGGCGAAAATACCAGAGGCGTTCTTCTGTTTGTTTATTTCGGAAGAATTTTTTCATCTCGAGCGTAAATGACAATCTTATATTCTGAAATTACTTGGAACACGCCGAACTGTCAACCGCTAAATTATCAAGAGATTACGAAAATAGGTTCACTTAACACCGAATTTCGGATTTAAATGTCAATTTGATAATTAAAAAAGGCAACCGATTAAATAAAAAGTTGAATCAGAAGCAATTGTAAGCTATTCTTTGCAAAGATAAAATTATATTTATACGGAGTTTTAATTATGAAAATGAATGTTTTGTTAGTATTTGCTCTGGCAATGAGCCTGTTTCAGATTGGATTCGGGCAAGTTCCGCCATCAGTCGCCGACCAAAGTAAAGGATATTTGATCGGTCCCGGCGATGAAATCGAGGGAAAGGTTCTCGGCGAAGCTCAATTTGACTTCAAAGCGACCATTGACGAAAACGGTAAATTTCAAGTTCCGTTTGTTGATAAAGGTGTGATAGCAAAATGCCGCACGGAAAATGATTTGAAAACCGACGTAACACAGCTTTTGTCAAAATATCTGAAAAGTCCGTTGGTCAGTGTAAATGTTACAAAACGCAACAGCCGTCCGCCGGTGATGGTTTATGGAGAAGTGAGAACCCCACAGTCTGTCGAGTTGCGGCGAAAGGCAACTTTACTCGAACTTTTATCTATTTCCGGCGGTGCGACGAAAGATGCCGGCGGAACGGTTCAGGTTTTTCGTCCGACTCCTCCGTTGTGTAGTGATGATAATGAAGTTGCGCGATGGAAAGCAGAATCAGATGACAGTGCGGATATTCCTTCCCGTATTTACACAATAAGTAATTTAAAGTCAGGAGAAGAAGAAGCTAATCCGATAATTTATCCGGGTGATTTGATTTTTGTGAAAAAAGCACTGCCCGTTTTTGTTATCGGCGAAGTCAATGCTTTAAGAGAAATTTCGATAACCGAGAAGGGATTATCATTAATGGAAGCTATTTCTCAGGCAGGCGGAGTAAATCAGCAAGCTAAAACAAAAAACATTATAATTCACCGTTTGAAAGATAATTCCAAAGACAGAGAATTGATTGCGGTTAATTACGACCTTATCAAAAAAGGCAAAGAAAAAGACGTGATACTTCAGCCTGAAGATATTGTTGTAGTGGATAAAGCTCCAAAAAGCATCGGACAAACAATTTTAGAAATTGCTACAGGTTCGGCGCGTGGTTTTGCCAATGTCTTACCTCAGCGCGTTCTTTATTAAAGTTTATTATATTTTGAGTTTGTAAAACGCCGACAAATATTTGTCGGCGTTTTACAATTTTTTTTTTCAAATCACTCGTTTATAAATTATGGCAATTCTCGTAACCGGCGGTGCAGGTTATATCGGCAGCGTCGCCGTCGAAGATTTACGCAAACAAGGCGAAAAGGTTGTTGTTTTGGACAATCTTTCTTATGGACACAAGCAGGCGATTGACGAAAATGTAACTTTTTACGAAGGAAATATCGGCGATGAAAAGTTGGTTTCGGAAATCGTAAAAAATCACCAAATCGAAGCCTGTATGCACTTTTCGGCGTTTGCATTCGTCGGCGAATCAGTTGAAAATCCTAAGATTTATTATAAAAATAATGTCGAGCAGACGCTTCGACTGCTTGATGTTTTAATCGAAAACAACGTCAAAAAGTTTGTCTTTTCTTCAACCTGCGCGACTTACGGCGAACCGCAAAAAGTTCCGATTGACGAAACTCATCCGCAAAATCCGACCAATCCTTACGGCTGGTCGAAGTTTATGGTTGAACGAATTTTGGAAAGTTACGATGCGGCTTACGGCTTAAAATTCGTGGCTTTGCGTTATTTTAATGCCTGCGGCGCAAGCGATAAATGCGGCGAAGATCACAATCCCGAAACCCATCTGATTCCGCTCGTGCTATTTGCCGCGCAAGGAAAACTTCCTTCTATTTCAATTTTCGGCGACGATTATCCGACACCGGACGGCACGGCGATTCGGGATTATATTCATATTTCCGATTTGAGTCAGGCGCATCTGCTCGCGCTCGAACATTTGCGGCGAAATAAAGATTCCGAATTTATAAATCTGGGTAACGGACAAGGTTTTTCGGTTAAAGAAGTCATTGAAACGGCGCGAAAAATCACGGGTAAAAACATCGAAGCGAAAACTGCGACAAGGCGCGCCGGCGATCCGTCGCGTCTTGTCGCCGACGCAAAAAAAGCGCGGGAAGTTTTAGGCTGGAAACCGCAGTTTCCCGATATTGAATCAATCATCGAAAGCGCGTGGGCGTGGCATTCGGCACATCCGAACGGTTATAAATAATTTTTAACAAAACAAATATTATATTCAAGCCATTGCCACAAAAAGCACAAAAAACACAAAATAATTTTTTTTGAGAATTTTGTGCTTTTTGTGGCAATTAATTTGAATAATAGAGATTCGTTGAAATTGTTTTTAAACTTCACTTAAAACAATAATTTCAGAGCGGCGTTTGGCATCATCCAAGAACTTTTCGATGTCGCTTGCTACTTTTTCTTCGGTTAAAGTTTTGTTTATTTGTGAACTCACATCTTCAAGTTTCGGCAATAAAAGTCCCGGATTTCTTTTTCTAAATTCAGGTTTATAAACTTCGTTGTAATATGTTTCTTCATCTTTGGGCGTAATTACAACGAACGAGCGAAAACGAAAATCGAGATATTTTTCAATCGCTACTCTCTGCGCCATCAATCTCTGAAAATTGTCGTCATTTATTGAGCCGAAACCGACGGTGTTGAGCCTTTTGACAAAATCTATTGTCGAAGGAAACTGCGCCAAAATATCTTTAATTTTTGCATCAATTTCTTCCTGTTTCGGCGCGGCACGCGGCACTCTTTCGGCTTCCAAAGCAAATAAACGCTGATTGATAAGAAGCTGCAAGGCGCGATTTAAGTCTTCCGAAGTCGGCGGATTGAGCGGTACATTCGGAACCAAAGCAAGTTGCCAGAGCAAATCCGAATAAGTAATAAGTTCGGGAACTCCAACACCGTCGCCGACAGTCGCCACCGTTTTATCAACAACCTGCTGCGCCTGCGTTCGGGTTGAAAATAAAATAAATATTAAAACAATAACGCTGAAACAACTGAAAAATTTGATAAGTTGAGATTTTTTCATACGACATTTTGATTCTTGAACGAAATGTAAAAACTGTCAAATATATTCTGCAAAAACAGATGTTAAAACTGTTGACAAAATGTTTAAAATCCTTTTTAATTAGAAGTGAAGTTTTTCTAACTTCTCATTTCTAAAATCCGACCAACCTCTCGGATGAAAATTTTCTAATAAAGTTTGTCATTCCCTAATTAAAATCGAAATGTTAGCTCCCAAAAGAACTAAAAGCCGAACGGATATAAGTTTTTCCGTCAAACAAACTTCAAATCCGGCAAGCGAATTAAAATTTATCACCGAACTCGGACGAAGTTTGCTGTTCACGGTGCATCCGAAAAAGGTTGCTTTGCGTGTGGCGGAAGCCGTTCGACAGGAAACTGACGCGGAAATTTGTGCCGTGATTGTCGAACTGGAACATTTTGGTTTGGTAGTTTGCGCCGCTGCATCGAACACAAATAAAATTCAGGAAAATTTTTTAGATAAAAGCAAATTCAAACAATGGCTCAACTTTTTACCGCCGCAAATTTCCTTTCGGATGGAAAATGAAAAAGATTTTTTGCTCAAAAGCGCAAATCACAAATTTGAATATGTTTCCCCTTTGCATATCAACGGCGAAGTGAAAGGCGCGTTGGTCGTCGGTTATTCAAAAAAGAGTTTTTGCACTGAATCGGCGCAAAGATTGATTGACGCAGCGACTCAGATGGCGGCGATGAGCATAAATCTTTCCGCGCATTATGAAACTGCGATAAATACTTCGATAAATCAGGCGAAAGAAGAACATCGAAGATTTACGGAGTCGGTTTTGGATGCTTTGCCCGTTTCTTTGTATGTGATTGACCGAGGTTATCGAATTGTAACGTGGAATCGGCATCGGGAAATCGGCGTTCAGGGAATTCCGCGTGATTCCGTCATCGGGCGCAATATTTTCGAGGTTTTATCAAAACTTCCGAAAGGCAAATTGAGTCAGGAATTTGAACGCGCATTTCGCACCGGCAGAATCGAACGCATCGAACAGCGCACGACGGACGACAATGGCACGACAAAGCATTGGATGGTCAGCAAAATTCCGATGCGCGACAAAGAAACCAATGAGATAACGCACGTTATCACGGTTGGCGAAGACGTAACGATGCGCGTCGAAGCAATTCACGCCGCCGGACGCGCCGAAAAACTCGCCGCCATCGGCAGACTCGCGGCGGGCGTGGTTCACGAAATAAATAACCCGCTGGCGACAATTTCCGCCTGTTCCGAATCGTTGGAATCGAGAGTTTCCGAAGGCGTTTACGGCGAATCCGAAGACGTTGACGATTTGCGCGAATATCTCGGTTTAATCAGAAGCGAAGCCTTTCGCTGCAAATCAATCACCAACGGCTTGTTGGATTTCAGTCGCGGACGAACGGGAAATCGGTTTTTGATAGATATTTCCGAAGTTTTAAAATCCTCCGCTCGATTAGTTACTCATCAAAAACGCGGCGAAAATATTGAAATTAAACTTGAAATTGAAGATGAAATGCCGACGATTGAAGCAGACGAAGGGCAAATTCAGCAAGCGATAATCGCGCTGGCGACCAATGCGATAGATGCGATGAGCGAAGGCGGAACGCTGACGTTTCGCGCATTTTCAAAAAATAAACGTGTTGTTATTGAAGTTCAAGACACCGGAATCGGCATTGCGCCCGAAGAATTATCAAAAATCTTCGAGCCGTTTTACACCACCAAAGAAGTCGGCAAAGGAACAGGACTCGGCTTGTCGGTTTGCTACGGCATTATCACCGAACACAGCGGACGAGTCAGCGTCCGTTCCAACATCGGCGTTGGAACAACTTTCTCAATGTTTCTTCCCATTAAAACTTCTTAGACTTTTAAGATGAAAAGATTATGGCAAAACTCCTTGTAGTAGATGACGAAAACAACCTGCGAATGGTTGTGCAAAAAGAAATGAGCCGTCAGGGACACGAAGTTGAAACGGCTTCGGACGGCGAAGCGGCTTGGGAATTGCTCGAACAACAGGACTTTGATGTTTTGCTGTGCGATATAAATATGCCGCGACTTGACGGTATTCAATTACTGCGGCGGCTTCGTGAAAAAAGTCAAAATCCGCCGGAAGTTATAATGCTGACCGGACAAGCGACAGTCGAATCGGCAATCGAAGCAATGAAGCTCGGCGCGTATGATTATTTGACAAAACCTTATCGAATTACCGAACTTTCAGTTTTGGTTTCTCAGGCGGACGAAAAGCAAAAACTCAAGATTGATAATCAGCGGCTTCGCGCACAGATTGAACGCACCAATCAGAATATGCCGGAAATTGTCGCCGAATCTCCGCAGATGAAGGAAGTTTTGCGGCTCGTTCAGCGCGTTGCGCCGTCCGACACATCCGTTTTGATTACGGGCGAATCGGGAACGGGCAAAGAACTGATCTCGCAGGCTCTGCATCGTTTGAGCCGCCGAAACGCTAAGTCATTTATTGATTTAAACTGCGCGGCTTTGCAGGACACATTGCTCGAATCGGAACTTTTCGGACACGAAGCCGGCGCATTTTCCGGTGCGCGGGCGCGAAAACTCGGACTTTTTGAAATAGCCGACAGCGGAACACTTTTTCTCGACGAAGTGATGGAAATGCCCGCACAGCTTCAATCAAAACTGCTTCGCGCATTAGAAACGAGAACATTTTTCCGCGTCGGCGGCGTAAAAAAAGTCGAAGTTGATGTGCGCCTCGTCGCCGCGACCAATCGCAACACGCAGCAATCGGTTTCAGAAGGCGTTTTCCGCGCCGATTTGCTTTACCGCATCAACAGTTTTGAAATTCACATTCCACCGCTTCGTCAACGGCGCGAAGACATCGAACCGTTGGCGCGTCATCTTTTGCAAAAAATAGCCGGAGCAAATGCTCCCGAACTCACGCCGCAAGCCGTTGATGCTTTGTCTTCATTTAGTTGGACGGGAAACGTCCGCCAGCTTCGTAATTGTCTGGAACGGGCGATTTTACTTGCCGACGACGGCAGGATTACGACCAAAGAACTTCCGCCCGAAGTGGTTTACAAAACAAATGAACCGAGCGTTTCGGTGAGTTATAATTCGCCAAAAGAAAACGCGACGAATTCATTTCAAAATTCAAATCCGACGGCACTGCACGAAGTCGAGAAACAGCAAATTTTGATGGCTTTGGAACAAACCGGCTGGCATCGCGGCAAAACTGCCGAACTTCTCGGTATTTCGTCTTCAACGCTTTACCGAAGATTACGAGAATACGACCTCTAGTAAAGGATGAAGGCGAAAGGATAAGGGATAAAGTAAGAAAAGAAATGAAAGCGGACTTGTAAATTAAAAACTTACTTGCAAGTCCGTTTTATTTAACTTCTTAACCTTTATCCCTTATCCTTTCGCCTTCATCCTTTACCGCGTTGCGGTGTAGCCTTCGCGGGCGCGGATTTGCGCCCCGGCGGGAATGCCTTTTAATTCGATTTTTATTGTGCGATAGCTGCCGTCGCGCTTTTCGTTGGACGAGTAATAGCCGACACTGTATTTTGTGCCGATTTCCTGCGCGACCTTGGAAAATGCTGTTCGTGCTTCGCTCAAATCTGCTGCCGGAAAGACTTTTCCGCCTGATGTTTTTGCCAGATTCTGCATTTCTGCGCCTGCTAATTCGTAAAGTTTTTTGCTGATGTCGAGACGTTCAAAATCGCCGAGATTGCAAAAGCTGAATACTTTTTCGATTTTCGATTTCGGATAAAATGTACGGTAATAACGCCGGATTTGCGCCTGTGAAAAACGCATCGCGCCTTCGCAATCGCCTAACAGATTTTCTTCAAAAAATTCGCGTGTATCAACTTGAATAAAATACGAAATTATTCCGGCTTGACTGAATTCTTCGCGGACTTCGCTAAAATCGGAAATACTCGTCGAATCAACTCCGTCGGTCAGCGCGACGAGTGCGCGTCTGCCGCGAAAATCGTCCTTCGGTTTATCACGAAAAACCTTTTCGACAACCTGCAAAAGTCCGTCATAATACGGCGTTCCGAAACTCGTTTTAACACCTGCCAGAGCATTTCTCAATTTTGTCCGATCATCCGTCAGCGGCGTTAAAACTTCGCTGGACGTTTCCGATTTGCCGTCTATCCGGTCGCTTCTAAAAGCAATAATAGAAACTTTATCGCCGGGACGCAGGGAAGCGATAAAGTTACCGGCGGCGCGTTGAATGAGCTGCAAATCCGAGCGCGTCGAGCCTGAAGTATCAAGCAAAAGCGCGACTTCAAACGGCGCGTTGGTTGCGGAAAAATCCGAAACTTCCTGTTTTTTGCCGTCTTCATAAACGATAAAGTTGCTTTGTTTCAAATTGAGCAAAGGCTTGCCGTCTTTGTCCATCACGACTACCGGAACATCAATTAGCTGTGTGTCAATCCGTAAAACCTCGTCTTCGTTTTTTTTATCTTGGGCGTAAAAATTGGCGGAAATGCTTAAAATAAAAATCATTACGGGAAAGATAAACTTTAGTTGCATCATAAAACCTCGCTTCTCGTTTGTTACTTTTGATTGTAGCAAAAACTTTTGTTTAATTTACAGCGTTTTCTGTGAGTTTTTATTTTAATGCTTTTTAAGGCGCGTTGAATGCCATTTTTTTCTAATTCTGTGTTATGATTTTCAGAATCAAACTTTGGTTAGATTAGTCACTGCATATTCCCATAAATTAAGTGTAAAATCTTTATACTTCTAAACAATTAAATATGCAAAAATATAAACTTTGGAAGGAGAATCAAATGAACAAAAAATTTACCTTGGGTGCTTTCTTTATCTTTGCGATATTTGTAAGCGCACTTTTTACCAATTCGGTTTCTGCCAAAACAGCAGATGAAGACTCGGCTCTGGTTTCGACTACAATTGTAATCAGCCAGGTTTACGGCGGCGGCGGCGGTTCAACAGGAACTTATATGTTTGACTACGTTGAACTCAAAAACATTTCCGGCACTCCGCAGTCGCTCAATGGATTGTCGCTGATGTATGGTTCGGCAGCCGGACAGTTCGGCGGCAGCGCAACTAATGTTTTTGCCTTGCCGACGGGCGTTACTCTTCAACCCGGTCAATATTATTTAGTTCAATTATCCAGTGCCGGTTCGGGCGGTGCGGCTCTTCCTGTTACACCTGATGCTGTAACAGGAAATTTGAGTATGTCGGGAAGCAGCGGCAAGATTGCTTTGACAAACGGATTGGCTGCAAATTCTTGCGGCGCGACCGCCAC
>JBBPXX010000064.1:0-68099 GCA_038200505.1 Pyrinomonadales bacterium | reverse complement strand
GGACGACATCGAAGCAATCATCGCTTCGATTGGTTGTAAAAGTATGGTAAAGAGTTTTTTGTTCACACTTAAACATCTCTTTTTTCATACTTTTACGCCACTTCAACTTTACTCAGCAATTCTTAGACCGCTCAGTAATGACTAAATTTAACGAAGAAGGGAATGCGAAATGATTATTTTTTACAAACGATTGATAGTTTCGCGTTTAGATTTGCCTCTTGCGTTTAAAGACCATAAAATCAATCGTTACAGTCAATTCAAAGAGTTCGGCTTTAATTTAACCGCATAAAGTTTTATGACCGACACGAAACTCAAAATATGTCTGCTCGATGACAAAACGACTATTCAGGCGATTGGAATTGTCGGCGAACTGGCGGCGCGAAATAATATCGAATGGGCGTTGGCGGGTGGTTCGGCGGTTATTTTATACGGAAGCAGCCGAATAACCGACGACATTGATATTATCGCGTCGAAAACTTTGCCGATTTACAGCCACGGACTTCTCAAACAAGGCAGCGCGCGATATGAAGTCAAAACCACCGAAAAACTTATTGCTGTTGATTGGATAGTTCGCAACGACGAAGCCAAAAATTTTTATCAGGCGGCGTTAAAGGATTCGGTCGTCGTCGAAAGCGTTCCGGTTATTGCGCCCGAATGGTTGGTTATTTTGAAATACATCGCCGGACGCATTAAAGATCAGGAAGATGCCGTTTTTCTGCTGCGCCGTTCAAACACGGTTGACCGTCTGAAGATTAAAGAATTAGTTTTGCAGATCGGCGGAACGGAAACGTGGGCGGTGATGAAAAACGGACTGCGGCATTGGTATAATCTCGCCGACGGAAAATGCGACTCTGATAAAAACGGATATATTGATTCCTGAAAACGATTTACAGGTTGGCAAATTATTTGAAAAGTCCGAATAATAAAGTTCGATGACAAAAAGTTTAATTAAATGGTTCGCGCTCGAAATTACCGTTGTTTCGGAAGCGTCCGAAGCAGTCGAATTTGCCTTGAACGAACTTGACGCGCTCGGCACGGAAATTAATAATTTAGGCAAAGACAAACCAAAAGAAATTTTACTTGTCGCCGGTTATTTTAATAAGAAACCGAACGATGAAAATCTACGAAAACAAATAAATGAAGCGTTGCGGATTTATAATTTTCAGAGCGATGCGGTGAAAAAGATCGAATGGCGCGAAATTGAAAATGCGGATTGGCTCGCCGAATGGAAAAAGCATTGGAAGCCGACGGAAACTGAAAAATTCATCATTGCACCGACTTGGGAAAAGGTCGAAAACACGGAAAAAATAGTTATTTACATCGAGCCGAATATGGCGTTCGGCACGGGAACACACGAAACGACAAAGTTGTGTCTGCGGGCAATCGGCGAACATTTTCAGAGCGAAATGAGTTTTTTAGATGTCGGCACGGGAACGGGAATTTTGGCGATTGCGGCTGATAAGTCCAAAGTCCGAAGTCCAAAGTCTAAAGTCCGGGAGTTTGTGATTGTCGGCTGTGATACGGATGTTGATTCAATTAAAATTGCGAAGGAAAATGCCGAATTTAATAATGTAAATGATATTGAATTTTATGTCGGTTCGATTTCCGTTGAAACGCCTGAATTTGATTTTGTTTGCGCGAATTTGACGGCGGATGTGATTTTGCCGATGCTTGAACTTTTGATTAAAAAGACACGAAAAATTCTTGTTTTATCGGGAATTTTAGAAAAGCAGCAAAGTTTGGTCGCAGAGAAGTTGCAGGAATTAGGTATTTTAGACTTTAAGGTTCAAACTGACGGCGAATGGATTTCAATTATTGCAAAATAACGCAGTCGGGACGACTGCCGTCTTGAGCGCGGGACGACGCACTTAAGTATCCAGCAAAAACCAGTGTCCGGCAGACAAGATGCCTGCCGGACGGCAGTCGGGACGACTGCGTTACAAATAAAAATGAAAGCAGTTTATATCAAAGAATTCGGCGGCGCGGAAAATCTCGAAATCCGCGAGGTGGACGATTTGCCGAAACCGACGGAAACACAGATTTTGGTGAATGTTAAAGCGTCGGCGTTAAACCGCGCCGACATTTTGCAGCGCGAAGGACTTTATTCCGCGCCGAAAGGTTCGCCCGAACGAATTTTGGGTTTGGAATTTGCGGGCGAAGTCGCGGAAATCGGCGAAAGTGTGAAAGATTTTAAGATCGGCGACAGAGTTTTCGGCATCACGGCGGGCGGCGCACAAGCTGAATTTCTTTTAACGGAAGAATCTTTGCTTGCCAAAATCCCCGAAAATCTGAGTTTTACGGAAGCAGCGGCAATTCCCGAAGCGTTTATTACCGCCAATGATGCGATTTTTACGCAGGGAAATTTGAAAAGAGGCGAAACGCTTTTGATTCACGCCGTCGGTTCGGGCGTTGGTTTGGCTGCGCTGCAATTGGCAAATGCGAAAAAAATCGAAACTATCGGCACTTCGCGCACTTTGGGAAAACTCGAAAAATGCAAGGAATTCGGACTTAATCACGGCATTTTAGCAGATAAAACCGTCAGCGAACATCCTAAACATTTTGCCGAATTGATTAGAGCCGAAACCGCCGGTAAAGGCGTTGACGTGATTTTAGATTTGGTCGGCGCGGATTATTTTGAAGCAAATTTGGAAAGCCTCGCGCTCAAAGGAAGGTTGATTTTAGTCGGTTTGGTCAGCGGTAAAATTGCGGAATTTAATCTTGGAACGGCTTTGGCGAAACGCGCGAAAATTATCGGCACGGTTTTGCGTTCCCGCTCGAACGCCGAAAAAGCCGAAGCGACACGCGCTTTTATCGAAAATGTTTTGCCTTTGTTTGAAAACGGGAAAATTAAGCCGAATTTAGATAAAGTTTTCCGGTTTGATGAAATAAAGAAAGCACACGAATATCTCGAATCGAATGAAAGTTTCGGGAAAATTGTTCTAAAATTTTAATTTACAGGGATAACAGGATAAAAAGGATAAGAGAAAAAAATCCCTTTCATCCTGTTATCCCTGTAAATTTTCTTTTGTTTTATTTGAAATTTTTGCAGCGGCTTCATCCGTTACGATGCACAGCCCGGAAACTCCTTCGGCGGCGAATTTTTTTAACTTTTGCGCGGCTTCATCGTAGGTCAGATTTTTTGCTTCGAGTTTTTCAAAACTGATAACAGACCAAAGCGGTTCATTTAATTCGCTCGAAAAATTCTCGTCAGAAACGGCTTCCGCTGCCGGGGCAATTTCCGTATTTTGAGCAGTCGCCGCTTCGTCCGATTCTTGGCTTTCCTCTTTTTTGGTTTTCATTTTCGAGAATATCTATTTAAATTATTAGATAGATCGCGTTAAATTTCCGTTATGACGAAACATTATCACAATTACGGTTTGATTGTAAAAAGATTTGACCAAACCGAAATTTCAGAAAACAGAGGATTTACAATTGATTTGAGTAGATTGAAAACGAAATGAATGAAAAAACCGTAAAAGTCGCGCTTGTTCAAAAGCCGCCTGTTTTTTTGAATCTTCAGAAAACTCTGGCAAAAGTTGAAACAATCGCGGAAGAATGTGCGAAAGAAAGCGCGAGAATCGTCGTATTTCCCGAAACGTGGCTCGCCGGTTATCCGATTTGGCTCGATGAAGCACCGAAAGCTGCGCTCTGGGATTACGCTCCGGCGAAACGTCTTTATCAATATTTAACGGAAAATTCTCTGCAAATTCCAAGTGCGGATTTTGCGCGTCTGCAAAAAATCGTCAAACAAAACGCCGTTTATTTAATTATCGGTATTCACGAACGAAGCGGCGGAACGCTTTATAACACAACGGTTTATTTTGAACCGGACGGCAGTTATAAGATTCACCGCAAACTTACGCCGACTTATACGGAAAAACTCGTTTGGGGTGTTGGCGACGGCAGCACTTTGAATGTTTTGGAAACACCTTTCGGAGTTTTGGGCGGACTAATTTGCTGGGAACATTGGATGCCGCTGGCGCGGGCGGCAATGCACGCCAAAGGCGAAGTTATTCACACGGCGCAGTTTCCGACAGTTCACGAAAGACACCAAATTGCCAGCCGACATTACGCTTTTGAAGGGCAATGTTTTGTTTTAACTTCCGGCTGCGTGATGTCGAAAAGCGACGTTTTGGAAGGTTTTCAATCGCTCCAAACTAATGATAAAGAAGTTTTTGACTTATTGGATTCGATGGAAAAAGATTCGCTCCAACGCGGCGGAAGCGCAATTATCGCGCCCGATGCAAGTTATATTGTCGAACCTGTTTTTGATAATGCCGAAACGATTTACGGTGAACTCGAACTCGATTCGGTCAAACAAGGTCATCTGCTTTTAGACACCGACGGACATTATTCGCGTCCTGATGTTTTTCAGTTAAATGTCAATGAAAAAGCAAATAAAAATGTAACTTTTTCAGGCAGCAACTATGAATAAACGGAGATTAAAACCGGAGCGCAGGCTGCCAGCCTGCCGCCCGTTCGGTGCGAAGCACTCGAATGGACATACGCTGCATAATCCGACAATGGCGTTTTTGTGTAAATGCGTTTCATTCGCGCTTTACATTGAACGCGCAGGCTGGCAGCCTACGCTCCGGCTCCGGTAAATTATTTATGAACTTCAAAGAAACAATTTTCCTAACCGGCTTTCCGGGCTTTATTGCGGCTAAATTAGTTGAGCGCTTGGCGAAACCCGACACGCAGTTTCTTCTTCTCGCGGAGAAAGCTCAAATCGAAAAAGCCGGTGAATTGATTAAGGAAATTGCCCAAAATACCAGTACATCGCTGGATAATTATAAGGTTATTGAAGGCGACATCAGATTTGAAAAACTCGGAATGTCCGCTGCCGATTATGAAGAAGTGGTTAAAAATTCGACTGATGTTTATCATCTCGCCGCCATTTATGATTTGGGCGTTAAAAAGGAAAAAGCCTTTCAAATAAACGTCGAAGGCACGCGAAATGTCAACGGACTCGTTAAAGTTTTGCCGAATCTGCGCCGTTACAATTACGTTTCAACTTGTTATGTGGCGGGCAAACGGACGGGCGAAATTTTTGAATCGGAACTCGAACACGACGCGGGTTTTCGCAATTATTATGAAGAAACAAAATATCTGGCGGAAATGGAAGTCGAAAAATTAAAGGAAGATTTTCCCGTAACTATTTTTCGCCCGTCGGTTGTCGTCGGCGATTCGCACACGGGCGAAACGGCGAAATATGACGGCATTTATTCACTGATAAATTACTTGCGAATGGCTCCGAATTTGCTGCGGTTCGTTAATGTCGGCAACTCGGTTGTAAAATTAAATCTCGTGCCGGTTGATTTTGTCGTCGAAGGCATTGCGGCATTAGCAAAAGACGCAAACGCCGTCGGCAAAACAATTGCGCTCGCCGACCCGAATCCGTTGACGACGGAACAATTATTTGACGAAATCGCCAAAGCGTTGACTAATAAAAAATCGGTTATTAAACCGCCCGCGCAATTGGTTGAAAAATCACTGATGCTGCCGTTTTCACCGGCTATTTCAGGTTTGCCATTTCCGTCAGTGCCGTATTTTTTCGTGCCGCAAACTTACGATACGAGCGCGGCGACCGAACTACTTTCCGCGCACAATATAAAATGTCCGGCTTTTCCTTCGTATGTCGGAAATTTGTTGAAATTTGTTGAGGCACATCCGAAATTGTAATATAATGCGGTGCAAAGCCATTCTGAAATGATAAATCAAGAAATAAAATGCGTCGGCGTTGTCGTCAAACCGAATCACAAAGAAGCGTGGGAAACGGCTTGCAAACTTTCCGATTGGCTGGCGGAACGCGGCATTGATTTGATCGGAAAACCCCGCGCCGAAACCGAAGTTTGCGACATTGAAATTGCCGAAGCCGGCGAATTTCAAACAGACGTTGATTTGATCGTCGTTCTTGGCGGCGACGGCACGATGATTTCAACGGCACGTCTGACGGGAAAACGCGAAGTTTTGGTTTTGGGAATCAATTATGGAAGTTTGGGATATTTGACGGAATTTCGCATTGAAGAGATGTTTCCCGCGCTCGAAACGATTCTCGAAGGAAATTATCAGGTTGACCGCCGCGTGATGCTCGATGTCGAACATTGGCGCGAAGATAAAAAAATCGCCGAAGGTCGCGTTCTAAACGATGTGGTTATCAACAAAGCCGCCTTAGCGCGAATTATCGAAGTCGAGGTCAATCTCAACAATCTTTACGTCAACTCATTTCGCGCCGACGGTTTAATCGTTTCAACGCCGACGGGTTCGACAGCATATAATCTTTCGGCGGGCGGTCCAATTCTTTATCCGTCAATGAATGCCGTCGTTTTAACGCCGATTTGCCCGTTCACGCTGTCAAATCGCCCGATTGTCGTGCCGGACAATGCCGAAATAAATTTGCAGTTAAAAAATGAAAATGAAGGTGTGGTTTTAACTTTGGACGGACAAATCGGCTATCAAATGGAAGCGAAAGACAAAGTTTTGATTCGCAAAAGCACGACGAGTTTTAATCTCGTCCAACCGCCGAACCGTAATTATTTTGATGTTTTGCGAAACAAACTGAAATGGGGACGATGAATCGTAAATCGTAAATCGAGAATCGAAAAGATGAAAATTACGCTAACCATACAAACTCGGTTGCTCGTCATCATCTTCCGCTTCAAAACCTTCGGGAAACCAGCGATAATTATTCAAATCGCAACGACCTTTTTCACTAAAAATAATTCCTTCGTCTTCAAGCATTTTCTGCTGAAGATTCACCGGCATCATCATTTTGCCTGTCGAACAACTTCCCTGCGAATTAATAACTCTTTGCCACGGAACATTTTCCGTATCAGCCGCGTGCATAACAAAACCGACGGTGCGCGGCGTATAGCCTGTTCCTAATGTTTCGGCAATCTGCCCGTAAGTCATCACTCGTCCGGCGGGAATTTGATTGACGATTTCATAAACCCGCTGACGATATTTTTGCTCATTTACTTGATTTTCCATTTTTTGCAACAGAATAGAATTTGATTGTTTCATTCTATTACGAAAAATTCTTTTATAACAATCGAAGTAAAAATCTTCTGACTAAATCAGTCGCCAATCCATAGATAAGATGCGACGAAAGCGCGTAAGCGTGTGTCGAAAACGGATATTCCGTCGGCGATTTTGAAAGTCCGAGCGCGGGAATTGCCAAATCGTCGGCAATCACCCAGACCGCCGCGCCGAACGGAAGTCCTGCGCCGACAGTCGTAACCGGCGCGAGTTCCGACGCGACACCGTAAATCAAGCCGGAAGTTGCGCCCATCGCATAGTGCATCGCGGGACCGGCAATTTCCTTTTCCTTTTTCGTAAGTTTGTGGTCAAAAGCACCTTCCGAAATCATTGCGGCGGCTTTGACCGTCGCCGGTTCTTTTTCTTCTTTTGGCTTATTTTCAGATTTTTTCTTTGCTCCCTCTTCCGCCATTGCGTTCAAAAGATTTTGATATTCCGTCATCACGAATGTGGCGGCTAATCCGGCAACTAAACCGACAAAAGCACCTTTAACAACATCAGCTGTATCATTTTTGTTCATAATTTTCTCCCTTGTTCTGATTTTTCTAAACATTGCGATTGAAATTGCTTCAAACTGCAAGTAATTTTGTTTAAAAATTAGTAATGAGCAACTTGCGTTCCGCTGAAAAAATGTCAAAGGTTATAAAATTTTGTGTTAATCTTTTTTGGTAATTTATATGTTAATTTCAGATTTCGATTTTGAACTGCCGGAAAATTTAATCGCGCAGAATCCTTTGGAAAAGCGCGAAAATTCGAGAATGCTCGTCGTCAACCGCGCCGGTGAATCTTTTCGGGACGATTATTTTTACAGCTTTGCAAATTTTTTGAAAAAAGGTGATTTGCTCGTTCTTAATAACACCAAAGTTTTTCCGGCGCGGCTTTTCGGAATGAGCGAAACGGGCGCGAAAATCGAACTGTTTCTCGTCCGCGAACTCGAAAACCAAATTTGGGAAACACTTGCAAAACCGGCGAAAAGATTAAAAACCGGCAAAAAAATATCGTTCGCCGAAAATCTTTCGGCGGAAGTTTTAGACAAAACCGGAGAAGGTCGCGTCATCGTAAAATTTGAATCCGACAAAGATTTTGATGAAATTTTAGACAAAATCGGACAAACGCCGCTTCCGCCATATATCAAACGCGGTGAAGGAAATTTGGACGCTGACCGCGAGCGTTATCAAACCGTTTTCGCCAAACAACGCGGAGCAATCGCCGCGCCGACGGCGGGTTTGCATTTTACGCCGCAAATTTTAGAAGATATAAAAAATCGCGGCATCGAAATCGCTGAAATAACTCTGCACGTCGGTTACGGAACTTTTGAACCCGTCCGCGTTTCCGATTTGTCGGAACACAAGGTTATGCCCGAATCGTGTGAAATTTCTGAAGAAACAGCGCAAATTATCAATAAAGCCAAAAATGAAAACAGGCGAATAATCGCCGTCGGAACGACGACAACGCGGGCTTTAGAATCTTCGGTTGACGAAAACGGAAATATTTCGGGAGGAAACAGATTTGCCGATTTGACGGTTACGCCGGATTATAAATTCAAAACAATCAACGGACTTTTAACAAATTTTCACTTGCCGCAAAGTTCTTTGCTCGTTTTGGTTTCGACCTTCGGCGGCTATCAACTTATAATGAAATCATACGAACACGCCGTCGAATCGCGCTACCGTTTTTACAGTTACGGTGATTGTATGCTCGTTCTTTGATTCCAATTCCAGATTTCAAATTCCAAATATGGATTTGATCGAAAGTTATCTCTTTTAATCTGGAATTTGGAATCTGGAATTTTATGGCAGTTTTTCAAAAAATTCGTGAATTTTTTATTCCGCCGACGAAGTTTGAGACGGAGGTAATTATTCCTGCGCCGATGACGAATTATACGATTCGCCCGCTGACCGACGCGCATCTCAAGGAAGTTTTGAAATTAAATCTGCGCTGTTTCAAATACGGTGAAAATTACACGAAACATACTTTCGCATATTTGCTGAACGAACCGAATACTTTGAGTTACCGCATCGTTACGCCCGAACAAAACATTGTCGGTTTTGTTTTCGTAATGGTCAACGAAACCGACGGAACGGGACATTTGACGACAATCGGGATTGCGCCCGAACACCGGCGGCGCGGGTTAGCATTGAAACTTCTGCGGCACACCGAAGACGCACTGCGAAAACGCGATGTAACGATCTTGATGCTCGAAGTCCGCGTCGGCAACGCCGCCGCGCAAAATCTCTATCGCAATTACGGTTACGCGATTATGCAAAAATTAAATAAGTATTACAGCAACGGCGAAGACGGTTTTTTAATGGTCAAATCTTTATAATTGAATATGTTTCTTCCCAAAATATACCCGATAACCGACACGCGCATCACCAAACTTTCACACGCCGCACAGGTTGAAAGATTGATCGAAGGCGGCGCGGCTTTTATTCAGTTGCGCGAAAAATATGCTTCACCAAAAGATTTTTACGAACAGGCAAAAGAAGCGTTAGAAATTGCGCGAAAGCATAACGTGAAAATTATTATCAATGACCGCGTTGATATTGCGCTTGCTTTGAATGCGGACGGAGTTCATCTCGGACAAGATGATTTGTCGCCCGAATTTGCGAGAAAAATCTTGGGCAAAAAGGCAATTATCGGTTTTTCGACACATAATTTGAAACAAGCCGCCGATGCCGTCAAACTTCCGATTGATTACTTGGCAATCGGTCCGGTTTTTACTACAAAAACAAAGGAAAATCCTGATAAAATTATCAGCGTCGAAGGTGTCGGAAACGTCCGCGAAATTACTAAAAACTTTCCGCTCGTCGCCATCGGCGGAATTACTGCCGAAAACTTTCGGGAAGTTTTAAATGCAGGCGCGGATTCGGTTGCGATTATCAGCGATTTGCTTTCTAAACCCGACGAGATAGCGGAAAATTTGAACAAATTCCTGCATCATTTGACTAACCACGAAGCGCAATAGAAAAGACAAATTTCGATGCTCAAACGGCGATTTCGCGGGCGCAGAAACTCGCCGGCATTTTGATTGCGGCGAACAATACGTTTTCTAAAAACCTAATTTTCAGAAAAAAGGAAAAGAGCAGATGTTTTAATTTCATCTGCTCTTTTTTATGTTAAGAACTGTTCGAGTTTACGTTCAAGTTTATCCAAGTCTTTAATTTCGCATTCCCAAATCACCAAAACTTTCTAACCTTGTTTTTTACAAATTTTCAGGTTTTCCTCATCTCTTTCGACATTGCAAAAGCGTTTGTTCTGCCAGTATTCGACGTTTGTTTTATTGAATTGTCAAAGATTTTTTCGTCATCGAAGATGACGGACAACATAGCCTAGCGAGAATCGCTAGGAAAAAGTTAAATCAGAATTCCGACGCTGAAAGTGTCGAACAAATTAAGGACGATTGTTGCTCACTTTCACAGGAAATTCAATCGTAATCACAATTGTTCTCCGTAGAACATTTTAACACCAAGTTAAGGAAAACACGAAAAATTTTAGCCACGAATAACGCGAATAGCACGAATAAAAACAAAGAAATAATTCGTGCTATTCGCGTTATTCGCGGCTAACCTTATGCCGAATTTCTTCCCGCATTTATAATCCCGAGAGAACAGCGAATGATGAGTTTTCCATAGACATTTTTTAAATCTTCGTTTTCCGATTCTCTGATTTTTGTCAGAGCGAATTGCTGAATCGTCGTCAGCGGCAAAACGATGTGTTCGCGTGTTTGGACGGATTGCAGTTCGGTTGGATAATCGGTCATCAAATTTTCATCGCCTGTTATGAAGGCTAAAAATTTTCGGCAGAGTTTGTATTCGTCGTAGATTTTTCGCCAGATTTTGCCGAAGGTTTCGTCGTTTTTTAAGTTTTCGGTCAATGGGAAAAACGATTTCTGCATCGCCATTTCGCAGTTGTCTATCAAGGTTTTGAAAAAGGCGTTTGATTCGTATAAATCTTTGACGGCTTCGAGATTTCCCGCTTCGTTCATCGCTTGCAGAGCCGAGCCGACACCGTAAAATCCCGGCACGTTTTGTTTCATCTGACTCCACGCGCCGACGAACGGAATCGCTCTCAATGAATCGAGCGTCAATTTTCCCGCGCCGCGTTTTGCCGGACGCGAACCGATGTTTGTTTCACCGTAAAATTTCAAAGGGCTGACTTCGGAAAGATATTCGAGAAACGCCGCGTCGTTTTTGAGTTCCGAATAAGCCGCAAAACTTTTTTCGGCGAGAGTTTGCATCAGATTTTCTTCCGAATCGGTGAAAGTTTCCGCTTTTGCATTGAAAATATGTGTGTAAATTCCGGCGTGAATGAGTTGTTCGATATTAAATTTTGCCGCGTCAATCGTGCCGAAATTTGATGAAACCGTTTGACCTTGAATGGTTAATTCAATCGCGCGGTCTGAAATATTTTCGCCCATCGAAGCGTAAAATTTATGCGTTTTTCCGCCGCCTCGTGCGGGCGGTCCGCCGCGTCCGTCAAAGAAAATTACTTCGATGCCGTATTGTTTCGAGATTTTTGTCAGTTCGTCTTTTGCTTTGTAAATACTCCAATTTGCCATCAAATAACCGCCGTCTTTCGTGCCGTCGGAAAAACCGAGCATAATCGTTTGAATGTCTTTTCGCTTCGATAAATGTTGGCGATACGCGGGAGTTTCGTAAAGTTCGCGCATTATATCGGATGCGTTTTGAAGATCATCAACCGTTTCAAAAAGCGGAACAATATCAATATTTAAATCATCGGTTTGCCAGCCGCCGAGCAGAAAAAGAGCGAAAACTTCGATGACATCAAGCGCACTTTCACAATGGCTGATGATATATCTTTCACACGCTTTCACGCCGTTTTGCTTTTGAATTTCCTTGACGGCGGCGATGTTTTGCAGAGTGTCTTTGTATAAATCGTCGCTTAAAATTTCCGCGTCAATCGCTTTTTCGATATTCAAAAGTTTTTCGATTTTTTCTTTATCGGGAAGTTCATCGTAATTTTTCGGTAAAGCACCGCTTTTTGCCGCCACATCTTCCAAAATGTTTTGGTGAATTCCGCTGTCTTGCCGAATATCCAAAGATGCAAAATATGTTCCGAAAATTTCTACTTTTTGAATCAGATTTTCAACCAGATGCGCGAATAATCCGTTATGATTTGTCCGAATATTTTCAAGAATGTTTTCGAGATATTTTAGAATTTTTCCCTTCGTCAAATCATTTGTTTTGTTGGAAAAAGCGTCGGCGTAAAGTTTTTCTTCGAGTTCGGCAAGAACCGTTTCGACACCTTCAAATGTCAGTCGGCGTTTGAGTTTTCGGACATCGGAATAATACTGCCGCAAAATCGCGCGGCGTAGAGCGTTAGCGGTTTTGACGGTTGTTTCGACGGTTACAAACGGATTTCCGTCGCGGTCGCCGCCTGACCAAAAACCCATTTTAACGAGTTCGCTCAGATTTATATTTTCATTCGGAAATGCAGATTTAATTTCCGACGCGATTCCGCCGATTGCTTCATAAAAGACGTTTTCGAGATACCAAATCAAACTGTTTGCTTCGTCAAACGGTGTCGGCTTTTGCTTTTTGAAAAACGGCGTTCGTCCGAGTTGCTGTAAATATGTGTTGATAAGCGCAACGTCGTTTGTTTCAATCGCTTCAACCAAATCGTTGATAATCGCCAAAACCGCGCCCGGATAAAACTGTGTCGGATGCGCCGTTAAAACAAGCCGGACGGAAAAGTTTTCGAGTTTTTTGATGAATTCCGAAGTTTTATCATTCTGCAAAACGCTTGAATTTAATTGCTTTAAAGTTCCCGCGCCGCGCGTGTCGTGCAGTTTGTCAAACGCCGCGTCCTCGAGCGCATCGAACAAAACAACCTGTCTTTCGGCGTATTGAACAAAGCGAAAAAGCAGACTGATTTTTTCGCTTTGTTCAATCGTCAAAGTGTGATTGTTAAAAAATCCCTCAATAATCTGCTGCGGACTTTTGCCTTCCGCATAACCTTCTTCGCAGCTATTGTTGAAAAGCGACAGCAAAATGCCCGTCTTATCAATGCCGCGAAACGGGAGCGATAAAAAAAGACTGTTGTAAAGCTGAAATTTCAGTCCGACGGTGTTTTGAAATTTTTGCAGAACTTCGGTGTTGGTTTGGCTCATATAAAAATTGTATTACACGCGCAGACGGAAACAAATTCTTAAACGAATAAAGTGCTGATTTCAATACAATTTCGGCATTCGATTGCAGAAAATCATCCGCCGAAGTATAATCCGAAGTAGAAAAATACTTCTACAATTAATCTTTTATTTTGTGTCAAACGAACTCGGTTGAGTTCAAAAAACTACGACACGGATAATATTTCCCGTGAATCGTTTGGAGAATCCTACAATGTTAAAAAAAATAATTTTACTGCTTATTTTCTGTTTCGGCATTTATTCTTTACCGGCGCAGACGGTGAAAACTGCGTCTGCGGACGATTATAATAGTTTCTTTAAGCCGATGAAATGGCGGCTGATCGGACCGTTTCGCGGCGGGCGTTCGGTGGCGGCGGTCGGCGTTCTCAATGATCCGAAAACTTATTATATGGGAACGACGGGCGGCGGACTTTGGAAAACCGACGATATGGGAATCAGTTGGCGGAATGTTTCGGACGGGTTCTTTAAGACGGGTTCAGTCGGCGCGATTGCGGTTGCGGGAAGCGATGCAAATGTCGTGTATGTCGGAATGGGCGAACACGCGGTGCGCGGCGTGATGACTTCTTCGGGCGACGGTGTTTATAAATCAACCGACGCGGGAAAGACCTGGAAACATCTCGGACTGGAAGCGACGCGGCACGTTTCGCGGATTATTGTTGATCCGAAAAACGCGGATATTGTTTATGTCGCGGCGCAAGGTGCTTTGTATGGAAGTTCAAAGGAGCGCGGAATTTACAAATCAACCGACGGCGGCGCGACTTGGCGAAATGTTTTGTTTGTAGATGAAAGAACGGGTGCCTCGGAACTTTCGATGGACGCGAATAATCCGCGAATTCTCTATGCGGCGATGTGGGAACACGGGCGGCTTCCGTGGAAAGTTATCAGCGGCGGCGCGGGCAGCGGTTTGTACAAATCAACCGACAGCGGCGAAAATTGGGAAAAAATGACCGAAGGTTTGCCGACGGAAATGGGCAAAATGGCGATTGCCGTTAGTCCTTCAAATTCCGAAAAAGTTTACGCGCTGATTGAAAGCGATTCGGAAAAAGATTTGGGCGGTTTGTTTTTATCAAATGACGGCGGAAAAAAATGGAGTCGAATTTCGGATGATAACCGACTGACGCAGAGAGCTTGGTATTACATCGAATTATTCGTTGACCCGAATGATGAAAACACGATTTATGTTTTGAGCGCACCGGCTTTGCGTTCCAATGACGGCGGAAAAACTTGGGAAAATTTAAGCGGAACGCACGGCGATTATCACGATTTGTGGATAAATCCCGACAACTCGAATAATTTTGTCATCGCCAACGACGGCGGCGCGGCGATCACTTTTAACAAAGGAAAAAGCTGGAGTTCGCAAAGCACTATGCCGACGGGACAGTTTTACCGCATCAATGTTGATAACCAGTTTCCGTATCGAATCTACAGCGGACAGCAGGATAATTCGTCGGTTTCGATTGCCAGCCGCGATATTAGCGGCGGCGGAATAACGAATGATAATTGGAGAGCTTCGGCGGGCGGCGAAAGCGCGTTTTTGGCGTTTGACCTGAACGATCCGAAATATGTTTTGGGCGGAAGTTATCAGGGAACAATCGAAGTTTTGGATGTGAAAGCGGGCGCAAGCACGAATATTATGGCTGCGCCGATTCAATATCTCGGCAGAGATGCAAAGGATATAAAATATCGTTTTAACTGGAACGCGCCGATTATCTGGAGCAAATGGGAGCCGAATACTTTTTATCACGGTTCGCAATATCTGTTAAAGACTAGCGATTTCGGCAAAACTTGGAAGGAAGTTTCGCCCGATTTGACGCGCAATGAAAAGGAAAAACAGGGCAAAGGCGGCGGACCTTATACGAATGAAGCCGTCGGCGCGGAAAATTACGGAACGCTCGCTTATGTCGTGGAATCGCCGCTCGAAAAAGGCGTGATTTGGACTGGAAGCGACGACGGACTCGTGCATTTGACCAAAGACGGCGGCGCGACTTGGAAAAATGTTACGCCGAAAGATTTGAAGGAATCTTTGATAAACGCGATTGAAATTTCGCCGTTTGATAAAGCGACGGCGTATATCGCCACGACTCGTTACAAATTTAACGACTTTACGCCGGGTTTGTATAAAACCACTGATTATGGAAATTCTTGGACGCAAATAAATGACGGAATTCCCGCAAATGCGTTCACTCGCGTTGTGCGCGAAGACAATGTGCGAAAGGATTTGCTGTTTGCCGGAACTGAACTCGGTTTGTATATTTCTTGGAACGGCGGAAAAGGCTGGTCGCCGTTTCAATTGAATCTGCCGATCACGCCGATTACCGATTTGCGAATTCACAATGGAGATTTGATTGCGGCAACTTCAGGAAGAGCGTTTTGGATTTTGGATGATTTGAATTTGGTGCGTCAATACAAAAAAGATGTCGCATCTTTCTCGATTTATCAGCCCGCAAATGCTTATCTCGTCAATGCTTCGAGTGAATTGGACAAATCCGACGAAGATTTTGACGGAACAAACAAATTCAGAGGCGTAAATCCGGCAACCGGAATCGTCGTTTATTACAATCTGCCCGAACTGAAAAAGACCGCCGAAATCACAATGGAAATCAAAGACGCGGAAGGAAACGTCGTTCGCACTTTTTCTTCAAAAGACGACAAAGATTTTAAAAAATATGACGGCGGACCGCAGAAAGAACCGTCCTTATCGAAAGAAAAAGGACTCAACAGATTTGTCTGGAATCTTCGTTATCCGACAATGCCGGGTGTGCAAAATGTTTATATTGAAAGCAGTTACGCCGGACACAAAGCACCTCCGGGCAAGTATTTTATTACCGTGAAAATGGGAGATCGGAAAGTTTCTACCGAAGCCGAAGTTCTCGCCAATCCGCTTTACCCGACGAATTCCGAAACGTATAAAGCCTATAATCAGTTGATGTCGAAAATGGAAGCCGAAGTGATTTCGATGCACCGAACGGTGAACAGTCTTTATGAAAAACAGAAACAGCTTGAAACGCTTTTAAAAACTTTGCCGGAAGATGCAAAATACAACGCCGTCAAAAAAGAGGGCGAAGCGTTAGTGAAGAAAATGAAGGCGTGGGACGAAGATATGGTTCAGCGAAAATCGAAGGCGTATGACGATGTGGAAAATTTCCCGAACAAATTTACCGCTAATTATATGTTTTTGATAAACCAAACCGAAAGCGACATTCCGCGCGTCAATCAGCCTTCGTTGGATTTGTTGAAAGAATTAAATGCCGAATGGTTTGTTTTAAAATCGAGGTCTGATGAAATTCTCAGCAAAGATGTTCCGACACTTAATAAAATGTTGTGGGATGTCGGAGTCGGTGCGGTTTGGGAAAACGAATAGTTCGAGCGAGCAATATTTTCACCGCCGAGACGCGGAGTTGACGCAGAGAAACACAGAGAAATCTCTGCGAAACTCTGCGTCTCGGCGGTGAATTTTTTTCGAGGCTATTTTAAGTTCAATTCAATCAATATTGACAGCGGATTCCAGTTTTTTCGGCGGTTCGTCGCCTTTATATAAAATTTTCTCCAAAAAAAGTCCCGAAGGCGGCGCGGTAAATTTTGAAGCGGCGTTTGATTGAAATTTCAAGAGTCTTTGAAAAGCGTCGTAAGACAAATTGCCGCGCCCGACTTCCGCCAGAACGCCGACGATTCTTCTGACCATTTTCCACAGATAACGGTTTGCGCCGATGCGAAAACAGATCAAATCGCCGTCGGTGAAAACTTCGGCGCGTTCGACAAAAACGAGCGTCGAAGCGCGTTTATCTTCGACTTCGCCGAAGGAAGCAAAATTATGTCTGCCGACGAGCATTTCCGCCGCCGACTGCATCGGTTTGACATCCAAATTATCTTTCATCCACCAAACAAAATTTTTGGCAAAAGCCGTCCGCCGCGTCGAGATTTGATAAAGGTAGTAACTCGCCGTAACATCGCGCCGTGCATTAAAATCTTCGGACGCATTCAGGACTTTTTTAATATTGATGTCGTGCGGCAGAAGTTCGTTAAACGCTTGTAAGATCTGGCGCGGCGTAATATTCGTCTGCAAATCGTCAACCGTTAAATGAGCGATTTGCGAAAGCGCGTGAACGCCGACATCGGTTCTGCCCGCGCCGCCGATTTCGACTTTTCCCGAAAAAAGCTGCCGCGCCGCGTTGACCAGTTCACCCTGCACGGTTTTCATATTGTGCTGTATTTGCCAACCGCGATAGCGCGTGCCTTCGTATTCGATTTCAAGTTTCCAAGTGTGCATTTAAATTTTTCAAACCTTATTCGAGTTGTAATTCTAACCCAACTCTAGACTTTTTGCCTGTGAAAAAGTTACAATTATGTTAAACCGACTTACCTTAAATTTGCCGTCCGACGAAAATGCCGAATAAGATGAAATCAATCGCCACAAAAAAAACCAAATTGTCAAAGAAATTTTCTTCCGCCATCGGTTCGGAAACTCCGCTGCGCGATTTGGCAGGAAATTTGTCGCAGACGGCGCGTTACGCTTTGAACGAAGCCAATACTTTAGAAGTCGAAAAAATAGAAATCCGGCTCATACGTCTGCCGAAAAATCTCGAAGGTTTTCGCATTCTTCATCTATCCGACATTCATCACAGTCCTTTTACGAGCCTCGAACATATTACACGCGCCATTGAAATCGGCAATAGTTTGCAACCCGATATGTGCATTTTGACGGGCGATTATGTTTCGCACGAAAGCGAATATATCGAGCCGGTGGCGGAAGTTATGGGACGACTCGAATCAGAATTCGGCACTTTTGCGTGTTTGGGAAATCACGATCATTGGACTGATGCGGAAATGATGACAAATGCGATGCGCGAAGCGAACATCACTGTTTTAATCAATGAAGGTTTTCGTTTTACGGCAAAGGACGCATCATTTTGGCTCGCCGGCGTTGACGATCATATGGTCGGCAAAACCGATTTGCGCGCGGCTTTGCGCGGTTCGTTTCCCGACGAAATGAAGCTGCTTCTCGCGCATAATCCGAAAATTTTGGGTCGCGCCGCCCGCGCCGATGTTGACTTGATTTTCAGCGGACACACGCACGGCGGACAGGTGAAAATCCGCGACGATGAAAAAAGAATTTTGCCGCGCCGGAAATTGAAAAACGGTTTATATCGCCGCAAAGATACACAAATTTATATCACACGCGGCATCGGAACAGTTGTTTTGCCCGTGCGTTATCAATGTCCGCCGGAGATTTCGCTAATTCAACTTAATTCGTAATTCGTAATTGACTATGCCGTCAAGCGTCCTGACAATTCCAAATCTGCTCACCTTTCTGCGAATGGTTTTGATTCCCGTCTTTGCTACGCTTTTGTTTTACGGTTTAATCGGCTGGGCTTTGTTGGTCTTTTTTATCGCCGGTCTTTCCGACGGAATTGACGGTTTTGTGGCGCGGCGTTTTAATCAGGAATCGGAACTCGGCACGATTCTCGATCCGATTGCCGACAAACTTTTGATGACGACGGCTTTTATTATTCTAACTCTGCCGAATATTTTTCCGACAGAACCGCATCTTCGCCATCTTCCCGTGCCTTTTTGGGTTACAGCCGCCGTCATCGGGCGCGATGTTTTGATTATTGCGGCGGCGGGCGCGATAAATGTGATGACCGGATTTCGCGGCTTTAAACCTTCGTGGCTCGGTAAAATAAGCACATTTGTTCAGGTTTTGGCGATTGGTTTGATTTTAATTGCCGCTGTTTTTCCTGCTTTAAGAAGTTTTTATCTGCCGACGGTTTATACTACCGTTTTCGCACTCGCTTTATTTTCGGGCGTTCATTATATTTTTCACGTTGCGCGTTTGATGAATAATCAGGAAAATGCACCAATGTAACGCCGTCCGTCCCGGCGGCAGTCTGGTCGGCATCTTGCCGACAAACTTTTTTCGCATTTGATGTAAGTTGCGTGAGGTGAGATGCGGGACGCATCTCAAACTGCCGCCGGGACGGACGGCGTTACATTCGATAAAATATTTTTTGATTTTATGAATTTATCTTCAATGCAGATTCGTTATTTATTAGGCGGAATTGCCGTTTTGCCCGCTGTGCCGTTTTTGTATCTGCAAGGCAAATACGTGCGCCGAAAAGTCGGCAGATTGCCCGACGCACAAGGCGAAACAATCGGAAAGCACGGCGAACACGAAGAAACGATTAATCTTCTGGCAATCGGCGAATCAACCGTCGCCGGAGTCGGCGCGAAAAATCACACCGAAGCGTTGACCGGACAATTTGCCAAACATTTAAGTCGAAAAACAGGCAAATCAATCAACTGGCACGCGCTCGGCACAAGCGGCATTACGATTAAAAGAACTTTGCGCGAACTCGTTCCGAATATGCCGCAAGAAAAAATGGACGTGATTCTCGTCGCGCTCGGCGCAAACGACGTTTTCGGTCTTTCGAGTCCGCGCACATTTCGGCGGCATTTGACTAAGTTACTCAAAATCCTGCGTGAAAAAAATCCCGATGCGAAAATTTTAGTAGCAAATGTGCCGATGGTCAGAGATTTTATCGCTCTGCCGAATCCACTGCGCTATGTTTTATCAAGGCTGGCTAAACTTCATCATTTCAACGCGATAGATTTAATTTCCAAAATGGAAAACGTCGTTTATTTTGACGACGTAAAAAAAGTTGACGACGATTTTTTCAGCGACGGCATTCATCCGTCGGTTAAAGGCTACGATTTGTGGGCGGAAGCGATGGTTGATTTTTTTATCAGAGCCGCCTGTGTGAGCGGGCGGCGAACGTGCGATTGAGGCATTTGATTATCAAACTTAAACCACCCACGCTCACGCAGACGGTTCTGACTTATGCAATGAAAACTACACGAAGTTTCAAAATTATCACCGTTTTGCTTTCACTGTTTCTCGCGTGGATGTTCCTTGCGTGGTTTGCGGCTGAACGTCTGATCGTCGAACAGCCAATTAAACGTGCTGAAGCGATTTTAGTTTTGGGCGGCTCGGCGGCGTATATCGAAAGAACACAGAAAGCCGCGCAGCTTTTTAAAAACAATGTCGCGCCGAAAATCTTTCTCACAAATGACGGCACAAAAGCCGGTTGGTCAAAAAGAGAACAAAGAAATCCGCCGTATGTCGAACTCGCCGAACAATCTTTGATCGGGCAAAGAATACCAAAAGAAAATATCGAAATTCTGCCGACAATCACCGAAAGCACACAGGACGAAGCGAATCTACTGGCGAAAACGGCGAAAGAGCGCGATCTGAAATCAATTTTGCTCGTTACGTCCGCCTATCATACGCGCCGGACGCTTTGGACTTTTGAGAAAACGATGCAATATAATAATGTTCCTATCGAAATCGGCATCGAATCGCCGCCGACCGGACAGCAAACTCCGCCGCCTTTTTATTGGTGGCTGACGGCAAACGGTTGGAATGCCGTTGCCGGAGAATATCTGAAAACCGTTTATTATTGGTTGTATTATTAAAGAAATGAAGCATTTAGAAAAACCAAATTGGCAGAAAAAACAGCAGAAAAAGAAAACTTTATTATTGGTTTTGCTGTGTGCATTTTTGCTGATTCCGCTCGGAATCGGAGCAACATTCATTTTTAAAAATGTCGTTTCCCAAGCGAGTATTACGGTTGTCGGGAAACAAATAATAGTTAATGAAGGCGGTGATTTTCAAGCCGCGCTTGAGCGAGCAAAACCGGGCGACACGATAATTCTGCAAGCGGGCGCAAAATTTGTCGGCGCATTCATATTACCTAATAAAAGAGGAAATGAAGTCATTACAATCCAATCCTCAGAGATGGATAAACTGCCGAAAGACGGAATGCGCGTTAGTCTGAAGGACGCTGTGTTTATGCCGAAAATTTTAAGTTCCGGCAAAGGCGATTCAGCCGTCAGAACTGCGCCGAACGCTCATAATTATCGTTTTGTCGGCATCGAATTCGCTCCTGACAACGCCGATTACGTTTATAATTTGATTGCGCTCGGCACGGACGATCAAAAAGTAAATCAAATTCCGCACGACATCGAAATTGACCGCTGTTATCTGCATCCGAATCCGGCGGGCATCACGCGGCGCGGCGTTGCACTTAATAATGCCAATACGGTTATTAAAAACAGTTACATCGCGGGATTTGCCGGAAAAGAGCAGGAAACACAGGCGATTGCCGGCTGGAACGGCACGGGCGGTTATAAAATAATCAACAATTATCTCGAAGCCGGCGCGGAAAACATTCTTTTCGGCGGTTCCGATCCGAGTATTAAAGGACTCGTTCCGACCGACATCGAAATTCGCAACAATCTGATGACAAAACCGCTCGAATGGCGCGGAAAGGTAACGATCAAATGCACTTTTGAATTAAAAAATGCCAAGAACGTGCAGATTGTCGGAAACATTATCGAAAACAGTTTTGATGAAATGGCGATCCGGTTGACGGTCAGAAATCAGGACGGCAACGCGCCGTGGAGCGTGGTAGAAGATGTTTTGATGCAGGACAACTGGATCAGAAACAGCGGCGGCGGAATCAACTTTTTAGGCTCGGATGATAACAATGAAAGCGCGAAAATGAAGCGTGTGCGGATAGTGAATAATCTTTTTACCGGAATTGATTCGGCAAAATGGGGTGCGGACGGACGCTTTGTTTTAATTGCCGACGGCGAAGACATCACCGTTGAAAACAATACCGTCTTTAACAGCGGCAACCCGATCACAGCGCATCGTGCGCCGACCCAAAACTTTATATTCCGCAACAACATTTTTTCTTACGGCACTTACGGTTTTGTCGGCGACGATATAACCGGACAGGCAGTTTTCGCCAAATATTTCGCCGACGGCACGATTGTAAATAACTTGGTAGTGAACGCCAACAATGCGGAAAAACAATATATCTACATTCCGCCGCGAAACATTTTGGTCAGTAGTTTCGGCGAGATCGGTTTTCTTGATTTGCAAACTGAAAATTATGAAATCGCGCAGAAATCCCGCTATCGAGGTAAAGGCGCGGATATTGACGCACTCAAAGCGGAAATAAAAAAAGCGCAGTAAAATAGAAAATTTTTGAAAAGCGGGAAATTTCTCCACGTTCTTTGCATTACAAGAAATTGTAACGCAAAGAACGCAAAGACTTATGCAAAGTTTCGCCAAGTTTTCATATTTCTACTCCTAATTGATATTAAAAATTTTCGTAATATCTCAGCGAAAATTCAGGGCAGCCGGTTGTGTCCAGATTCTCGATATTCTGCGCCATTTTGTTTCGCGCCGTCCAACGCGCCCAATTCCACGAGCGAAAATCATTTTCCCTTTGCTGCACATCGTCCAAACGATACAAAAGTTTGTTCTTAACTTCACACTGCTGAATCAAATCCATTTTCGCCATATTTTCGAGCAGTGCGGGAACGGCATCGTCGCTCAATTGCGAAACATATTCAGTATCAAAACCGCGACCTTCCTGCATCAGAGCGACATTTGTGCGAACTATAAAATCGTCGGGATTGAGAACGTGCAAAGTTCCGAGCGTAAATAATGTCAGCCACAACGCGCCCCACGCAAATCGCTGCCGCATTCCGCGCAAAACAGTCAGAGCAAACCAAACGAAAATCAACGCCAGCAAAATCATCAACGCCATCGGATAAAATCTAATCGTCGTTAAACCGTAACCCAAATTTCCGGTTAAAAGAAGCAGCCTTTGGGTTGCGGAAATCATAATGACGAACAACAAACCGATGTTCATTCCTGCTAAAATGCGATAAATCTTTTCATTAAGCGGTTTATCTTTCCGCAAAAGCCAGTGCGAAACAAGCAGAATCGGCAAAACAAGCGCGGAAACCGTCACAAGTTCGCCGAATCCGTGCCGTGCATAATCGGCGAGTTTAAAATCGGGCGTGTTCTGCACCAAATCCATTCCGCCGAACAAATATGGAAGCTGCACGATGACAAAACTGAGAAACAAAAGATTTATCAAACCCAGAATAACGACGGTTTCGATTGCGCCGAGTGTGAAATAATTCGGCAAAAGCGAATTGTCCAAATTCTGCCATTGCCATTTTTTCTGCTCTTCCGGCTTCAGTTTTTCTTCCGTTTTCGGAGTTTCTTCCTCATCTTTAATGTCTGTTACGCTCAGGTTCTGCGGTTTATTTTTTTCTTTCGTATCTGAAAAAGTTTCCGCCAAATCGCTCGAAAAATTTGCAATCAGCGAACCGCGCAAATATCCGGCGATAATCCACGCGAAAAATCCGATAAAGAAAGTATGTGCGATTAATTCATCCGGTTGAATATTGAAAGTTTTCTCAATAATGCCTTGAAAAACCGCGTCCGCCGCAACAAACAACGCGCCGAAGACAAACAAAATCGGAATCGCAATCAAAAGCCCGCGCAAAACTGAAATAAGATGTTTCGACCAGCCCGTTTGCGGAATCGTTTTCCATTTGACATCATTAAAAACCAGAAAAAACGGTGCGAATACGGCACTGATTCCCGACCAGACGAAACCGACTCCGTAATGAAAAACACCGGCAATCTGCGTTTTGATTTTCAGTGCGGGCAAAGTCAAAATAGCTAAAACCGTCAAAATCGCCAGCGTGTCAAAAACCTTCAATTCCATCGAATCGCGCCATACGAACATCATTGCAAAGAATATCAACGCAGCATTTAAAGTAATCGTCTGCGCGTTCCAAAATTCCTGTCTGCGCCGCAAAATCAGCATCACAAACGCCGCGACCAACGCGCCGATAAACAGAAAAACATTCAAACCCCAAGGCGTTACGCGCAAAAGCACATCGCCCAAAACGCCGAGCAAAACCGCCGCCTGCAAAATTTCCAAACCTGTTTTTGTTTTCTCGTTCATAATTTTTTTCTCCAGATAAATTGTTATTTATTTTTTAGTTATTCGGCTAAAGCCTTGCATTTCTTCATTTGTCAGATCAAAGAATAAAGGCTCTAAGGCGGGACGATAGTATTATCTGGAGCTTTTTCGTATTCATCCAGACATTTGTTAAGCGGCTTTCCTTGTGTATGAATACAATTACAGAAATTTTCGCCGGCTCCTGTGCGGCTGGTGTTTTTAAATTGTCCTATACATTGCGGTAAAGTGTTGCGGGGCTTGATACTGTAAAGGTTCGGGATGCCCGCGACGCAAATGACCACGGCGGCAAACACGACGGCAAAGAAAAGCGTCGGAAATTTATTGCTCATACGCTTGTTCACGGTTGAAACATCGGAAATCGGCAGACGATTAAAGGGCAGAATGTATTTCCATTTCTCATAATTCCAGCCAAGCAGATATAAATTAGCCAGCACCATTAAAGGTGCGGTAAAAAGCGAGCCGTCAAAACGCACTGCATACGTCAAAACACAAATATTTAAAATGATCGGGAAATAGAGAAATGCACCGAGCGTAACCGTTCGCGGTATCAGCAGCATAATTGCTGCCGCGAGCTGCACAATACCGATAAACGTATAGTAATAACCCGTCAGATGTAATGCTTCCAGATAATGCCCCATCGGATGATTAACGGATAAGCCGCTTGCAAAGCGTTCGTCCATAATTTTCACGATACCCGCAGGAATAAATCCGGCTGCCAGAGCCAGACGGTTAAAGATAGAAAAAAACCAAAGCCACCTGTTTTGCTTTGCCTGCGAATGAAGCTGCTCAAGTGTCGAAGAAATACTCATAATTTTTAGAAAAAATAACTACCGCAAACAACTCTTAAAAATACGGCTATTGTTAAACTTTTCATTTTTCTCGTTCAATACAATGTTTTTAGCGAAACGTCCTTTGCTTTTAAAAAAGCGTCGTTAGATTTTTTCTTTTCAAAAAAGTATCTAACAGAGAATTAAATAGAAATATAAAAACGCGCCGATTTATTGCCGATTTGTTTGGCAGTTCGCACATTCGTAACGCTCGTGTGCAAATGGCAATCGAGATAAAATCCGCAATATTCTTTCGGCTCGTTCAACGCAAGCAATTTTTCTTCACTCAAATATGAAAATCCGAAGAGCATCGCCGCATAAAAAATAAACCAAATCGCTACGCCGCCGACCACAAAATTCATTAGCCAATTCTTTTTTGTCCAAAGCGACATTACCAGCAAAACCGCCGCGACAAATATTCCGCCGATTGTCGTTGACATCAAAAGAACGCCCATAAACTTTGCCTCAATCAATTTCTAAAAATAATGCTTGCTCGAAAAAGCAGGAATAAATATCCAAGCAATAAATTTTGTATCGCGCCGATAAAGAAAAACTCGGAAATGTTGAGAATTGCTAATACAAAACAGTTAAAAAATAAAAAACTGAAAACCAAAGTCCAAAAGAAACTCCAAACATTTCGCTTAAAATTAAACCCAAATAAAGCTGATTGCGGCGGATATTTCGACAAAACCCAAATTGTAAAACCTAAAACAAACGGTGCGAACAAAATCAAGGCAAATATGAATTGGAATAAACCGAGTCCGATTGAATCGGCATTGACCGGATAAATGTTATTCGTCAAATTGGTTTGTAAAATTTGCCATTGAAAAAATGGTGCGGTGACATAAAGCAAAAAGGTCAGCATCAAAATATGAATGCCGTCTTCGGGCGTTTTCCACGCTGCAAAAAAATTCGACCAAGTATCTTCTAAATTGTTTTCAATCTGAAACATATTTGCGGTTTAGATCAAACATTTTTCATCGCGTTTATCAACGCTTCCATGTGATTCAAATAACGATTTAAGGCTTCGCGTCCGTCATCTGTAATTTTGTATTCGGTCAGCGGAACACGACCGTTAAATGATTTCAAACATTCGAGATAACCGGCATCTTCAAGTTTCCGAGCGTGAACGCTGACGTTGCCGTCCGTCGTATTCAGAAGATTTTTCAAATCCGTAAAAGACAGAGTTTCATTTGCTGCGAGTGCGCTGATAATTCCCAAACGCATTCGTTCGTGAATAATTTTGTCGAGATCGTTTGAAACCGTTTCCGCCGCTTTCTCGATTTTCAAAGCCTGCGGTTTTGTGATTTCATTATCCGAACTTTTTTGTTTTAATGCTGAATTTTTACTCGCCATATTTTTAACCGCCATATTTCCAAGCGACAATTGCTCCAAAAACAATATGCAAAACGCCGAAACTCAAACCCATCATTGCGTTTCCAAATCCGGCGGGCAGAAAAAACGCGATTGCGCCGAGCGCGATAAAACACCAACCGGCAATCGGCACAACGCGCACCGAATACGCGCCGCCGCAGACGATTGCCGCGCCGTAAAGCAAAATCCAGACGGGAATCATCACTTCAAAATGATTGAGCCGCCAAAGTCCGAACGTGATAAAAACCGCGCACAAAATCGGCGGCAGAAAACCACGCGCAAACTTTTTTGCCGGAACGCTTGAAAGCGAAGTTTTCGTAATTTTCGATTTTTGCCACATCGCAAAAAATCCGATTCCCGCTGCCAGAAATGCCTCGATGAGCCAAACAATCAGCCAATCACGAATCAGCGGCTGAAAATTTGCAATCATCGCTGCCGCAATCGCCGTCGCGCCCATAAAAATCCCACCGTAACCCGGAACGCTCGTAAAAACCGTCGAGCGTTCCATCGTTTCGCGGATAAATTTCAAGTTATCAATAGCGCGGTCGCCAATGTTTATCGGCTCTTTCGCTTCAATTTCGTCTTTTCGGATCGTCTGCGCTTTTACCATTTCATTTTGGAATATACGTTAAGTAGTTTTGTTTGTCAAGAACTTTGTAATACAAAGTAACGTCGCAAAAAAGAATCGGCAATCCTAAATCTGCCGATTCTTTTTTCACAAAATTTCTATTTAAAAAATCTCAAGAAGTTTGAGCTGAAACACTTGCGCTTTGCTCGCTTTGCTGCCGCGCGTGATAAGAACTTCGCGTCAGAGGCGAAGACTCGACGTGCTTGAAACCTAAACTCAAACCGATTTTTTTCCATTCAGCAAACTCTTCGGGCGTAACATATCTTTCAACCGGCAAACGCTTTTCATATGGTTGCAAGTATTGTCCGATGGTCATAATGTCGCAGGAAACGCTTCGCAAATCCTTCATTAGTTCGACGACTTCTTCAAATTCTTCACCCAAGCCAGCCATAATTCCGCTTTTCGTTTTCATTCGCGGAAACTGCGTATCACGATAAAAAGCGGCGCGTTCGAGCAAAGTCAATGTTTGTTGATAATTTGCATCGGGACGAACGCGGCGATAAAGTCTGGAAATTGTTTCCGTATTATGATTCAAAACTTCGGGACGCGCCGCTAAAACGGTATTCAAAGCGTCTTCATTGCCTTGAAAATCTGGAATCAGAACTTCGACGCGGCACGTCGGGTTCATTTCGTGAACTTTGTGAATCGTTTCCGCCCAATGCGCCGCGCCGCCGTCGGGCAAATCATCACGATTAACCGACGTAATAACGGCGTGTTCCAAACCCAAATGTCCGACGGCTTCGGCAACGTGCGTCGGCTCCATCGAGTCTAAATCCATCGGCTTGCCTTTGTTGACGGCACAAAAACCGCAATGCCGTGTGCAGGTGTCGCCGCCGAGCATAAACGTCGCCGTTTTGTCTGTCCAGCATTCAAAAATATTCGGACAACGCGCTTCCTGACAAACCGTATGCAAATTCAAACCTTCAATCAATTTCAAAACGGCATTCTGATTGGTCGGATCGCCGATTTTGATTTTCAGCCAATCGGGTTTCGGCAGTCTTTCGCGTTTGCGGCTTTTGGCGACAAATTTTTCGATTAATACTTTTTCTTCAATCATAAAATTGTCTTTATTTTATCAAGGTTTGTTGCAATACTCCAACAGACGAAGATTTGAAAAGCGAAAGGCAGAACTGAAACAAACTTTTTATTTATCTTTTTACCTTTCGCCTTTACCCTTTAAGATACGCTCCAATTATTATTGTTTTTTTATCCGAATCGCGCCGTTGACAGTTGTCAGTTTGAGCGTCGCATCGCCGCTGCCCATCTGCGCGGAGAGATTTTGCAATCTTGACGGCGTGTTTCTTTCGATATTTTGCAGAAGAACTTCGGAATTAAAAGAACCGTAGCCGTAAGAAGCAAACATTTTGAGCGACGAATCCGGTGGAATTACTAAGTTTATCGAACCGTTTGACGTGCCGAAACTGTATTGACCGCCGCTTAGAAATTTTCCGTTGAAATTTATCGAACCCGTGTTTGAACCGGCTTCAATCTGCCGCAGTCTGATATTTTTCAGAGTAATCGTGCCGTTGCTGGTTTTGGCTTTGAAAATGTCGCCGATTTCGCCGGAGCTAACGTCAAAAGCGAGAATATTTCCGGTCGTGCTTTGCAGCGACATCGCGCCGCTCGAACCTTCCACCGTTACGTCGCCTTCGTAAGTTCTGGCTTCGATTCCGCGGGCGATGTTACTAAAAAAAATATCGCCGCCGCCGTTTTCAACCGTAACTTTGGCGACCGAATCGAATCTCATTTCGCTGACATTGCTCTTGACATTAACAATCGCGCCGCGCGGCACGTCAATTTCAATCGAATCGCCGGAAAGACATTCATCGGGATTGTTTTCTTTATTTGTTGCCGGATCGAACCCTAAAATTTTTATCCAAATCGGACTGTTGTTTTGTTTGCCTTTCTCGATAATTGCAAAACCGACTTGACTGCCATCGCTGACAAAAGCGCGGACTTCGCTGCGTTCCCATCCGTTGACTTTGAGATTTCCTTCTGAAATACACGGTATCGAAATATTTACATTTGCGCTGACTGCAATTGATTTTTCGGCGGGCGTTTCGCTTTCGTTTTTGATTCGATTGGCGTTTTTCCAATTCGGTTTCGGAAACGGTTTCTGCGGAGATTTGGGCGGTGCAACTTGAGCAAACGAGAAACTTGCGCTGATGAAAAACACAAGCGTAAAGATCGAAAGTAGAATTTTTGAGTGAATTTTTCGCATTTTGCAATTATGATTGATGTTTTTGAAATTCGACATTTGATATTCGGAATAACTGAAAGCTGATAACTAATAACTGACAGTTCAGAATCGTTTCCGTAGTTATTAGCTCTCAGCTATCAGTTTTCAGCTATTCCGAAGAATTTTCAAATTACTCACAAGCCTTAAATTTATCTCAAACTCGCCATCAACTCCGATTTTTCCGACACCGAATTTAGCAAATCAATTTTATTTTGATACGAAGCTCGAAGCATTTCTTTGGCAGTTTCATTTTTCGGATTCTTTTTAACTTCGGTCTGCATTTTTCCGATGGCATCGTCAATAACCGCCAAATCCTTCTCAAAAGCGAATCGCGCCGACGGCTTCAAAGTTTCGTCTTTCCGGTTATCAACCGTTTTCGTCAAAGCCGCAATTGTTTTCAGATAAGTATCTTCGCCCGTAAGATTTTCATTTTCCATTCGCGGTTCGTAATTCGTTTTAACTTCCGGCGTTTTAGTATTTGAATTGGACTGTTTATTAATTTTCGGACTTTTTTCTTCTTTCTCAAATTTAGTCCTTATAACTTGATAATCTTTCTTTTCCGGTTTTGTTTCGGCGATATTTATCACGGGTAAATCATCGGTTTGCGGATTTTGAGCGATACTTGTTTCGGATTTGGAAACGGGCAAAACTGCCGTTTGTTTGTTTTGAACCTTTTGCGCGACTAATTTGTCCGGTTCATTTGATTGCAGATTCAAAATTCCGATGAAAACTCCGAAGACAATTAGGATACTCGCAAAAGCGATTGAAGTCGGATTGGTGACGAAGGCATAAATTTTTTCCCAAAATGTCTTTTCCTTTTTCTCAATCGAATCGTTAATTTTCGACCACAAACGCTGTGTCGGAACGAGCGTGTTCAATTCGCTTTCCAGAGCCGAGAACGCAAACAATATTTCGTCTTCGGCTTCCGCCAGCAAAATCGCGCAATCGTCGCACAGAGCGATGTGCCGCGCGACGTTTTCCAACAGTTCGGAAGCGAGTTCGCCGTCCAAAAATGCTTGGATTGTTCCGATTTCAAAACATTTATCTCTCATAAAACTTTCCCGATTTTGTCGTAATGACGGACAAATTCACGTCTCGCCCGCGCGACGAAAGTTCCGATGCTCGTCTCGTTAAGCGACAAACTTTCGGCAATTTCCCGATACGACAAACCTTGCTGTTTCAGCACCAAGCAGCTTCGCAAAGGCTCTTTTATCAAACCCAGCGCACGATGAACTTCTTTCGCCTGTTCGCGCTGTTCGAGTTCCTTTTCCGTCGTCAAATTATTGACTTCATCCGTTTCTTTGACGTAATTTTCTTCGCGCGTGTTGGCTCTGATATTGCCCCGCAAAGTGTTTCGCGCCACATTTAACGCCACGCGAATCAGCCACGGACGCAGCATTTCAATATCGGCAATCGAATCCAAATTATGATAAAGCCGCAAAAAAACTTCCTGCGTAACATCTTCGGCAAGCATCGCATCGCGCACAACCGAATTCGCCGTGCGAAAGACAGTTCGATGGTGAAGCGTGAACGCCTCATCAAATACAATTTTCTCTTTCGCCGTCGCTGTTGCTCGTTCGGACATCGCGTCCACAAAGTTTCTCACGCCTTCATTCATTTTTTTAGCATCAATTCGTGCTTCTAAAGTTAAACACACCGCCGATGTTGCTTTTGTGACAAATTATTTCGTATTAACCATTTCCTGAACTGTAATAAATTTAATCGGCGAGATTTGTTTAATTTCTACGACTTTTATTACAAAATAAGACATATCAAAACCGACGCTGTATCTTTCTTCAACATATCCGGTAACTTCTACTTTTGCCATATACATTCCTTGTCTAAAATCTGTTTTACCTAAAGTGCTATTCTTCTCTGCTAGTTCCTTTATAAATTTAATATTCTCTTCTTCAATTTCTTTAGGCAATTCTAATCCTTTATAGGAAACACAATCATCTGAGCAGTCATTTTTGTAATCTTGTATGCCGTATAAATAAGAGGATTCGCCGTTTGTTACTTCAAAATCTCCTCTTACTTTTACTTTTAGTGATTCATAATGTGAGATATTTTCTCTTAAATCATAAAGTGGAACAATTATGAAAAGTGGACGAATATAAAAGACAAAAACTCCACTGACAAATGCAAGTAATGCAACGAAAATATAAATTACTTTTTTCATAGAATTAAAACCTTATCAATTTCGCCATTTGAACTAACTCGTTAGGCAAATCGTTTTCCTGCAAAGTCGAGATTAAAAAGTTGTGGCTATTATCTCTTTCATCGAGAATTTCGGCAAGGTTTTCTTGAAAACTTTCGTTTTCGAGTTCGTCCGGCAATTTCGCTTCAACCGTCGCCAACCGCTTTAGACAGAAATGCAAATGTTCTCTGCCGATGCCGAATTCACTGTGTTCCGCGTCAATCATCAGGCGGATTTCAGCTTGTTCTTCGGTAAAATGTGTGAGCAGCGAAGCCGTTTTGCTGACACCGTTTTCAAATCTTTCGCTTGTATTTCGCACACCTTTTTGTTCTTCGTCGAGGCGTTGGCGCAGAGTTTTCTTTTTTTCCTTTTCATCTTTTATGTGGCGCGTGTCGAAAATTATGGTTACGCGCTTGTCGTCTTCGGCGGAAAATTCGCGGATGATTAAACGATTTGTCCGCGCCGTCGCCTTCCAGTCAACGCGGCGCAAATCGTCCATCGGCTGATAATCACGAAGCGCGAGCAAATCCTGTCCGAGTCCGCGTTTGTTGGCGACGAGTTTGCCGACTTCGAGCGGCAAATCCGTGAGTTCTTCTTCAATCGGGACGATGCGCGGGAAAATTATAATTTCCGCTTCCTGCGCGGAAAGCCTTCGGCGATGGCGGAAAAATCCGAACGGAAATTTTGTCGAAAGTTCAAAATCTTTGATGATAAAACGTCCGCGATGCGGAAAAAGATGCTCGACCTTATTTTCAACCGTATCGCGGCGCGGGACATTTAAAAAATAATTCAGAGTATGTTTGATAATCGGTGGACGTGCGATTTTTTTCGCCCATTTTTCCGGCACGATTTTTTTTATTTCATCAATCAAAACCGAACTTTCGCGCTCCTGCCCGCGAACTTCGGCGACGACGGAAAACGTCGGAAAAATCCGCTTGCGATTGTGCAGACTGACAATAATCGGAGTCGGCTCGGCAGAAAAAATCGTTTCGGGAAAACGCATTTTGACATCGAGTTTTTTCAGGCAGAAATTGCCGGCGATAAAACCGACGACGAGCGATGCGGCGAGAAACGAAAGAATCAAAAATAACAAATTATTGCCCGTATTCCACGCCGAAAACCCGACAATTACCATCAAACCCAAAATTATTGCGCCGCCGACGGTCATCTCAAACGGCAAATTCATCTGCGACGCTTCCGCACTGGCATTTCTTGCAAGCGGCGGAATGACGAAAATGATGATTACTAAAACAAAAATCAGCGACGCGCCCGCCGCATAACCTGCGTAACGCGGCGAGCCGATCTGCTGAAGCCAAATCGTCGTCAATGCCAAACCGATACCACCACCAACAACAAAAAGCCCGACAAGCGCATTGCGAATGTCACGGAGGCTGAAAAGTTGGGTAACGGCTTTAAGTTTCACATTACTATCAATAATTGACACAAAAGGCACAAAAACCACAAAATAAAAATCCTTATTTTTTGAGAATTTTGTACCTTTTGTGCCAATTATTTTCAATATCAAAAACGCGCCGTTAGATAATGAAATCTAAACGGGAACTTTCGTTTTCAATAAAATCTCCTGCAAAATCTGTTCGGCTTCAAAACTTCGGCGTTTGGAAGAAGTGCTTTGGCGCGAATTGACGATGACGCGATGCGCGAAAACCGGAATTATGAGTCGTTTGATGTCGTCGGCGATGCAGAAATCGCGTCCGTCAATCAACGCGAAGGCTTGCGCCGAACGAAATAAAGCGAGCGTTCCGCGCGGGCTGATGCCGAGTTCGAGCGCGTCATTTTCTCGGGTTTGGGCGACAATTTGCAAAAGATAATCAACCAAACTGTCGTCAACGCGCACTTCGGCGGCAAGTTGCTGCAATTCCAAAATATCGTTTTGCGACATTACCGGACGGACGAATTTCAGCGGATTTTCGCGCTTGCGGTCGCGCAAAATTGTTCTCTCGTCATTGATGCTCGGATAACCGACGTGCAGGCGCAGCATAAATCTGTCCAATTGCGATTCGGGCAGCGGATAAGTTCCGTGATGTTCCGCCGGATTTTGCGTGGCGACGACCATAAACGGCAGCGGCAATGGGCGCGAAACGCCTTCGATGGTAATTTGTTCTTCCGACATCGCTTCAAGCAGCGCGGATTGCGTTTTCGGCGTGGCGCGGTTGATTTCGTCCGCCAAAACGATATTGGCAAAAATCGGTCCGGCGTTCCATTCAAAACGTCCGCTTTGCTGATTAAAAATCGAAAGACCGATGACATCGGACGGCAATAAATCGGATGTAAATTGAACACGCTGAAACGACAAATCGAGCGCACGCGCCAGTGCGTTGGCGAGCGTCGTTTTGCCGATTCCCGGAACATCTTCGATTAAAAGATGTCCTTTGGCGAGTAGCGCGACGAGCGCGAATTTGACCGTTTGCGATTTGCCTTTGATAACGCTTTCGATTTCCGCCTGCAAAAGACCGATTTTTTCGGCGGCGTTAAAGTCGGAAACGATGTTCGTAGCTGTTGTTTCGGTTTCGTTGATGACCCAATCTCTCATTATTTTTTATTGAAAAACGTATTTGCCAAATATATTCTACAAAATTATTCGGTCTTTCTGCATCAAAAAAATAAAAAACCCGATTTGATTTAAGATGCCGACAAGTGGGAAAAGTTCCAAAAAGTTTCCGTTAGGTTGCAAATTCGATTGAAAAGAAACTAAACTTTTGAAACTTCCGTAACAATTATTCGTGAAAGACAACCGGAGGAAAGATTTAAAATTTATGAAAAATTTACGCCGAAACTTTAGAAACCAAGCGGGTTTCAACCTGATCGAGTTGATGATTGTCATTGCGATCATCGCGCTTTTAATTGGTGTCGGAATTCCTGCTTACCAACAAATGGTCAACAACGGAAACGAAACTTCCGCCGCGCAATCCATCAACACAATTAAAACACTGCAAATCGGTTATGCCTCGAAACACCAGGGCAAATTTGCGCCGAATTTTGATGCGTTGATCCAGTCCGCGCAGCTTGACGAAAGATTTGCCGGTGAAAATCCGGTCGTCAACGGTTACATATTTACGATGAACGTGCAGGAATCATCGGGTTCAAAACCGTCATTTTATTCGATCAACGCCGATCCGCAGGAAGGCTCCGGGACAAGACATTTTTATTTCGATTCGACACTCGGCACAACCAGGTCCACCGACGAAGATCGTCCGGCAAAAGCCGATGACCCTTCGCTCTAAAGAGGGTTTAATTTAATAATTTCGGCTTCCAATCTAAAATGCGGAATCTGGAACTATCCCGCCGACTTAGCTCAGTGGTAGAGCGCACGCTTCACACGCGTGATGTCGCAAGTTCAAATCTTGCAGTCGGCATTCAATTTTGCATCGGTTTAGAGGCATCTTTAAGATGCCTCTTTTCTTATTCACACCAAATAAAATCCTTTTTTGCATTCCAAATAATCTTTCTACAATAAATTAATTTCAATGATTTACACTAATTTTCAATAAAATCAGAAAAAAAATGAAAAAACTTCTTGACAGATGAGAAAGTTTTAGGTAAATTTTGCATCGTTCTATCAAAAAACAAACCGAAAATTTACCACAAAATCTTGCAGTTTAAGATTTTCTACTTGTTAGGAAATGAGTATTTTTACATTTCTATAAATTCACATCAGATTAAGCTGAATAAAATCGGCTTGAACGGGCGTGAGTGTTTGTTTGTCCGTGTTTTATTTAAAAAATATTTCCGGCATAGAACTTGAAAAAACGGACATTAAAAATGTTCAAAAATTGAATTCACTGAAGTTTGTAGGAGGAATTAGAAAAAAATGTCAAAAACAATTGGAAAGGTCAAATGGTTTAACAACGCGAAAGGCTACGGTTTTATCGAACAACCGGGCGAACAGGATATTTTCGTGCATTACAGTTCGATTTCGGGCGAAGGTTACAAAACCTTAACGCAGGGACAGGACGTTGAGTTTGAAGTTACCACCGGACCGAAAGGTCCGCAGGCGGAAAACGTGCTGAGAGTTGATTAACTTTTTTTAATTATCCGATTTGATTTATCAAAATCGGGTCATAAATAGAAAAGCGGCTGATTAAAGCCGCTTTTTTTATTTGCCGTTAAATAATTTCTTCGCCCTTTTTTTTCAGCAATCTTCGCCATAACTCGCGGTAAGACGTGAAGCGCGAAACCGTCGAAGTAAATTGATAACGCTGCGCGTAAGACAAGTTTCTGTCATCGGAAATGCGTTTGATATTTGATTCGAGCCGTGCTTTTGCTTCAAGCGGCGGACGTTTTAAGCCGCCGTTAAAATAAATATCGAAGTCAATTTTCAGCTTGCGAATCTCTTCTTCGATCCGCGCAATTTGCTGGTCAATCTCCGCCGATTCTTCTTGTTTTGTTTGGGTTTGCCTGTATAATTTATTGCCGATAAGTGCCATTTCTTTTAAATTACTTTTCTAAAATCGGGAAAATTATTCCCTTTTAAAGAAAATGTTCAAACCATGAATTATTCCTTTTTTATGATTTTGTTTTGTGCGGAAAATGTCTGGATTGGTGAATTTGAGAGTGATAACTTTTGAATTTTACGTCAAATTTTCACCCTAAAATAAATTTTTCGATTGCCAATGCGACACCGTTTTCGTCATTACTCAAGGTCGTATAAAAATCATCTCGTTCAAGCAGTTCGGGCGAAGCATTACCCATCACAACGGGCGTTCCGGCATATTCGAGCATTTCCAGATCGTTAAAATTATCGCCGATTGTCATCACATTTTCGGCGGACAATTTATGAATAAGCGCGAGTTTTTCCACGCCTATTCCTTTTGAAGCGTCGGCGGGCAAAATGTCAATCAGCGTGAAATCGAGATGCGGATAAACAGTCGTTAAAATCGTCGCCGAATCTTTTAATTCCCGCGTCAAGACATTTTCCAGATCAGCCATCGGCGCACAAGTTCCCGAAAAAGAAACGTGAACCGTTTCAGTTTCGTCCAAAACATTTTCTAAATTTTCGACGTGATGAACGGCTTCTTCGGCATCTTTGCCGTGCAGACGTTTTGACCACGCGATATATTTTTGCAGCGGAACATTTTCCGCCGAAACCCGGTCATAAAGCAAAACGCCTTTGCCGTGCGGATCGCAGCTTAAAAGCGCATCGCCGCCGAATTCGCGCCCGACGCGCAAAATATCGCGCACAATTTCCGGCGCGACAATCGAACCTGCAACGGTTTCAAGCGTTTGTGCAAACTTGAGCAATGCGCCGTTATGAGAAATCATCGGCGCGTTTAATTCAAGTTCCAAAGCCACCGGAAGCGCGTCGCGGAAACGTCTGCCCGTCGCAATCGTTACCAAAACGCCTTGCTTTTCGGCTTGCCGAATTGCTTCAATATTTTTCTTGGGAATTTCACCGCTTGAATTTAGCAATGTTCCATCAAGGTCGAGTGCGAGAAGTTTTATCATCTGAAATAAATTTTAGCTGGAAAATTCCCAATAGCAAAATTTCGATAATGCCTGAACTCCGATAAAAATAATCATTTGCATTTTTATTCTTTAATCGCGCTCTGAAATTTTTCGATAAATTCGTCCATCATTTCGTAAAAAACAATCGCATCGGTGCTAATGAAATAAACTTTTTTTCCGTGTTGAAAGCCGCTGACCATCCAATATTCTTCCCGTTCAACCGGCAAATTAGGCGGTTTTTCGGCGATTCGTCTATTTCTCGTTTCGGCTTTTTCTTCATTTTCATAAACTTCTTCGACGACTTCAAAACGCGGATAAACATTATTCCAATCTCCTTTCATCGGCTTTTGTCGTTTGATTTTATAGACCTGTTTGCTTAACATTTGAAACTGTTCTTTGTCCCATTTCGTCGGAATTTTGCTCTCTTTACTTTTGACTTCGTAACCAATACCGACAAATTTTTTCGTAAGAATGTCGGGTTTGTTCTGAGCGTAATTCGAAACTGAAAAGAAAGAAAAGCTGATAATAGAAAGAGAAAGCAACTTTGCAATAAAAAAGTTCATAAAATTAATAAGCTGCTAATCTTCGACACGCTTCCGTTATTTCATTTAAACTCGGCAGAAAATAATCTTCCATCTGCGGCGCAAACGGAACGGGCGCGTCAATCGAAGCGACACGAATTACCGGAGCATCAAGCCATTCAAACGCTTCTTCGGCGATAATTGCCGAAATTTCGCCGCCGATTCCGCCTGTCAAAGACGATTCGTGCAGAACCATCACGCGATTTGTCTTTTTGACAGTATTCAAAATCGCTTCTTTATCAAGCGGCGCGAGCGAGCGCAAATCAATCACTTCGACATTCAAACCGTCGGATTTCTCCAAACTTTCCGCCGCATCCAAAGCGTTCAAAACCTGTGCGCCGAACGTAATGATTGATAAATCTTTGCCTTCACGCGCCGTTCGCGCCTTGCCGATTTCGACGATGTAATCGTCTTCGGGCAATTCTTCCCGCAGTCGCGGCAGACGATAAAGTTTTTTATGTTCAAAAAACAAAACCGGATCGGGATCACGTATCGCCGCTTTGATTAAACCTTTCGCGTCATACGCCGTCGAAGGTTCGACCATTTTCAAACCCGCCGTGTTTAAGAAAAATGATTCGGCATTCAAAGAATGAAACGGTCCGCCGCGCACGCCGCTTCCGCAAGGTCCGCGAAAAACCGCTTGAATCCCGCCGCAGCCGCGATAACGCGATTTTGCAGCGTAATTTGTCAGCATATCGAAACCGCCCGAAATAAAATCAATAAACTGAAATTCGGCGACCGGCTTCATTCCCATCAACGCCGCGCCGCACGCCGCGCCGACAATCGCCGCCTCTGAAATTGGCGTGTCAATCATTCTTTCCGCGCCGAATTCGTCAATAAAGCCTTCGGTCAATTTAAACGCACCGCCGTATTCGCCGATGTCTTCGCCGATCACGAAAACGCTTTCATCGCGCTTCATTTCCTCGTAAATTCCCTGCCGAATCGCTTCGATCAAAGTCAAGCCTTTTGTTTCTGTCTTAGTTGATATTGTCATTATTGATGAACTTTTTCCGCCTGTTTTTGAATAATCGGTAATAATCCGCGCAATGCCTGATTAACGGATTCGGAATCGGTAAAAACTTCCGCCACGTCAGGCTCAAGCACGACTATGTTTTTTCTGTTTGCTAGACGATCAACATATTTTCCGCGCACTCCGCCCGTAAAATCGTATTCATCAAGCATCTCAACTTCTTCATTTTGTTTCTTGTTCATATTTTCTTCTCTCATTCGCCGTTGCCACTCTTGCGCTGATGATTCTGATTTTATCATCTCTGTCGGTATGAGCGATAACTAATTGCCGTCCGCGTTCGGAAAATCCCGTGATAATGAGACGATTTTCTTCATCAGAATGCAAAGGATCGGAAACTGTCAATGAAAGCGGATCAAAAAATACGCTTGCCGCTTCCTCAAAGGAAACGCCGTGTTTTTTCAAATTCGCCTCTGCTTTCTCTGGATTCTATTCAAATAAATCATTCATCTTTTACTTTAGAAACTCACCGATAAAATTTTCGGTCAAATTAAACCAATAGTTTCGCCGCTTCTGTTTTGCAGTTAAAATTTCAAACTTTCATTGATATTTAACGCTTTAATTTTATCCGATAAATCTAATTCCACAGCTTTTTCTTTCAACAATCGAAGCGGTTCGCTCGGCGGTTCGTCCGACAAATCGAATCTGCCAAAGTGCATCGGGACGAGGAATTTTGCGTTTGCGTCTTTAAACGCTTGCAGCGCGTCGGCTGGATTGTTGTGGTTAGGTTTCATAAACCAGCGCGGTTCGTATGCGCCGATGCCGATCAGAAAATAATCAATTTCGGGAAAAAGTTCGGCGGTTTCCGCGTAATGATTTCCGTAACCCGAATCGCCGCTGAAATAAATCGTTTGAGATGCGCCTTGAATTATAAAACTGCCCCAAAGTCTTTCGTTCGTGTCAAAAAGTCCGCGCCGCGACCAATGACGCGCGGGCAGAAAATATATTTTTAAGCTTTCGTCCGGCAAAGTAAATTGTTGAAACCAACCGGCGGTTTGCAGATTTTTTGTGTTTTTCGTCCAATCTTTTAAAAGTTCTTCCATTCGCAGTCCGGCGAGAAATTTCGTGTCGGGAAATTTTGCGGCGATCTGCTTGATTGATTCTTCATCGCAATGGTCGCGGTGATCGTGAGAAATTAAAACATAATCAACCTGCTTGATTTTTTCGAGCGGCGAAGGAACATCTACAAAAGTTGAAACGAGCGGCGGTTTGCCGAAAACCAGATCGAGCAAGATGATTTTACTATCCAAACGAATATAAAAAGATGCGTGTCCGAGCCACAAAATGCCGTTTTCGTTGCTGTTCAGAAAATCAGCCGGGTCTAAAATATTTAATCTTTTCGTGTCGTTTTGCTTTTCGAGTTTTTGCGGATTGGTTTCCCAAGTCCATTTCAGCAAATCGGTGATTTTCGGCAGAAACGGAAATTCGGCATTTACGAATCGGTCTTTTCGATCAACCGGCGTTCCTTGCCAATCCGTTTTAATCGTCGGCAGATTTTCGTTTCGGACAAATTTTTCGACTTTCGCCGTATCTTTTTGATCAATCACAATAAAAGTTCCCAAGCCGAGCGAAATAAAAATTATAACGAAGCCGACTCCGACGAGCCATTTTTTCATTACGATAAATCATCCAACTCGTTAGTGTTGTTTTCGCTTTCATCAAACAGACGACTGACAGGCGTGTATTTCGGCGGCAGAGATTCGTGATATTCATTTAAATCCTTTTGCAGTTTGGCAACTGCTTCGACGGCGCGTTTAAAATCGCGGCGTTCGATTTTTAGAGTAATCTTGCCGTTTTTGTTGGGAAATTCTGTAAGTTTTGTAAAATTTACCGTACGAATTTCGATCTTCGCGCCGAGTTTGAAAAGTCCTTTGCGGAGTTTTACGTCCATAATTTCATCAATCGCCAGCCGCGATTCCTTCACGCCGCTTTTGATGATGCCGAAGATTTTGCCCTCGTATTCCAACACGATTCCGGCAGGCGAAAACTTCCCGATGCCGGCAATTTGCGAGAAATTGTCGTCAATCTTAAACGGTAAACTGATAAAATTTTCCTGCATAATAAATAAATTATTCAATTTACTTCCGTCGAATCGTTTTCATTATACTTGTTTTGGACGTTTTCATTAATATATTTAACACAGCTTTGAAAACTATCAAAAATATGTTTTTCGGCAACCAAACCGGGAACAATGTCAATTTTTTTTAACATCATCAACGGCTGTTTTTGCGGCGCGATCATCAATGTATGAATATTTTTGCTTTCCAAATCAAGCAAAATATCTTCCAGTGCGTAAATTCCCGTTTGGTCAATATACGGCACTTTGTCCATTCGCAAAATCAGATGCGACGCGGTTTCCGGTATCTGTTTTGCCAGAATCTGAAATTCGCTCGTGTAACCGAAAAATAACGGACCGTTTAAGTGTTTGATAAAAACTTCCTGACTGAGTTCCGGCGGAAACATTATTTCGTCCGACCAAAATTCCTCGTGTTTATCCGCTTCCTGCAAAGTTAAAACGTGCGATTCGTCGGCTGTAAAATCGCCCATTTTTTTCATAAATAAAACCGACGAAAGCACCAGACCGATGCCGACCGCACTGACCAAATCCCAAACGACCGATAAAACCAGGACGATCAGCATTACCAGAACTTCCGAACTGAGTTTGAATATCTTTAAATCAATATCTCTCGGCATACTCGGAATCGCCCGCAAGCCCCTGTAATCCATTACGCCGATGCCGACGGTGATTAAAATTCCGGCTAAAACGGCGGCGGGAACTTGAGAAGCGGCGGGACTCAATACGAGCAAAATAAGCAGCAGAAAAACACCGGCGATCATTCCTGAAAGCCGTGTTTTGCCGCCCGAATTGATATTTATAACCGTGCGAATCGTCGCGCCCGCGCCCGGAAGACCACCGAAAAAGGCGGCGATGCTGTTGCCGATTCCTTGTCCGACCAATTCTCTGTTCGGGTTATGTTTTGTTTTAGTCATATTGTCGGCGACCACCGAAGTCAAAAGCGAATCAATCGCGCCGAGAAAAGCCAGCGATAAGGACGCGAAAATATACGGCGTTAATGCCGTAAAACTGAAACTCGTCAAAATTCTGAAATTGATCTGCGGGAAACCGCCCGGAATTTCGTCAATCGGACGATAGTTCAAACCTGCAAAATATGCTATTCCGGTAACTGCCAGCAGCGCGACTAATTGGCTTGGAACAACGGCGGTAATTCGCTTAAAGCCGTAAATAATTAGAATCGTCAAGAGCGTGAGAATCAATTCCAGATAGTTTATTTTCCCGATTGCCCGCGGCAGAGTTTTGATTGTTCCGATTACGCCCGACGTGCTGTTTTTCGCCAGACTTTCGGCTTCGACGTTGATTTCCTGTTCGCTTATATTGCCGAATTTTTGAGAAATATTGGCGGAATTTTCCACCACGAGCAATCCTTTGTCGCCTGCTTCCTGCACGATTTTATTGATTAATACAACTTCCGCGCGAGGTTTCAAAGCGTTTTTTAATGCCGCGTCTTCTTTCGAATAATAACCAATTGCGGGCAAAATCTGTGTAATCAAAATCATCACGCCGATTGCCGTCATAAAACCCGAAACGACCGGATACGGAATATATTTGATATATTTTCCGATTCCGGCAATTCCGATGACGATTTGAAATAATCCGGCAAGCATAAAAACCGCCAGAATAATCGGAAGCGCGTTCTCGATGATGCCGTCATTGGCTGCCAAAACTCCGGCGACGACCGTCAGACTAACCGCCGTCATCGGCGCGGTCGGACCGGAAATCTGCGTCGGTGTTCCGCCAAAAAGTGCGGCGAAAAAACTCAGGAAAATCGCGCCGTAGAGTCCGGCACTCGGTCCGAGACCGGACGTTACGCCGAAAGCCAGAGCGAGCGGTAAAGCCACGATTCCCGCAGTAATTCCGCCGAACGCATCACCTTTGATGTTGCTGAAAAAATTCTTCATTCTTGTTTTTGTTTTATTTGTTTTGACCTTTTTGCGATGGATAATCTAAATTCTTTGCAGAAAAGTCGGTTCTAATTTTTTCAATGCTATTTAATCTCGGAGGCTTTTTCAAAGCATCGAAATCGCTGTCAAAAAGTTTTCATCTATTATTACAGCCAATTAGTCGAATGGAAAACTTTGTAAAATACGAAATATTCTATTCTATACACTAAAAACAACTTGGCAATTCGCACAGATTAAGCAGTTTGGTTAAAATACAATATACACAAATACGATAAACATTATCAAAAAACTTTTATGGCAAAACATACGATTACACTAATTCCGGGCGACGGCATCGGACCGGAAATCATTTCGGCGACGGTTCAGGTTATCGAAGCGGCGGGCGTTGAAGTTGATTGGGAAACGCAGATTATCGGCGCGCAGGCGTTGGAAAAATTCGGAACGACGATTCCCGAACCGACGATTGAATCAATCAAACGCAACAAAGTCGCGCTCAAAGGACCTTTGATGACACCAATCGGCAAAGGTTTTACATCGGTCAATGTCGGTCTTCGCAAGGCTCTTGATTTATATGCAAATGTGCGTCCTATCAAAGCTCTGCCGAATGTCGAATGTCGTTATCCCGAACTCGATCTGGTAATCGTCCGCGAAAACACTGAAGATTTATACGCCGGACTCGAACACATCGTCGTTCCGGGCGTGGTCGAAAGTATAAAAGTCATCACGGAAAAGGCTTCGACGCGAATTGCGAAATACGCTTTTGAATTTGCAGAGCGCGAAGGGCGAAAAAAAGTTACGGCGATGCACAAAGCCAATATTATGAAACTGTCCGACGGTTTGTTTCTCGAATGTTTTTACAATGTTTCCAAAGACTTCCAGGAAATTGAAGCCGACGACAAAATCATTGACAACGCCTGTATGCAACTCGTGATGCGTCCCGAACAATTTGACGTGATGGTTTTGGAAAATCTTTACGGCGATATTGTTTCCGATTTGTGCGCCGGTTTGATCGGCGGTTTGGGACTCGCGCCGGGCGCAAACATCGGCGAAATCGGCGCGGTTTTTGAAGCCGTTCACGGTTCCGCGCCCGACATCGCCGGGCAAGGAATTGCCAATCCGACGGCGGTAATGATGTCCGGTTTTCTAATGCTGCGGCACATTGGCGAAACGGATGCGGCAAACCGTGCCGAAAAAGCGATGATGGATGTTTTCAGCGAAGGAAAAATTCGTACGCGGGATTTAGGCGGAACGGCAAGCACCGCCGAATTTGCCGCCGCTGTCGTTAATAAAATCAAGTCGGAACCGCCTGCGTAATTGGGCGGCTAAACGTGGTTATCGAAGCATCTGGCTGACAAACTTAAACTGCCCGCTTACACAGGCGGTTCTGACTTATGAAAAGTATTTGGGACAAACCCGCATCACACGGCGAATTCTCAAAAATGTCTGGAAAAATCTCGACTTGGGCGTTTTGCAGCGCGATCATCCGTTTCACACGCCGGTTTTCGCTACGTCTGCGGAGTGTAAAGCGAATTTGCGCGTCGTCGTCCTACGGCGTTTTTGGCGCAGACCTCCGTGCATTGCTTTTCACACGCATCTCGATTCGCCGAAAATAAAAGAAATAACTAATAATCCGCAGGTTTCGTGGCTTTTTTATCATCCGCAGGAAAAACTTCAACTGCGCGTCAAAGGCACGGCGACGCTGCACATTGACGATGAACTAGCCGAAGAACAATGGCTGGCAACCGGATTTTTTTCGCGCCGCTGTTACGTCGGCGAAGCACCGACGCAAATTGTCAAAAAAGCGACTTCGGGAATACCGGAAGAAATAATTGACCGCCAGCCGACCAAAGAAGAAAGCGAAGTCGGACGCGCCAATTTTGCCGTTATTTCATCAACAATTGACTCGATTGATTGTCTGGAACTGGATGTCAAGGGCAATCGCCGTTCGCTTTTTGTTTGGAATGAGAATGGTCAACTCGAAACTTCTTGGCTTACGCCTTAAAAATAAAAAAACTATTTACAGGGATGACAGGATAAACAAGGATAAATTTTTATCAATAACCAAGGATAAATTTTTATCATTTATAAATATCCCTGTGAATCCTGTTATCCCTGTAAATTATTTTCCGTTTGCGACTTTACAATTTTCGCCCGAAAATCGAAAATCAAATTGCCGTATGCTCAACTTGCTCAAAATAAAAAATATCGCGCTGATTGACGAACTCCAACTGGAATTTGCCAAAGGCTTGAACCTGTTGACGGGCGAAACAGGTTCGGGAAAGTCAATTATCGTGGACAGTTTAGGCGCGTTGACCGGCGACCGCGTTTCTTCCGATTTGATAAAAGAAGGCGAACAAAATGCACAAATCGAAGGGCTTTTCAATGTTTTTTCTAATGAAAATCTACAAGAAATTTTTGACGAAAGCGGCATCGAATTAGAAAACACAGCCGAAATTGATTTAATCGTGCGGCGCGAACTGGCAATCAGCGGGCGCAATCGAATTTTTGTCAACAATCAACTCGTAACGCAGACTTTTTTGAAAAAAATCGGCGTATTTCTCGTTGACATTCATGGGCAAGGCGAACAAGCAACGCTGTTTAGTCCGGCGACGCATCTTGAAATGCTCGATGAATATGCGAATTTGCAAGGTTTGCGGAAAAATGTCGCGGAAAAACACAAAGAATTGGCGGACATTCAAAGAGAAATCAAAAATCTGCGTGCCGACGAAGCGCAGAAACTGCAATTGCTCGATATTTTGCAGTTTCAGGTTGATGAAATAAAAAAAGTAAATCTAAAAATCGGCGAAAACGAATCGCTCGAAGAGGAAAAACGGCGTTTGAACAACGTCGAAAAACTTACCACGTTGAGCGATGAAGCGTATCTTTTGCTTTACGAAAACGAAGAAGCGGTGATTTCAACCTTGGGCAAAGCCGCGCAGAGAATTACGGAACTCGCCGAATACGAATCGAGTTTTAGAGAATATACCGAAAATTTGCAGACGGCGCAGGCTGTTCTGGAAGATTTGGCTTTTGCAGTCAGAGATTTTCGCGGTTCGCTGGAATTTTCGCCGGAAAGACTCGAAGAAATCGAAAATCGTCTGGCGGAAATCGCGCGTCTGAAACGCAAATACGGCGGCAGCGTCGAAAGCGTTTTAGAACATTTTGCCGAAAGCGAAGAACGCTTGAAAAATATCGAAACTGCCGAATTGCGCGAAAAGGAATTGCAAAAGAAATTGCAAAAAGCGCGTGAACAATATGTCGTTATCGCTTCGGAATTACACGAAAAAAGAACGAAAACAGCGCAGAAATTTGAAAAGGAAATTGAAGAAAACCTCAAACAGGTTTCGCTCGAAAAGGCGCGTTTTGAAGTGCGAATTGACGCACCTGACGTGCAGGATGAAAATGCTGTAAAATCTTTTACGGCAAAAGGTTTCGACCAAATCGAATTTTATTTTTCCGCCAATCCGGGCGAAAGTGTCAAACCGATTGCCAAAGTCGCGTCCGGCGGCGAAGCGTCGCGCCTGATGCTGATTTTAAAGACTACGGCGAAACTTTCCGAATTTGAAAAAGCGATGGTTTTCGACGAAATTGACACCGGAATCGGCGGACGAGTCGCCGAAGCCGTCGGACTAAAACTCAAAGAACTGGCGAAAACACAGCAAGTTTTGTGCGTAACGCATCAACCGCAGGTCGCGTCGTTAGCCGATCAGCATTTTCTGGTCGAAAAGGAAACGGTTAAAAATCGCACGAAAATCAGCGTAAAAGAGTTAGACGAAAACGAAAAAATCGAAGAAATCGCCAGAATGCTGACCGGCAAGGAAATTACAGCAACGGCGCGGCAACACGCCAGAGAAATGCTTCGTAAGTGATGAAATAAGCACTGCTTAATTTATTTTCATATACATTTCCAAGAAATTGTTTTAAAACTAATTTTGTTGCCCACGAAAGATACGAAAAAGACTAAATAAAGAAATAAATCTTTAATCTTGGTCTGATTTTCGTTCTTTCGTGTCTTTCGTGGGCAAGTTCTTGTTTTTATCATTTGTTTTTTGAGTTTCAAAACAGCTTCTAATTTTTAATTTGATAAAATGCTTTGCGCCCCAAATATCGAGCCGATTCGCCTAAATCTTCTTCTATTCTTAAAAGCTGATTATATTTCGCAATCCGGTCGCTTCTGGAAAGTGAACCTGTTTTAATCTGTCCGGCGTTGGTTGCCACAGCTAAATCAGCGATGAAAGAATCTTCCGTTTCGCCCGAACGATGTGAAATAACGCACGTCATATTATTGGTTTTGGCGAGTTCGATTGTATCTAAAGTTTCGGTCAAAGTGCCGATTTGGTTGACTTTGATTAAAATCGAGTTCGCCGCCGATTCATCAATTCCCTTTTGCAGAAATTTTGTGTTCGTTACGAATAAATCGTCGCCGACGAGCTGCACTTTTTTGCCGATTTTCCCGTTCAGGTATTTCCAGCCATCCCAATCATTCTCCGCCATTCCGTCTTCGATGGAAATGATCGGATATTTTTCCGTCCACGAAATCCAGTAATCCGCCATTTCTTCGGAAGATAATTCGCGTTTGTCGGACTTTTTGAAAATATATTTGCCGTCTTTGAAAAATTCGCTCGAAGCCGGATCGAGCGCGATCATAATATCTTCGCCTGCTTTGTAACCCGCTTTGTCAATCGCTTCGAGAATCGTTTCAATCGCTTCTTCGTTCGATTTTAGATTCGGCGCAAAACCGCCTTCGTCGCCGACGCTCGTGGCATAACCGCGCGATTTCAAGACGCTTTTCAAACTATGAAAAATTTCCGCACCCGCTCTCAACGCTTCCGAAAAACTTTCCGCGCCGACGGGCATAATCATAAATTCCTGAAAATCTACATTGTTATCGGCGTGTGCGCCGCCGTTAATAATATTCATCATCGGCACGGGCAGAGTTTTCGCATTTACGCCGCCGATATAGCGATACAAAGCCGTTTCCTGAAACGCCGCCGCCGCTCTCGCCGCAGCAAGCGAAACCGCTAAAAGTGCATTCGCGCCCAGTTTAGATTTGTTTTCCGTGCCGTCCAAGTTGATCAAAGTTTCATCAATCAATGTTTGGTCGAGCGCGTCCAAACCTTCCAATTCGTAGGCGATTTTTTCGTTGACGTTTTCGACGGCTTTTAAAACGCCTTTGCCTAAATATCTGTCTTTGTCGCCGTCGCGCAGTTCGACGGCTTCATTTTCGCCCGTTGACGCGCCGCTCGGCACAGCCGCGCGTCCCTGCGTTCCGTTTTCCAAAACAACTTCCGCTTCCAACGTCGGATTTCCGCGCGAATCCAAAATTTCCCGCGCCCAAACTTCTTCGATTAAACTCATTTTATAATTACTCCTAAAATATAGATGTGTGTAAAAAAACTTGTAGTTAAATTTAGCTTGAAATAAGGTGAAAGACAAAAGAGGTAAAAAAAAATGAGTCATTTTAACTGGGATTAAACATCCTTTCTTTGCTTTTTCGCTTCAAATCATTATAAATTGCGTTATGAAAAAGTTAAATATTCTACTCCTTCTTTTATTTCTTTCGAGTCTTCCTTTTACGATTTTTGCTCAGAAAAAATCTATTGATCTAATCATTTCCGGCGGAACAATCGTTACGATGGACAATGGAAAGCGTGTGATTTTGAACGGCGCGGTTGCCGTTGACAAAGATAAAATCGTCGCGGTTGACACTTCGGGCGAGATTGCGCGGCTTTTTTCTGCAAAACAAACGATTAACGCCGACGGCAAAGTCGTTATTCCGGGTTTAATCAACACGCACACGCATATTCCGATGACGCTTTTTCGCGGGATTTCCGACGATTTGGATTTGCAGAAATGGCTGACGAAATATATTTTTCCGGCGGAGGCGAAAAATGTGACGGAAGATTTTGTGCGTGTCGGAACCCGGCTCGGTTTGGCGGAAATGATTCGCGGCGGCACGACGACGTATTGCGATATGTATTATTTTGAGGATGCAGTCGCGGATGAAACACAAAAAGCCGGTGTGCGCGGCGTTTTGGGCGAAACCGTCATTGATTTTCCTGTTCCCGACAACAAAACTTGGAACGAAGCGATGAATTACACGGAAAAATTTCTCGATAAATGGAAAAATAGTTCGCTGATTGTTCCCGCAATTGCGCCGCACGCTCCTTATACGGTTTCAACTGAACATCTGCAAGATGTTAAAAAGTTGTCCGACAAAACAAATGCGCCGATTGTTATTCACGTCGCCGAAACACGGAAGGAAGTTGATGACAGTTTGGAAAGTAAAAAGTTAAAACCAATTGATTATCTCGCCAATATCGGGTTTTTAAATAATCGAATGATTGCCGCGCACGTCATTTTTGCCGATGACGAAGAACTGGATTTGCTGAAAAAATTCGGTGTCGGAATCGCGCATAATCCGCAGTCGAATATGAAATTAGCTTCGGGCGTTGCGCCTGTTCCGCGAATGCTGGAAATGAATTTACCCGTCGGTTTGGGAACGGACGGCGCGGCTTCAAACAACGATTTGGATATGTGGGAGGAAATGGACACGGCGGCGAAACTGCACAAGGTTTTTACGAAAGACCCGAAAGTTTTAACTGCCGAACAAGCCTTTGAAATGGCGACGATTCGCGGTGCGCGGGCTTTGCATCTGGAAAACTTAATCGGTTCGCTTGAAACGGGAAAACGTGCCGACATCGTGGTTGTTGATTTTGATTCGCTTCATCAAACGCCGTATTTTAACATTTATTCAGCGTTGGTTTATTCGACAAAAGCAAGCGATGTGCGCGATGTTGTCATCAACGGCAAGTTCATAATGCGCGACCGCCGCTTGATTACTTTGAACGAAAGCGATATAAAGAAAGGTGCAAACGCATATCGTCAAAAAATCATCAAAAGTTTATCGAATTAGAAGGTGGGTTTTATAAACTTACTCGAAGGCGTTTTAAACGCATAATAAACGGATTATTTGTTCAGGTTGAAACGAAGTATCGTTTTGATCTTTGCGGAAAATTTTAGTCCGAAAGTATTAGAAGGAGACTCAAAAATGCCGCTGAAAGTCAAAAGTTTTTGCACTTCGGTTTTATTAGTATTAGTTAGTTTTTTCGTCGTCAACGCGCAAACATCCGCCGACGTGATGCGTGAGCGTGTGTCGAAGGCAAAAGCATTTATCGCGGTTAGAAATTACAATGCCGCAATTTACGAATTGGAAAATATCAGGCGCGAAACGTCCGATCCGACCGTCAACGGCGTGATCAATGTTTTGCTGATGAATTCCTATCTCGAACAAGGCGATTACACACGCGCACAGGAATTTTTGAAGGAACTTTCCAACCAGAAAAAAATCAATCTTCCGGGCGGTTCGGCAAATTATTTTGCCGTCGCCGGACAAGTTGTAAAAGGCGCGAAAAATCAATTGGAACGCTATCGCGCACTCGGTTTGAGCGTGTCAGACCGCACTTTGCCGATTGAAGCCTCGGTTGATGTGCAGAAAATGCGCGAAACTTTGGAAGTCGTCGTTGAACAGTCGAAAACTTTGGGCAAGGATAAAGATAAAACTCCTAACGCGATGGCGTTGCTCGACGAAGCAACTAATGTCAGAAGCACTCTGGCAAAAGACGATTACGACGCGAACCGCTGGAAAAATGAAGCTGCCGATGCGCGTGAAACGATTGCAAGTTCGAGAAGCGTCGTTATCAATGCCGTCAATGATCCGACTATCGAAGTAAATAAACCCGATCCGAATACGGTTGCCTTAAATAAGCCGTCTGCTAATTCAAATCCGGCGGCTGAAACAAAGTCGGGTTCGACAATTCCGACTTTTCAACCCGTTCAAAATTCTTCCGCCGATAAGCCGATTACCAATCCGGCTCAATCTAATAAAGCCAATCCTTCTACTGAAACGGTAGCGCAAATGGAAAATCCGGTTCCCGAAAAAAAAGAAACCGGAAACGCAGAGAAAGTTCAAAAGCCGAAAACCGAGGAAGCGACAGTTCTGCCGAAAGTTAGAGAACGTCGTGTTGAAAACTCGGAAGCGACAAAAACTACCGATCAAGCGAAGACTGAAGTTGTTGACAATAATGCAGATGTGCCAAAAGATACTTCACCGATGGCGGTTGGTTCGCTGATAGAATACGCTACTCAAAAAGCAAATCCCGTTTATCCGCAAACGGCTAGAAGTATGCGAATGACTGGCATTGTCCGCATCGAAGTGGTTGTTGATGAAGAAGGACAAGTTGCCAAAGTGCAGAATTCAAGCGGACCTTCACTTTTACGCGGTGCGGCGACGGATGCCGTGAAAAAATGGAAATTCAAACCGTTCACCCGCGACGGCGAACCCGTCAAAGCAACCGGTTTTGTTAGTTTTAATTTTACTTTATAAAAACGATTAAATTTATTTGTTCGGAAGCAGTGGTCATTTCTAACCACTGCTTTTTTTATTTTCGGTTAAAATGATCTTGTGTTTATTGAGTTGTTAATCACGGAATTTCTGATATTCGCGTTGGGAGCTGATTCGTTGTTTCTCCCTCTCACAGAGGTTGCGCCCGTGCTGCGGAAAAGCGGCGTATAAACCCATTTGCTGTGATTTTCGATGCCGTAATAAGCAATCACGGAAGAACTCCGGCTTTGGCTGGCAACTCCGATAAAAGGTGTGTCTCCGGTTGAATTTTCAAACTCTTCGTCGTCGGCTTCCTTCAAATCGTCTTCGCTCTCGCTGTTAATTATATTGACGAGAGGAAGTGCGTAACGGTCAAAAAGTTGTCCCGGACTCGCCGGCAGAACTCCGTTATTGTAGATTTGCACACGCTTTCCGAAATTGAGAAAGGCTTTGCTCGTCGGACTTATCAATCGCCATTTTCCGTCTGCTGAAAGCGGATCAACCGCCGCCGAAGCACGCAAAATCTGACGTTTTTTTGTGCCTTGCGGAAGACCTTCGAGCAAATCGTCCATTGATTTCGGAAGTTTTGTTCCTTGATAATAAATAACGTATTGCTTGATCGCGTCGGCAACTTCTTCGCCGCGCCGAATTTGTTCCAGCTCTTTTTCGCGCTGAATGCCTTGCTGAACAGTCGGTGCAATCGCCAACAGCGCAATCGCAAAAAGCGTCATCACCGCCATCACCGCGATCAAAGACATTCCGCTTTGCCCTTTGTTTTTTAACTTTGGACTTTGGACTTTGGACTTTGGACTTTTACTGATTATCTCCATCATCGTCATCAACATCGTCATTTATTTTTTGCGGCGGCGTTGCCTGTTTCTGCGGTGTCGGATTATACCGCGGAATACTATTCGGAATACCCGGAATTTCTCCTTGCGGAGGAGTGTATGCCGGTACAGTTTGATTGTATTGATTGAAATTTCCGTTGCCGTTTCTCGGAATTCCGCCCGGCGCGGGAACTCTTCCCGGCTGACCCGAATTACCGTAATTAGCTTCTCCGGGCGCGGGACGATAAAGCGCGATTTTGTGTTTGAAGCCTAAGTTGACATCTTCAAAAATCGTTTCCTCAGCCGAAATACTGATAAGGCGAAAACGTCCGCCGACAATATCGTTCAAACGTCCGTTGATCGGCGTTTGTTTGCCTTCTTCCAGAAAATAAGCCGTGTCATTGTTATAACGCTTTCGCGCAATCATCCCGATATATTGAAATCCGGGTGTCGGCGGTGCCTGCACGTTGAGGGACATATTATTTGAATAAAGTCCGCCCGGCGCAATGACGGTAATAACTCGCGCACCTTCGCCGTTAATCAGACTTGCCGGAATATCAGCCACGAGTTTTTGCGGACTGATATAAGTCGTCGAAAGCTGACTTCCGTTAAATAAAATTACCGAATCGGGCGTAAATTGATTGCCGTTGACTTCCAGACGAAAAGTTTTTGAACCGGCATAAACGCTGTTCGGCGTAACATAACCGACCAGAATCGGCGGTGTCGGCGTTGGAATCGGCGGCGGTTCGGGCGTTGGCTGTTTGATAACCACTTCCGGCGTAACATACGGAGTTGGCGGCGGCGGTTCGTAGAACGCGAAAATGTTTCTGCCCGCGTCCGGCGCGTAGAATTTATCCGGATTATAAACAACCGGCGTAGTCGTGTATTGAAAATTTACATCTTCCTGACTCGGAAGCGACGCATTTTGCGTATCGCCGGTTGTTGATGTTTTCGGTGTCGGTGTCGGCGAAACTTTGACGGCGACGGTTGTTTTTTTCTTGGAACTGAAAAACATTCCGCCGAAAGTATAAGTCAGCGCAATCGTCGCCATCACGCCAAGCACGATTGCCGCAATTAGTTTGTTCCGTTCCGCCGGAGTTTTTCCTTCAAAAACTTTTATCATTTTAAAACTTTATCGAGTGCTGACTTCAACTTCCGTCGGCTGAAAATTCGAACGGCGGAAATAAGCCGCCATTTCCAATCTTAAAGTAACCGTTTCGCCGTGTGTTTTGCCGCGGACGGCTTTTGATTGCTGCGGCGCGACTGAAACCGTCTGCTGTATCGGATTTTGCGGAACGCCGAATTCATTCGTCGGATTGACCGCTACGCTGTTGATTGACGCTTGCGTCGCCGCATTCTGATTATTTTTTTCTGCACCTTCCGCCGGCTGTAATTCAACCGCGCTGATGACAACGAACTGGTTGCTGGTTTCCATTTCCCTGATAAACCGCCGCAGATTTTGGTATGAACCTTCAACGGTCGTCGTTACATAAACGCCCGGAAAAATGCTTTGAAATTTTTCTCTGCCGCGTTCCTTTTCATTTTGGTTATTATTGGAATTATCCGCAATTTCCAAAGGCGCGTAATCAGGTCCGCTCGTATTGGTCAGATTATACGCGCTGATAAAACCGTTCAAACGCTGATAAAGTTCGGTTTTTCCGGTCGCCTCTGTTCGCAGATAGTTTGATTCAAAATCGTTGGCACTATTTACCAATTCAGCAACACGCGCTTCGGTTGAAGTAATCGTTCCATATTTACCGCGCGACGAAATCAATTCGGCTTCCAGCGAATCACGTTTTGCTTTATCGGCTTCCAATTGTTTCTGCGCGGGCAATACAACCAGAACGACAAGAATTATCACCGCCAAAATCGCCAGCATTCCCACGCCGACGGTGGCGATTTCAAGCGGTCCCCACATTCCCGCATAAACTTTGCGCGGACGATTCTTCGGCACGATGTCAATACGCGGCTCTTTTTCGATGACGATAGTTTCGTCTTCGGTCAACAAAACGGTGCGCGTTTCTTCTTCGATGACGACGGCATCATCTCTCGAACTGCCGTAATCGTTGACAATCATTTCCGGCTCTTCTTTTTTATGCGCCGATTCATTCGGCTCGTTGGTTTCGTTCATCTATTGATTGCCTCCGGTTTGCGCGACATCATTCGGCGCGGCAGGCGCGTAACTGTAACGCGGCGTGTAAATCAGGCGCAGATTATATTCGGTGTAAGTAAAACGCTCGGTTTTCTGCAAATCCTGACCGCGCAGTTCGGCTTGAAAAACGCCGGAACTGTTCATACTGTCAATCATCGTGATGACGCTCTGATAATTGCGGCTCAAAACGCTGAATTCCAGATCGGCTTTTGTTTGGTCGCCGTCTTTATAAATATTTTCGACGGCAATCCGCGAAACACTGACACCGCCGGGCAGCAGAGTTTCCAAATCGGCGAACAGACGCGACCAGCCGAAAGATTTATTCGCCACGAGTTTATGCGCGGCGACGAGCAATTCGCGCTGTTCGGGCGACAATTGCTGCTGAACTTTTTCGCCTTTGCCTTTTAATTCCTGAACTTCCGTCTGCATACTTTCGATGTCGGCTTTGGCGAGTTCGCTGCGCTTGTTAATATCGCTTAGTTTGGCAAAGGAAATCACCGCGCCCGCCACGGCGACAGCCAGCAGAAGCATTGCAAGCATATACGGCAGCGCACGATTGCGAAACGGTTGACTGGCAAGATTGAGTTTTGTAATCACAATAAAAATTATATCGAAACGCTTTGAAAAACGTCTATTTTAATAAAATAAAAACTTGTTATTTTAACATTAAAAAATATTTTGTCCTTTAATTTTGCCGCGTTGATTTTGTTTTCAATTTCAAACGCATACATCGTCCGTCTTTCACGTCAAACCGAAACTAAAAGTTGCAAAATTATCTACTGCGCGGCGGCAAAGATTTGTGCAGTTCTTCTTCGACATTTATTTCCCGATACGCGCAGACGCGATTTCTGCCTTCGCGCTTGGCGCGGTAAAGCGCAGAATCAGCCATTTCGACAAGTTCAATCGGGTCTTTTGAATCATTCGGGAAACAGGCAACGCCGACACTCATTGTGATGCGGTGAGTTTTCGATACTTTGCCTTGCCGGATTACGCTGAAATCATAATTTTCAACTTCCGTGCGGATTCTTTCCGCCGCGACGATTCCTTGTGCAAGATCGGCGTTGAGCAGAAATGCGGCAAATTCTTCGCCGCCGAAACGTGCCGCAACATCGCCGACGCGCAGATTCTGCGTGATGGCTAAACCGATTTCTTCCAGATTTTTACTGCCTGTCAAGTGTCCGTAAGTGTCGTTGACATCTTTGAAAAAATCAATATCCATCATCAAAACACAAAATGTTTTTCTTTCCAGTTTGGCACGAGCCGTCTCGCGGCGCAGTTCGGAGAAAAAAGAACGGCTCGAAAGAAGTCCGGTCAAATCGTCGTGCGAAATCAGACGAAGAATCTGGCGTTGATATTCGCGGTCAATTTCGTCGAGCAGGTCAAACCGAAAAATATGTTCGCCGACGGTAATTTTATCTCCGTTCTGCAAAATTTCTTCGTTAATTTTCTGCCCGTTTAGAAATGTTCCGCTTTTTGAAATCAAATCCTTTAAAATGTAACTCGTCTGCTTTGTTTTGTCATCAAAAACGGTTTTGATACAAGCGTGGCGGCGCGAAATCTGCGTGTCGTTTATCCGCACATCAGCTCCGAGTGCGCGACCTAAAATAACTTCTTTACGTTCAAGCGGAATCGGCACGGCAAGCATATCGCCGGTGAGAAAAACCAGTGCCGGACGCAGATCACGTTTCGGATTATTTGAATTTTTCATAAGGTAAATTAAGACTTTATCGAAACTTAATTTACACAATAAAACATTTTAGGTAAAATTTGCCAGTTTTTTTATTGAAAATAATTTCACGCGATGAAATTGTCATCCGCGCATTTCAAAATTTTCCGCTCAGGACTTAATATCAATCAAGCGATGAGAATTCTGATTGTCAAACTCAGCAGCATCGGCGACGTTGTGCATACTCTGCCCGCGTTGGCGGCAATTCGCCGCGCTTTGCCGGAAGCAGAAATTTCTTGGGCGGTCGAAAAAGGTGCGGCGAAAATTCTCAGAGATAATCCGTTTCTTACAAATCTCATTGAAATTGACACGAAATCTTTACGAAAGCGCGACCAGTTCGGCAAAGCCGTTTCGACGGTTCGCGGACAACTGCGCGAGCTTCGCGCTCTAAAATTTGACGTAACGCTCGATTTTCAAGGCTTACTGAAATCTTCGACCATCGCCAAACTCGCCAAATCAAAAAGGATTTACGGGTTTGCCAAACAAAATCTGCGCGAACCGGCAAGCCGTTTTCTTCTCACCGATAAAGTAAAAGTCGCGCAAAGAACGCATATTATCGTCAAAAATCTTAAACTCGCCGAAGAAGCCTTAAATATTTCAGTTCCTGAAAACAATTTTGAATTTCCGATTTTCACGAAAGATAGACACAAACAAGAATCTGAAAAAATTATCGAGGAATCCGGCGAAAATTTTGCAATTTTAAATCCGGCGGGCGGTTGGACGACAAAACTCTGGCACGCGGAAAAATTTGGCGCGTTGGCAGACAAACTTTGGCAGGAAAATAATTTAATTTCGGTAATTACAACCGCGCCGAACGAAATAAATCTGGCGGAAAAGGTTTTGCAAAACAGTAAGTCAGGCAAAGTTTTACTCGCCCAACCGAGTTTGAAAGGCTTTTACGAATTAGCCAAAAGCGCGAAAATCTACATCGGCGGCGACACCGCGCCGACGCATCTTGCCGTTGCCGCAAATGCGCCCGTCGTCGGCATTTTCGGTCCAACGGAATGGTGGCGCAACGGAAGTCCGAATAAAAATGATGTTTGTGTCGAAAGAACCGATGTTTTCTGCCGCGTAGATTGCCATCGGCGAAGTTGCAATAACTGGATTTGTATGGACATCGAAGTCGAAACGGTTTTGCGGGCGGCGCAGAAAAGATTAGAATTATAAATAATGATTGATTGGCGAAAACATATTCATTCCGACGAAAAAATTTTGGCGGAAAAACCCGTTGTCAAAAATACGAGAATTTCGGTTGAACTAATTTTAGAACTACTTTCAAACGGTTGGACGGAAGAAATGCTTTTGGAAAGTTATCCGAAATTAACCGCCGAAGATATTAAAGCGGTGTTTGCCTATTTGCGTGATTGCGTTCAGCAAGAATTATATTTTCCTTTAGCGCAAACGACTTAATAAAATTTTTAGCCAACGAAAATTTTCCATTTCCGAGCATAAAATTTTTACGGGAAAATGGTTATGAGAAGAACAAAAGGTCAAACGCCGAATGACGCGGGAAAGATGCTTTTGGCAGCAATTGAGATTGAGAAAATCACTCTCGAAAATAATTTCACCGTCATTGAAGCAACTGGAGTTAGACAGCGCAGATTGAAAAAAGATTAAATGAAACCAGCTTCGGCTTCAAAAACTCCCGAAACCGAAGGTGTAAAATACGCGGGTTCAAAGCTGAAACTTCTGCCGTATATTTTGCAGCTTGCCGATAAAGTTAAACCGAAAAGCGTGTTTGACGGTTTCGCCGGAACGACGCGCGTTTCACAGGCATTTGCTCAAATCGGTTACAAAGTTATCTCAAACGATGTCGCCGTTTGGTCGAAAATTTTCGGTTTGTGTTATTTGAAAAATAAAAAAGACGTGAAGTTTTATCGGGAAATCATCAATCACTTGAACGCTTTGCCGGAAAAAGACGGTTGGTTCACGGAAAATTACGGCGGCGTTTTAAATGGAAAAAGCTCTTCGGAAACCGACGGTTTCAAAAAGCCCTGGCAGATTCACAACACGCGCAAATTGGACGCGATTCGTGAAGAAATTGACAATTTGAAGTTGAGCGATGTCGAAAAAGCGGTTGTTTTGACGAGTTTGATTCTGGCTTTGGACAAAGTTGACAGCACGCTCGGACATTTTTCATCATATTTAAATGAATGGTCGCCGCGTTCCTTTAAAAAGATGAAACTGGAAGTTCCAAGACTTTTTGAATCGGAAAAGGAACACGAAATTTACAATGATGATATTTTCAAAACAGTCGAAAACGTCGAAGCCGATTTAGCATATTTTGATCCGCCTTACGGCTCGAACAACGAAAAAATGCCGCCGTCGCGTGTGCGTTATGCGGCTTATTATCATTTATGGACGACGATTATTTTAAATGATAGACCGCAAGTTTTCGGCAGAGCCAAAAGACGCTGCGACACTTCCGACACAATCGCGGGTTCGGCTTTTGAAGAGTTTAGAAAAAGCGATTCGGGCAGGTTTATGGCAGTCGAAGCGATTGAAAAACTGCTCGCCCGAACAAATGCCGAACACATCATTTTGTCCTATAATTCAAACGGCAAAGCGACTGCCGAAGAGCTTTATGAAATTTTGGCGCGTTCGGGTAAAATACTTGATTTTGTGAAAGTTGATTACAAAAAAAATGTGATGGCGGCAATGCGTTGGACGAATGAATGGACGCGGAAAATCGAAAAAGGAAATCAGGAATTGTTGTTTTTGATCGAGAAATAAATGAGTAAGAGAAGCGGAACATCAATTCAACGCTTTCGTGTGCCGCTCGGATTTTTGTTCGGCATCGTTTTTTTAGTTTTTGCGCGTCCCGAACCGATTACTTTGGCAATCGGCGGCGCGGTTGCGGTTGTCGGGATTTTAATTCGCGCGTGGGCTTCCGGTCATATTCGCAAAAATCAAAATCTGGCGGTTTCCGGTCCTTATAGTTTCACACGCAATCCGCTCTATTTGGGAAGTTTTATTTTGGGCGTTGGTTTTACGATTGCTTCAGGTGTTTGGTGGCTTGGACTTATCTTTATCGCCTTATTTTTAGGCATCTATTTACCTGTGATGCGCGTCGAAGCGAAGGAATTAACCGAAATTTTCGGCGCGGATTATAAAGAATATGCCGGAAAAGTTCCGCTTTTCTTTCCGCGATTTACGGCATACGAAGCGTCCGAAACTAAATTTGATATGAGTTTGTATCTGCGTTACCGCGAATACCGCGCCGCTTTGGGTTTGATTTTCGCGTGGTCTGTTCTGCTGGTCAAAGCTATTTTTCTCAGATAATTTATCACAAAACAATTTAAATTTGTGATAAATTTAAGTGTATTTTACGAATTATAAAAAACGATTTACGATTTACGATTTACGAACAAAAGATTTGCGAATGAAAAAGCTACTTTACTCTCTTCTAATAATTTTCAGCTTTGCCTGCGTTTCGGTTTTCGCGCAAAAATCCGCCAAAGCCGAACCGTTCAGAGCCGGTGAAAGTCTGGTTTATGAAGGCAAATTCAGTAAACTTCTGTTGCGCGGCATCGAAGTTGCCGATCTTAGCTTTACGGTTGAGCACATTTCCAACAGCAAAAATTATCTCGTCAAATCAGAAGTCGCATCGAAAGGCACACTTTCAAAACTCTTCGGTTTGAAATTTAATCAGGATATTCAATCTATTATCAGCGGCGAAAATTTTTCAGTTTTGAACACCGTCAAACGCGACGAACAAGGCGACCGTGTGCGCGAAAGTGAAGCGGTTTTCGATTACGCCGCGAAAAAGGTAATGTATGTAGAAACCGACCCGAATGAGATGGCGCGACCTCCACGCCGCGTGGCTTCGCCGATTCAAAAAGATACGCAGGATATAATTTCAGGAATTTACTCGATTCGGCGTTTGCCGCTTGCCGTCGGCAAAACATTTGAACTGAACATCAGCGATTCGGGGTTAGTTTATAAAATTCCGGTTCGCGTAACAGCGCGTGAAAAACAAAAAAGTGTTCTGGGAAAAAACTGGTGTTTCCGCGTAGAACCGGAGGTTTTCGGCACGAATCGGCTGATTGAAAAAGACGGCAGTATGGTTATATGGATTACGGACGATGCCCGCCGCTTGCCCGTCCGCGCTCAAATTGACCTCGACATCGGAAAAGTCGAAGTAAAACTCAAACAAGTCAACTACAAACCGCCCGTTGTCGTGAAGGCAAAGTAAAGAATAATTGCCACAAAAGGCACAAAATTCTCAAAAAAAATTTCTGTGTTTTTTTGTGATTTTTGTGGCAATTATTCTTTACACACAAAAAAATGTATTTCAACGACGAAAATAACTGCAAAAATATCTTCGCGCTTGTTTCTTTCGGCAAAAGTCCGCATAATCATTCAAATTATTTAACCTTTTTGAAAAATTTTATGAATGATCAGGATAAAAAAAAAGAATTAGACGAAAATTTAGAAGATAGCGCAAATGTCAGAGAATTTACGCTTGATGATGATAAATTAAACTTGATTTCATCGGCGGAAATGACTAAACAACATTTTGTTGATGAAGATGATACTCTTTCGTTAAATATGCTGCCGCCGAAAATTCAGAACGAAGCTGAATTGATCGGAAAACTAAACGATACAGACAAGATTGAAGACCCGATTTTCAAAGAATTATCAGAGCCGAAACTGCCTGAAATTCAAAAGGAAAATCGCGCCCGTCTGCAAATGCAGTCTCCGACGCGGCTGAATTTTTACTGGTCAATCAAAATAAATCCATTCAAAACTTTGAATCGCGCCTTCGGCGGAAAAACGGGCAGTTATACCTTGGCTATCAAACTCGTCAATCAAAAAAACGGACGCGAAGAATTTTTCCCCGTCGAAGCCGAAGGTTCGTGGTGGTTTAATGTTGATGCAGATTCCAAATATCAAGCCGAAATCGGATTTTACGCACCGAATCGTCCGTTTGTCCGCGTAATGTTTTCCAACGCGGTTGAAACACCGCGCAAAAATCCGTCGCCGCGCCGCGCTTATTCACCGAATTTTAGCGTTTCCGCCAATCAATTTGCCCAAGTTTTGGACGTTTCCGGTTTTCCGCAGGACGCTTTTGAAGTCGCGTTGGCAGGCGACGATTTCGAGCGTTCGGAAAGCGCGACGAACAAGGCTTTTTCGCAATTTATCGGACAGAAAAAAGACGATTTTTCAAGCGATGAAATCCGTTTCGCGCTTCTCGCGCTGGCTTCCGGCTACGCAATGGAAAATCTGCGCGAACAAATCAGCGCAAGCCTTTTTGCGGTTTTACAGGAAAACGCCGAAAGATTGAGCGCGGAAAATGCGCTGGCTTCTTTACAGAAAAATTTCGGCATATTTTCAGATGAAATTGAAGAAGAATTTTCATCGCCGACGGTTTTCGGCGCAAGTTTGATAAATTTTCCGCAAATTTCAAAAAGAAAGAGATTTCTGCCGAAATTTGCGCCGGTTAGTTCTTTCAAATTCAGGACAGAACCGCGCACAAACTAAAGGCAAAAGGCGAAAGGTGAAGATAAAAGCTATTTCTTATCCTTTATCCTTTATCCTTTATCCTTTATCCTTTAATTTATGCCAATCGGTTATTTCAGTCTAATCCTACACGCGCATCTGCCATTCGTGCGTCATCCCGAATATCCCGAATTTTTGGAAGAAGATTGGCTTTACGAAGCAATCACGGAAGTTTATCTGCCGCTGATTTTTATCTTTCAAAATCTGCACAAAGCGGGAATGAAACCCCGTCTGGCGATGAATATCTCGCCGCCGCTGTGCGAAATGCTGGCGGATAAACTGCTCGAAACGCGATACACGCGGCATCTCGAAAACCTGCTCGAACTCGCCAAAAAAGAAGCCGAAAGAACTCAGAAAGAAGCACCCGAATTTTACGATGTCGCGCAGATGTATGTCAGAAATTTAAGCGCGTCGCTCGATTTGTGGAACAACAAATATCAGCGAAATTTGATAAATGCCTTCCGAGAACTTCAAGAAGAAGGCGTTTTGGAAATCATTACCTGCGGCGCGACGCACGGATTTCTGCCTTTGATTTCAACGCACGAATCACGCCGCGCTCAAATACAAATTGCAGTCAACAATTACAAAAAACATTTCGGCAGACAGCCGCGCGGCATTTGGCTGCCCGAATGCGCTTACGAACACGGCATCGAAAATCTTCTAAAAGATGCCGGAATCGAATACTTTATCGGTGATTCACACGCGCTTCTCTACGGCGAACCGCGCCCGCGTTACGGCGTTCACGCGCCGGTAAAATGTCCGAACGGCGTGGCGGTTTTTGCCCGCGATGTGGAAACTTCGCAACAGGTTTGGAGCGCGGAAGTCGGTTATCCGGGCAATGCGGTTTACCGTGAATTTTACCGCGACATCGGTTGGGATTTGCCGCTCGATTATTTGAAACCTCATCTGCACAAAGACGCGACGCGGCGGCATTTGGGTTTGAAATATCACCGAATTTCCGGGCGCGACGTTCCCGGCGATAAAAAACAGCCGTATATTCCGTCGTTGGCGCGGGCAAAAACTGCTGAAGACGCAGCCGATTTTGTCGGCAAACGTATCCGGCAAGCATATAAACTGCGCGAAACTTTCGGTGGACATCCGCCGCTTGTAACCGCGCCTTACGATGCCGAACTTTACGGTCATTGGTGGTTTGAAGGTCCGCAATTTTTGAATTTCACGTTCCGCGAACTGTACTATAAAAAAGATCGAGTCCGCGCCATTTCGCCCGGCGATTTTCTCGATTCAGGTTTGCCGATTCAAACCCAACAACCTTCTGCATCTTCGTGGGGCGAAAACGGTTATTACAAAGTCTGGCTCAACGAAGGCAATTCGTGGATGTATCCTTATCAGCACGATGCGGAACGAAAAATGACCGAATTTGCCAACAGATTTCACGAACCGAACGAAATAGAAAGACGAGTTTTGAATCAATTGGCGCGTGAACTTCTGCTCGCGCAATCAAGCGATTGGGCATTTCAAATTTATCAAGGGACAACCGTTCAATATTCGTCAAACCGCTTCAAATCGCATATTCAACGCTTTAATTTACTGGCACAAATGCTCGAAAAGAACGAGTTTAACGAAGCGATGCTTTCAGAAATCGAAAGCCGCGATAACATTTTTCAGGAAATTGATTATCGAAATTATCGGAGTTGAAAACAGTTGTACAGAGATTTGCTAGAAAGATAACTTTCCACTAAACTATAAAACTTGCGCCCTTGTAGCTCAACGGTTAGAGCAGCAGACTCATAATCTGTTGGCTGTAGGTTCGAATCCTACCGAGGGCAAACCTTTCAAAATTATTAAAAAGCAGCCAGTATCGGAATTTATTTGTTTTTCGATATTGGCTGCTTTTTAATAATTTTGATAACTTGATTGCGGTTTTAGACAAAGAGTTTACAAACAAACAATTTATGGACAGCTTTTTAAATTACAAAACCTAAATTTTGAGTGAAAAAAAAGATGCTGTGATTTTATCGAAAATCTAACTCAAAGCCAACTCATTTTCCATTCCGATTTCTTCTAATCGTTTTGTAATTTTCTCAATCAACCAATTCGGCGTTGACGCGCCCGCCGTAACGCCGACTGTTTCCGCGCCGCGCAGATCTTCCGTGTTTATTTCATCTTCGGTTTCAATCAAAAAACTTTTCGCGCATTGTTCGAGACAGACGGCGAGAAGTTTGCGGCTGTTCGAGGAATGGCGACCGCCGATAATATAAAAAGCATCAACTTCGCCCGCCAAAGCTCGTGCCGCATCTTGTCTGTCGCGGGTCGCCGAGCAAATCGTGTTGACAACCTGCGTTTCGCCTTCGGCTTTTTGTTTGACGGCTTCTGCCACATCGTGAAAATTTTGTAATTTTATCGTCGTTTGCGAAACGACCAGTGGATTTTTGAGTGTCGGCAACCCGGCGACTTCAGCAACGTCGCGCACGACAAAAGTATGTTCGGGCGCGTAACCGAAAACGCCGACCATTTCAGGATGATCCGGGTTTCCGACGACGACGACGTGCCGATTCTGCGCGGCAGCGCGTGAAGCGAGTTTCTGCACTTTCGTTACAAAAGGACAAGTCGCGTCAACAACTTTTGAAGCCTTTTCGCGCAATTCCTGTTCGACTTGCGGCGTAACGCCGTGAGCGCGAATGACGGCGGTTTCGCCTCGTTTTATTTGGACGGGTTCGCTGATCGTCGAAACTCCGTGCGTCGCCAGCCGCGACATTTCCTGCTCATTATGAATCAGCGGACCAAGTGTGCGAACCGTATCGCCTTCGCCCAACGCTTCTTCGACCATCTCGACGGCGCGTTCCACGCCGAAACAAAAACCGTATTCATCTGCCAGTAAAACTTTCATTTTTATAAATCCTGTTCGCTGTAAATGTGCGAAACCATTTATACTTTATCAAATACAAGTTGGAAAATAAACTGGATTATTGTAATCGTCAGTCAAACAAACCCGGCGAATCTGCTTTTTTCATCAATTCGTCCAAACCGAGATGTTCGTAAGCGAGACGCGTAGCCAATCTGCCGCGCGGCGTGCGATTCAAAAATCCGCACTGAATCAAATACGGTTCGATGATTTCTTCAATAGAATCTTTTTCTTCATGGATCGAAGCTGAAATTGTGCCGAGTCCGACCGGTCCGCCGTCGAATTTTTCGATGATCGTCAAAAGCAGTTTTCTGTCAATCTCGTCCAAACCGAAAGTGTCGACTTCCATTCTGTTCAAAGCGTCTTTGGCGACTTCTTCCGTGATGCGTCCGTCGTAATCAACTTCGGCATAATCGCGCACACGACGCAGCAAACGATTGGCGATGCGCGGAGTTCCGCGTGAACGGCGGGCGATTTCCTTCGCGCCGTTTTCTTCGATTTCGACATTCAAAATGCCGGCGGAACGCTCGATAATCGTCTGCAAATCTTCGATATTGTAAAAATCAAGATGAAAAACAATCCCGAAACGTCCGCGCAACGGCGCAGTCAGCAAACCCGGACGAGTCGTTGCGCCGATGAGCGTAAATTTCGGCAATTCCAATTTTATCGAACGCGCCGCCGTGCCTTGCCCGATCATCAAATCGAGATTGTAATCTTCCATCGCCGGATAGAGAACTTCTTCGATTGCCGGATTCAGCCGATGAATTTCATCAATAAAAAGCACGTCGCCTTCTTCCAAATTCGTCAAAAGCGCGGCTAAATCGCCCGCTTTTTCGATAATCGGCGCGGCAGTTGATTTGAGTTCCGCGCCCATTTCATTAGCGGTAATTCCTGCAAGCGTAGTTTTGCCTGTTCCCGGAGGACCAAACAACAAAATATGGTCAAGTGCCTCGCGCCGTTTAAGCGCGGCTTGCATAAAAATTCGCAGATTATCCTTGACCTTTTTCTGCCCGATATATTCTTGAAGGTGCGTCGGACGCAGAGATAATTCAAACTGCTTTTCTTCATTATCAAAAGCGTTTCCGTCGCGGTTGTCGTTATTTTCAAAGTCTTCGGTCATCATTAATTTTTAGCCTTTCGCCAAAAGTTGCAAACTTCTCCGCAACAATTTTTGCACGGACATTTCCGTGCCTTCCTGCATCGCTTGTTTCAAGGCTTTTTCGGCGGCGTTGTAATGATAGCCGAGATTATTAAGTGCGGAAAGCGCGTCGTCATAAACCGTGTCGCCCGACATTTGCGGTATGCCTTCGGACTTCATTTCTTCGGAGGCGACTACCGAAAGTTTGACGATTTTATCGCGCAGTTCGATGACTAATCTTTCGGCGGTTTTTTTGCCGACACCCGGAATCGAATTCAGACGCGCCAGATTATTTTGACGAATCGCGCCGATAATTTCGTCCGCGCTCATTCCCGAAAGTGCCGTGATTGCCGATTTCGGTCCGATGCCGGAAACGGAAATCAACAGCAGAAAAAGTTCGCGTTCACGAATCGTTTTAAAGCCGAAAAGCTGCAAAGTGTCTTCGCGGACGTAAGTGAAAATCCGTAACGAAACATCTTCGCCGATTTCGCCTAAATCATAAAAAGTCGAAAGCGGAATCATCACGTCATAACCGACACCGCCGACATCTACGATAACCGAATTTGCTTCTTTTTCTAAAAGTTTTCCTGACAGATATGCAATCATTTTGTAATTTTTACGGTTTGATTTTTGTAATCAACTTCGAGAATCGAATCAACCAACATTTCTACGCCGATTAGTGCTTCGTCGGTTTCGCTGACGAATATGTGGATTGATAAATCGCTGTCCATCCAATTCACTTCTGCCGCAGCCGTGTCAATTTCAGTAGAAATTTCCTCAACCATGACGACTTCTTCGCGTCCGACAAACAACAGCGAATTCGCTTCGACAAATTTTCTCGGCAATAAAAGCCAACCGTTAAAACCTGTGTCAAGAACACATTCGATAGTCGCTCCATTAGTCAGCCGAATTTGCAAAACAGCTTCTAAATAGTTATTGACTACACCTTTTTCTTCAGCCATGAGCCTCCGATTTTATGGGCATATTTATATCCGATTCGCGCAAAGTAAAACTTTCTGTCGGGCAATTCCGCCAGAGCTTTCAGCATAACTTTGGTGCTGTCCGTATCAACAAAATACCTTTCTAAATAAGGCTCAATCGCCACAAATTCGCCGTTATGCTCAGGTTCTAAAATCGATTTCAGCTTTTCGTCATAAAATTTCTGTCCGAGCGTGGACAATTCGCTGAGTTGCGGTTTTTCCTCTTTTCCAGACATTATTTTATCTCCTTTATGTTTCACACTTGAAACATAAATTGTAATGGATAATAAATTTAAGGGCAACGGCGGAAAACGGTTTCGACATCTTGTTGATTGAGAACATTTTCACGTTTGCGTGTATAATTTAGCCGAAAATTATGAAGATCGAGAAAATATCGGAACTGACAACCAATCGCTTGAGCGTTTATCTGCGCTGTTTGAATGAGTTGGCGGCGGAAGGCGTGAAAACCGTTTCGTCCGATAAATTGGCGAAGCGGTTTCATCTTAATTCGGCGCAGATTCGTAAGGATTTGGCGTATTTCGGCGAGTTCGGTGTGCGCGGTGTCGGTTATTATGTCGAAGATTTACGCAAGGATTTGACGAAAATTCTCGGACTCGAAAAAGAACATTTTGTAGCAATTATCGGCGCGGGACGACTCGGAACGGCATTGACGGATTATTACGGTTTTTCGCAGTCGAATTTTACGGTTGCCGCGCTTTTTGATGCGGATGAAGAAAAAATCGGGCAAAAGGTCAGCGATGTCGAGATTTTCGACATAAAAGACTTTGCCGAAGTCGCCAAAAGAGATAATATAGATGTAGTGGTCATCGTCGTTCCCGCCGAATTTGCCCAAAATGTCTTGGAAAAAGTTACCGAAGCGGGAATCAAAGCCGTGATGAATTTTGCGCCAACACCTTTGCTTGTTAATGACGACGTAAAATTGAAAACGGTTGATTTGACGATTTCGCTCGAAAGCCTTTCATATTTTTTGGCGCAGCCGAACGGTTCAAACGGCAAAAATTTGAAACCGAATTCCGATTGACGGCGAAACGCTTAAACAGAGAAAAGTTTTTATTTGAAACTTTCGGCTTTTGTTTTTAGTATTAAATTTTCAAAAGAGGTGATTTTTATGTGCTGTAAAGGATTTTTTAAAAGAATTGTCCCGTTTTTCCTGACTTTCGCAGTCGGGTTGTTTATCGCAAGTTTCTTTGTTTCGATTGCCGCGCCGAATTTCCAGTTCGGGCATAAGTTTAGAAAACATCGTCAATATCATCGGACGATGGAATTTAGAATTCAACAACTTAACGAAGAAAATTCACGGCTGAAAAGAGAGTTATTCGAAAAAGATCGGCAGTATAATTTAGATTATGCGTTCGACGAATACAATGATTTTGCCGTTCCGCCGCCGCCGCCGATGCCGCCTGCACCGCCTGTGCGGGTGAAAACTGCGCCTTATCCGGGCAGATAATTTTCAGGTAAACTTAGAAACCGAAACCACAGATTAGCCGAATTAACGCGATTGAAATTTTTTCTCAGCGTTTGAATGTGCTAATCTGTGGTTAATTTTTGTGAGGATAAAATTATGTGCTGTAAAAGTTTTTGGAAAAAAGTTGTTCCTTTTGGATTAACTATAATTATTGGAATTACAATCGTTGGTTTTATTGCTTCATACAATTATAAGTCAAACATTTATAGCATTGTTGTAAAACAGCAACCCATTTTTTTAATAAAACCTATTCCAAAATGGACATATGAAGCAAAAACTAACAAAGTTGAGGGAATTGTTAGTCTCCAAGTGACATTTGACGAATTAGGAAAATTCAAAAATGTTGAAGTTCTACAGGGCTTACCCTTTGATTTAACTGAAAGTGCAATCGAAGCGGCAAGAGAAACGGAAATCGAAGCCTATAAATTTTCGGATAATAAGGTTTCAATTTCGACAACGATAAATTACAGATTCAAACTAAATAATTGATGGAAGAGTCGCAAGCGCGAAAATTAATCATCGAAATAGGCAAATTGCTGTATGAGCGAAGCTACGTCGTTTCGTCGGACGGCAATATCAGTTGTCGCCTTGATGAAAACACGATTCTCGCCACGCCGACGATGACTTGTAAAGGTCGGATGACGGAAGACGGTTTGGCGTTGACG
>JBBPXX010000063.1:0-4300 GCA_038200505.1 Pyrinomonadales bacterium | reverse complement strand
CGCGAAAAATTCCGCTTTGCCGTGTTTGGCGGCGACGCTTTTGACTGCCGAAACCGTTACTTTGCATAATGTTCCGTATGTCAAAGATTTGATTACGCAGCGGCGATTGCTCGAAGATTTGGGCGCGACGGTTTTAACGCCGGAACTTCGGACGCATAAAGTTAATGCAAAAAATATCGAAGTTTTTGAAGCACCTTACGAACTCGTCAAAACGATGCGGGCGAGCGTTTTAGCGTTAGGTCCGTTGCTTGCGCGTTTCGGTCAGGCGAAAGTTTCGCTGCCGGGCGGCTGTGCGATTGGCACTCGTCCAATTGATTTACATCTAAAGGCTTTTGAACAATTAGGCGCGAAGGTTTCACTCGAAGCGGGAAATGTTGTCGCTCGTGCGCCGAAAGGTCGGCTTGTCGGCGCGGAAACTTTTTTTGAAAGAGTCAGCGTAACCGGAACTGAAAATGTGATGATGGCGGCGGCTTTGGCAAAAGGAAAGACGACAATTAATAACGCGGCGCGTGAACCGGAAATTGAAGATTTAGCTGAATTGCTCAATAAAATGGGCGCGAAAATCAGCGGTGCGGGAACGGAAAAGATGGAAATCGAAGGTGTTGACGATTTGCACGGCGCGGAACACATCATAATTCCCGACCGCATCGAAACCGGAACTTTTATCGTGGCGGCGGCGATTACGGGCGGCGAAATCGAAATTTCCAAATGTCAGCCGAAACATCTCGAAGCCGTGATTGAAAAACTGCGCGAAGTCGGCGTTGAAATTAAGCAGATTGATGAAACGACGCTTTTGGTTAAATGCTGCGATGAAGGTTTGAAAGCGAAAGACGTTGAAACTGCACCGCATCCGCTTTTTCCGACTGATATGCAGGCGCAGTATATGGCGTTGATGACGCAAGCCGAAGGCACTTCAACTGTCGTTGAAACTATTTTTGAAAACCGTTTTATGCACGTCGCCGAACTTATCAGAATGGGCGCAGACATTCACATTTCGGGAAATACGGCAGTCGTGCGCGGCAAAACAAGCTTGATGGGCGCACCCGTTTTAGCGTCGGATTTACGCGCTTCGGCTTCGCTCGTGCTTGCCGCGCTGTGCGCTTCGGGCGAAACCTTTATTGACCGCGTTTATCACATTGACCGCGGTTATGAAACTATCGTCAAAAAACTTCGCTCAGTCGGCGCAGACATCGAACGTATCAAAGAAAATATCACGATGAGCGCGAAATAATTTCAGATGTTTTTTTCTTAGGTGGGAAGAACTTACTTGTAAATGTTATGTGATTAAGCGGATGTCGCTGATTTGTAAATCTTGTTCGTTAGCTTAAGGCGCGATGTTCGACCATCAGACACAAATTCTGCACGACCTTAATTCCTGCTTTGGCAAGCGTTTCGGCAACTTCGTTATTGTAAATTCCCGACTGCATCCAAACGGCTTTCGGCTTTTTCGCCAGAATGTCGTCCGTGTGTTTCGCAACATCGCTTGAACGGCGGAAAATAGTGACCAAATCAACTTCTTCGGGAATATCAGTCAGATTTCGATAAACTTTTTCACCCAAAATCTCCGTCGCGTCCGGGTAATAAACCGGCACGGGAATAATTTCAAAACCCGCGCTTTGCATATAACTCGGAACGTAAAAAGCAGGTTGATGCGCTTCCATTTTAATGCCGACGACGGCGATTGTTTTCGTATTTTGCAGCAGTTCTTTTATTTCGGCATCGCTGCCGAGCAGATTTTCTTTCCAATTCATAATATTTTATTCTAGTTCTTTTTTCGTGAACCAATATGCCCACACAATCAACACAAATTGCAAAGGCAAACGCAGGTAAAGCGCAAGTTGGTTAAATTCGGGAAATATCTGCGGATTAAAAGCCATATAAATATTGGCGGGAAAAACAGCAATCAAAAGCGCAATCAAACCCCAAGCCGCAATCCGCTCATATTTCGGAATCAACAGCAAAACGCCGAGCGCGATTTCAAAAATGCCGCTCAGATAAATTAAAAACAAATGCCACGGCAAAAAGGGCGGCATCATTTTTAGGTAGAAATCCGCGTTGAGGAAATGGTTTATTCCCGCCAAAATAAAGGCAATTCCTAAAATCCATTTTAGAATCCACTTTGTAGTTTTCATCGAATTTCATTTTATAACAAATCGGCTTTCAGGACAGATTTTTATAATCGAAATCGAGTTTGGTTTTGTTTACAGATTTGTTCTTTACGCCGTAAAAAGATAAATTGTTGTATAGACAAACTAAACATTTTACAAGTAAATTTTTATTATGAATTTTGAATTAACGGAAGAACAGCAGCAAATAAAATACAGCGTCCGCGAGTTTGCGGAAAGCGAAATTCTGCCGCACGTAATGGAATGGGACGAAACTCAACATTTCCCGGCGGAACTGCGTCCCAAACTCGCCGAACTCGGTTTGATGGGCGTGATTTTCCCCGAAGAATACGGCGGTGCGGGAATGGGTTATATCGAATATGCGACGATTATCGAAGAAATCGCGCGGGTTGACGGTTCAGTTGGTTTGTCGGTGGCGGCGCATAATTCGCTCTGCTCGAATCATATTTATATGTTCGGTTCGGAAGAGCAGAAACAAAAATATCTCGTGCCGCTCGCGCACGGCGAATCGTTCGGCGCGTGGGGTTTGACCGAAGCCGGCGCAGGTTCGGACGCTTCAGGAACGCGCACGACCGCCGTGAAAAATAACGGCGATTACATCGTCAACGGCTCGAAAAATTTCATCACGCACGCGATTTCGTGCGAAACTTTAGTCGCCGTTGCCGTAACCGACAAGGAAAAAGGCGCAAAAGGAATTTCAGCGTTTATTTTCGATAAATCAATGGACGGTTTTCGCTCCGATAAAAAGGAAAATAAACTCGGAATGCGGGCTTCGGAAACGGCTTCGGTGGTTTTTGAAGACTGCAAAGTTCCGCAGGAAAATCTGCTCGGAAACGAAGGCGAAGGTTTTACGCAAGCGATGAAAATTCTCGACGGCGGACGTATTTCAATCGCAGCGTTAAGCGTCGGAATCGCGCAAGGAGCTTATGAAGCAGCAGTAAAATACGCCAAAGAACGTCATCAATTCGGTCAGCCGATTGCGGAATTTCAGGCAATTCAATTTAAATTGGCTGATATGGCAACGCAAATCGAAGCCGCGCGGCTTTTAACTCAGCAAGCCGCATTTTTGAAGGACAACAACAAGCGCGTTACAAAAGAATCGGCGATGGCAAAACTCTATGCGTCGGAAGTCGCCGTGCGCGTATCGGAAGAATCCGTGCAGATTCACGGCGGTTATGGTTATACCAAAGATTACCCGGCGGAAAAATACTGGCGCGATTCAAAACTCTGCACCATCGGCGAAGGCACGAGCGAAATTCAAAGGATTGTGATTGCCAAGCAGTTGTTAAAGGCGTAAATTTCAAGTTATGACCAAACTTACTTTGACCAAAATTTATGAAAAGGCAAAAGAAGGCGGCTATATCGGTTATATTGCAGAACTGCCGGGAGCAAATACGCAAGGCGAAACTTTGGAAGAAGTCCGCGAGAATTTGACCGAAGCGATTCAGTTGATTTTGGAAGCGAACCGTCAAGAAGCCGAAAGCCGTTTGTCTGAAAAATCGGGCGTAATTCGAGAAAAACTAATTCTTGAAGCGGCTTAAATATGAAGCGCAAGGATTTAATCCGCCATCTTGAAAGATACAATTGTTTTCTGCTTCGTGAAGGTGCAAAACATTCGGTTTATAAAAATTTGTCGAACGGTAAATCTACCACCGTTCCGCGTCATCGTGAAACCAAGGAAAGTTTAGCAAGAAAAATCTGCGACGATTTAGGTGTTCTGCGTTCTTAGTGCAGCGCAGAAAATCAGCGCGATTCAAAACTCTGCACCATCGGCGAAGGCACAAGCGAGATTCAAAGAATAGTCATTGCCAAACAGCTTTTGGAGACATAAGAATGTAAAATTAAACCGGAAAATGTTTGTCGGCGTATTGAAAAAATTTAGAAATTGCGTCCACGACGGAAAACTGGTTGTTACGCAACACGCTTTTGAGGAAATGAATGATGATGATTTACTGCAAGTTGATGTCGAGCGTTGCATCTTAGTCGGTGAAATTGTCGAGCGTCAATGGGATGAACAATGGCACGAATGGAAGTATATTAGACATTATTTGAAATAAGAAAAATCAGATAAACTGTGTAAATGTTAAAATATGATGAATTAAAAGGAAAGCCGAGAGAATTTCTTTCTGTCACGAGTTTAACGGACGAAGAATTTCAAGTCTTACTGCCAATGT
>JBBPXX010000062.1:0-39483 GCA_038200505.1 Pyrinomonadales bacterium | reverse complement strand
GGGTCTTTTATTTTCCCGACACTTTCAAATAACGTCTTTGTTTTTAATTGTTTCAATCTCTCTCCTCATCCCAAAATAGAATAAGTTCAAGTTTTACACACTTTTCTCGCTTCTTACATTTTTAATGCGTTTGCCCTATCCCCTTGTTCGTTTGAATAAACAGTGCAAATATAATAACTGATGTTACGCAAAAAGTAGAAAATGAGCAAAAAGAAATGATATGTTGAAAAAGTGGAAAACTTATTAGATTTATACACTGATTATTTAATTTCGAGTTTTGGGCAGACAAGTGCAACCGGGCTTTCAAGATTGGTAGATAATCAAATCAAGCACGATAGCATCACGCGCTTGCTGAGGGATGCTGATTTTAGCAGTAAAACTTTGTGGCAAACGGTCAAGCCGTTAGTCAGGAAACATCAAGCCGAAGATGCTTGTTTGATATTTGATGATTTCATTATCGAGAAAGCCTATACCGACGAGAACGACATAATTAGTTGGCATTGGGATCATTCAAAGAAGCGGAATGTCAAAGGCATCAACGTCTTAAATGCGTTTTATCACACTTGCAAAGATGACGAAACAGAGACGTTACGAGTGCCTGTCGGGTTTGAAACGATCAAAAAGACGATTTGCTTTTGCGATGTAAAAACACAGAAAGAGAAGCGAAAAAGCGATGTTTCAAAAAATGAGTTGATGCTTCGGATGATTGGTCAAGCAATAGCTAATGGCTTGATATTCAAATACATTATTGCCGACAGTTGGTTCGCAAGTGTGGCAAATATGAGGTTTATCAATCAAAAGAAGAAGATATTTATTTTTGATATGCAGAGCAATCGGCTGGCAGCACCCAGCGAAGAAGACCGGGATGCGGGGAATCGGACAAGAATAGATCAATTGAAAATACCGAATAATAAACCTGTTGTGGTTTGGTTAAAAGACTTGGAATTTCCGGTCTTGCTGACCAAGCAATTCTTTACAAACAAAGATAATTCGACAGGTTACAGATTTTTGGTGAGCAATGATGTTCATTTGACCGATGATCAATTTACGACAATCTACAAAAAAAGGTGGAGTGTTGAGGAATATCACAAAAGTCTGAAACAAAATGTGTCAATCGGAAAATCGCCAACGCGGACGGAGAAAACGCAAACGAATCATTTATATGCGTCAATGTTAGGTTATATCAAATTGGAAAAACTGAAATTCGCCAACAAGATGAATCATTTTGCAATGAAAACAAAAATATACAATCAAGCCTTGAAAGCAGCATTTAAGGAATTAACTAGCTTAAAGTTAGCCGCTTGTGCGTAACATCAGATAATAAATAAAAACGCACTGTCCAACACTTGATAATTACGTTTTATAAGTATCGCGCGACGCGGAATTTATTTATATCGGGGAAATAAGAAAATAAGGTCAAGGATTTCCCTGATACGTTGGCGGGATGTTCGTTCAAAGTTCAGAGTTAAAGATTCGAGTGTTGAAGCGGATTGAAACCTTGAACCTCGAACCTTTTTATTCTTCTTGCAGCCAGCCTTGCAGAACGGCGTAATGGATGATGTCGGTGCGCTTTCGCATATTGAGTTTTTGCAGGGATTTGGCTTTGTGCGATTCGACAGTTTTGACGGAAATGTCCAATCGTTCGGCGATTTCCTTGTTGCTGTAACCCCACGCGATTTGGCGCAAAACTTCCGATTCGCGCGTCGTCAGCGGTGCGCCGCGCATTTCGCCGCGCACTTTTTCGCGTTTGGCGGAATAATTGTTGAAAACTTTCCCCGTGATCGCCGAATCGAGATAATTGCCGCCGCCTGCGACGACGCGAATGGCGCGGAGCAACTCGTTCGACGCGCTTTGTTTCAAGACATACCCCGAAACTCCGGCTTGCAGGAGTTCCTGTAAATACGCTTCGTCGGTGTGGCGCGTGAGAGTTATTATTTTTATTTCGGGCGCGACTCTTTTGAGTTTGGCGGCGGCTAACAAACCGTTCAATTCGGGCATTGAAACGTCCATCACCAAAACGTCGGGCAGAAGTTCACGGGCGCGGGCGATGGCTTCGCGCCCGTCGCTCGCTTCACCGACGACTTCCATATCCGTCTGGTTGTCAATTATTAATCTCAAGCCTTCACGCACCGTTTCGTGGTCTTCGGCAATCAGAATGCGAATTTTATCCATTTTCTCTCCTGTCAGAACCGTTTGCAGCAGCAAATGATTTAACTTTAGTTATCAAGTTTATCGCGTAATACCGAGTTGCCAAACTTCAACCGCCCGCTACCGCAGACGGTTCTGACTTAATCGGAATGCGGACAAAAATCGTCGTGGCTGCTCCGGTTGCGGATTCGATTTCGAGCGAACCGCCGATCAGAGCGGCGCGTTCGCGCATTCCGATCAGTCCGAGTCCTCTACCGTTTTTTCTCGCCGCAAGCTCCTTATCCGGCTCGAATCCGATGCCGTCGTCTTCGATAATCATCACGGCAAAGTTGTCGCGGTGTTCGAGCAAAACGTCAACGCTTTTTGCCCGTGCGTGTTTGGCGATATTATTTAAGGCTTCCTGCGCGATGCGGTAAAGATTATTTTCGGCTTCGGGCGCGAGCCGTTTTTTGTCGAAACTTCGGCAGGTAAATTCAGCCGGAACTTCAAACTGTCTTGACCATTCGGCAACATAATTGCCGAGCGCGGCGGCAATGTCGAAATCATCGAGCGCGGACGGACGCAATTCCCACGCGAGAAAATCAACATCCGAATCAACTTTTCGCGCGATTGTTTGCAATTCTTTAATCTGTCCGTATAATTCTTCGTCGCCGCAAATTTCTCTGAGAATTTCGAGTTTGAGCCGCAGCGCGGTCAATTGCTGTCCGAGATGATCGTGCAAATCGCGGGCAATTCGCCGGCGTTCGTCTTCCTGTGTGCCGACGATTTTCTTTAATAATTCGGTGCGTTCGCCTTCCAATTGTTTGCGCTCAACGATTTCCTGCTGCAAAAATTCGTTTGCCTCCGCCAGTTCGGATGTTCGCGCTTCGACGTTATATTCGAGTTCTTCATTCCAGCGAAGCAATTTTTTTTCGGAATCGCGCAGAGCCTTCTCCGTCTTTCTGCGCGTCGTAATGTCGGTATGCGAAACAACCGCGCCGCCGCGCGTCGTGTCGAGCGGACTGGCGTTCATCGAAAACCAACGCTGTTCAGTCGGCGAATGACACGGATATTCGACTTCGTATTTCTGTAAATTCCCGTTCAGGACGGCTTCGATTCCGTCGAAAATAAGTTGCGCGTCAGGTTCGTCGGAAATGGCGGCTTGACGCATCACGTCCAGATAATTTGCGCCGATGCCGTTACGCGGAGTGTTGCAGCGGTTTTCCTCGGCAAACCGCGCCCACGCATTGTTGACATCGAGAATCTTGCCGTCGCCGTCGAGAATGGCGATGCTCGGCACGAGCGAATTCAAAGTCGAGCGCACGAAAGTTTCGCTCTCACGCAATTCTTCTTCGTGCCGTTTGCGCGAAGTGATGTCCAAAAACGTCAGCACCACGCCGCCAATTTGGTCTTCCGCCGCGCGATACGGCAGAACACGCGCCAGAAACCAACGATCTTCGGCAGTTTTAACTTCGCGCTCCACGGTCTGCCGCCCAAAAGCGGCAATGGCGGACTTGTTTTTCGCCGCCGCTGAAGATTTATAAATGCGGTGTTTTTTGTCAACGGCGGAAAACATCGCAGACGCATTATCCGCTGTTTCCGACGCGCCCAAAAACAAAAAGCCGTTCGGATTCAACCCGAATTGAAAATCTCCAAAACTTTTTCCTGAGTGTCGCGGGCGAGATAGATCAATAAATTGCGGCAGGAAACTAAATCGAGTTTTGAAAAAGGCGGATCGCGCAAAACATTGTGCGGCGCGAACAGAATCATTTCGCGCAACTGCTTTTTAATCTGATAAGCATAACCTTTTTTGACGAAAAACCGCCGCAGACGCTCCGGCGAAACGTCAACCGCGACGCTTTCGTCGTATTGGCATCCACGCGCCGACGCGATGGCGCGTTCGTTGATGTCGGAGGCGAAAACCTGAATTTTCGGCGCGTCCGTCAAATTCGCAGCGTATTCGCACAAAATAATCGCCATCGAATAGGCTTCCTCGCCCGTCGCGCAGCCGCAACCCAAACTCGAATCGTGTCTGCGGACGTTTTGCCCGCGAAAAGTTTCGGCACGACTTCCCTCTCCAACGCTTCAAATGTTTCCTTATCGCGGAAAAAGTTGGTTACGGAAATCAGCAAATCTGCGAGCAGCGCGTTTAATTCTTCGGGATTTTCGCGTAAGAAGACGAGATAATCGGCAATGTCGGCGAGTCCGTGAACCTGAAGCCGTCGGGCGACACGGCGGAGCAGCGTCGGGCGTTTGTAATTGGCAAAATCGTGTCCGGTGCAGATTTTTAAAAGCGTTAAAATCTCGCGCAGAGTTTTTTTCCGGCTGATTTCCGGCGGCTTTTCGTCGTTATCAAAATCAAATTCTTCCGCCGTCTGTTGCAGATTGATGAACCGCGCCGGAATCTCCTCGACGGGCAAGACCAAATCCGCCAGATTCGTGGCGATTGCGCTGAGCGGCATTCCGTCATATTCGGCTTCTGAAGGGTCTTGCACAAGCGTAAAGCCGCCGTGTTCCGAACCCGTGCCGGACAAAACGACGGCGACGGCGTTTTTGCCGTAAGCGTCGGCGGGTATCCGAAAAAAAAGATCAATCGCCGTGCGTCTTCCCCGTGATTTCTGCGGCTCGGTCAATTCGATATGACCGTCAACCATCGCCAGATTTTTATCCGGCGGAATGACATAAATATGATTCGGCTCGACCTTGACGGTTTCGCACACTTGAGTAACGGGCATTGCGGTCTGCGTCTGGAAAATGGCGGCGAGATTCGATTCGTGATGCGGAAGAAGATGCAGAATAACCACAAACGCCATTCCCGAATCCGTCGGCATTAAAGAGAAAAACCGCTTGAGAGCTTTAATCCCGCCCGCCGACGCGCCGATTCCGACGACCATCAGATGCCGCTGTTGAAATGATTGTAAAGAAGATTCCGCTTGATCTTTATTCATAAGTCTGAACCGTCATCCGTAAACAGAAGGTCAAAGTTTAATAAACGGAAATTGCAGGGCAAGTCGGAGAAAGTAAAGTTAAATCGTTTGTTAGCAACAGACGATTCAGGCGCGACGCGGAAACTCGACACCCCAAAACACTTGCATAAAATTGTTGTTCTTTAATCTGAATACGAATTAAACCTACTCTAAAAGTAAGCCTTTTGCCGGTAAATATCAATTATCATAAAATAAAGCCTTTCAAACCGCCGGCGACGGATGATTTTATTTCTCGATTTGTATCACTTCTTATTTTAATCTGTAACGTAATTTGCGATTGCCGAAACTCTATAACGTAAATAACGTAAATAAAAATCCGATTATGTTTTGTTTGTGTTAGATTGGTTACATTAAAAGTTTTGGAAAATTATTATCATATATTTACAGGACATAAATCTGTCTGTTTAGCAAAATCAAATTTTGCTGAAAATTTAAGAAAAAGGGTAGTAAAATTATGAGTGAGAAGGAAAAACGTCCGGCGGCGAAGGAAATCAAAGCCGAAAAATTGCCGTATCCGGCGAAGCAGTCCGAGATGAAACAACAGCCGGACAGCGATCTGTCGAATTACGCGGCGGCGGGAAAATTAAAAGAAAAGGTCGCGCTTATCACGGGCGCGGATTCGGGAATCGGTCGAGCGGTGGCGATTGCGTTTGCGAAAGAAGGTGCAAGCGTCGCTGTTTTATACAACGAAAATACCGGCGATGCGGAAGAAACAAAGCGTCTTTGTGAAAAAAACGGCGGTGAATGTCTATTGATAAAAGCCGACGTGCGAGACCGCAAAAAATGTTTTGACGCGGTGGCGAAAACGGTTAAAAAATTCGGCGGTTTAAATATTTTGGTCAATAACGCGGCGTTTCAGAAAACGCAGAAAAATTTTGAAGACATCACCGAAGAAGATTTGCGGCGCACGTTTGACACGAACATTTTGGGCTACTTTTTTATGGCACAAGCCGCATTGCCGCATTTACAGAAAGGCGACGCAATCGTCAATACAGGCAGCATCGTCGGCATCGTCGGCAACAAAATTTTGATTGATTACACGGCGACGAAAGGTGCGATTCATTCCTTTACAAAATCGCTTGCGCTGTCGCTCGGCGAAAAAGGAATTCGCGTCAACTGCGTCGTTCCCGGTCCGGTCTGGACACCGAATATTCCCGGCACGATGCCCGCCGATGAAGTCGAAAATTTCGGTCACGAAGTCGCGCTGGCACGTCCCGGACAACCAGAAGAACTTGCGCCCGCTTACGTTTTATTAGCATCTAGCGACGGCAGTTTTATGACGGGAAGTTTGGTGGAAGTTACGGGCGGAAAACTCGGATAAAAGTCAATTTATGGACATTTATCCGAAGGGAACGGTCAGGCGTTTACTCGAAACCGACGCAGTAACTGAACCGACACGAACCGCTTTAGAAAAACGTCTGCGCGAAACAGACGATTATCAGCCGAAGTTTTTTGACGCGGCGGAATTTGCTCTGCTCGATGCGGTTTGCCGGTGGTTGATAATTCAGGATGAAGGTTCTGATTTTGTTGATTGTGCGGCATTTGTTGATAAAAGTTTGAATGAAAATGAAAGCAACGGCTGGCGTTATAACGAGTTGCCGAACGATGCGGAAACTTTTCGCGGCGGACTCGGCGGAATAAACGAAACGGCTCAAAATAAATTCGGCGCGGAATTTGTTCGATTGAACGAATTCCAGCAAAACGAAATTTTGACCGAAATTCAAAACGGAACAGCGGCGGGCGAAATTTGGAAAACGCTCTCCGCCGAACTGTTTTTTGAAGAGCTTTTGGCAAAAGCGGTTGAAGTTTATTACGCGCATCCGTTCGCGCAAGAGCGCATCGGTTACGTTGGAATGGCGGACGCGCCGGGTTGGACGCAAATCGGCTTGAACGAACTCGAATCGCGTGAACCGCGTGTTTTGAGTGAGGAATATTGAAGAATTCTTGCCCACGAAAAATACGAAAATTAAATCGAAGAATTTTTCGTTTATTTCGTGTCTTTCGTGGGCAAAAATTCTTAAACTTTATTTTAATTATTAAAGACAACGAACAAGGGGAAATTTGAAAGAATCTAAAAACTCTGCCGCGCAGATGCGGCATTATTCCAACAATGAAACGGTTGATGCGGTCGTCATCGGCACGGGTGCGGGCGGTTCGCCGCTTCTGGCACGTTTGGCGGAAGCGGGTTTGAAAGTTGTCGCGCTCGAAGCCGGAAAATACTGGTCGCCCGCCGAAGATTTCGCCACCGACGAAACTGCACAAAATAAACTTTTCTGGAACGACGAACGATTAAGCGCGGGAAATGATCCGATTGCTTTCGGCAAAAATAATTCGGGCATCGGTGTCGGCGGTTCGACTTTGCATTACACGGCTTACACGCCGCGGGCGCACGCCGACGATTTCCGGCTTTATACTGAATTCGGAGTCGGTTTTGATTGGTGTTTAAGTTATGAAGATTTAGAACCGTATTACGACGAGATCGAAAATTTTCTCGGTATTTCCGGCTTTTCGCCGTATCCGTGGAGCGAACCGAATCGGCAAAAATATCCGTTGCCGCCGCTGCCGCTAAACGGTGCGGCACAGTTGATGGAACGCGGTTGCCGACAGTTAAATATCAAAACCGTTCCCGCCGCAAACGCCGCACTTTCGCAAAATTATTTCCAAAAACACATCGGTTGGCGGCAGGCTTGTACAAATCGCGGATTTTGTCAGGCGGGCTGTTCGACGGGCGCGAAAGGCTCGATGGATGTTACATACATTCCGCTCGCCGTCCATTTCGGTGCGGAAATTCGGGCGGAAAGTTTTGCGACGAATTTTGAATTTGATGCGGCTGGAAAAATAAACGCGGTCGTTTATGTCAAAGACGGCGTAACCGAAAAACAACTTTGCAAAAATGTTTTTTTGTGCGGTGGCGCGATTGAAACGCCGAGGTTTTTGTTGATTAATTCCCTCGCAAATTCGAGCGGGCAAGTCGGCAAAAATTTTATGGCGCACACGGGACTTCAAATTTGGGGACAATTCGACGAAGCCGTGCGTCCGTTCAAAGGAATTCCCGGAGCGTTGATTTCCGAAGACACGCATCGCCCGAAAAACGCCGATTTCGCGGGCGGTTATCTGTTGCAGTCAATCGGCGTGATGCCCGTAACTTATGCCGGACAAGTCGCCCGCGGACGCAAAATCTGGGGCGAAAAACTGCGCGAATGTATGAACGGCTACAATCATACGGCGGGTATTGATGTTTTAGGCGAATGTCTGCCGTCGGAAAGCAATTTCGTCGAACTGTCCGACGAAAAAGACGCACGCGGCTTGCCGAAACCGCGTGTTCATTTTACCAACGGCGAAAATGAAAAACGGCTAGCGAAACACGCCGAAAAGACGATGCGCGGTATTTGGGAAGCGGCGGGCGCAAAAGATGTCTGGGCGTTTCCGCGCAACGCACATATTATCGGAACTTGCCGAATGGGAAAAGACGCGGATAATGCGGTCGTCAATGAAAACGGACAAAGTTTCGACATTCCGAATCTGTATATTTCCGACAATTCGACCTTTCCGAGCGCGTTAGCCCTCAATCCGGCATTGACGATTATGGCTTTATCTCTGCGGACGGCAGACAAATTTTTAGAAAACGGAAAATAAAATCTGATTTAAAATCATTTTCCGTTTTCCATTATTGAAATTATGGCAAAAAGTTTCCTTGATATTATCAAAAAACAGCACGGCGACGGCAACTATGCGGGCGATCAGCACGGCGGCGCGGCGGGACTTTCGGGCAGCGGTCTGCCGGATGGATTTGCCGGAAATTTTATGTTTGCGACCGGCATCGAATGTTCGTATCCGACGATCAATAACGGCAAGACCAGACGCGACGAACTCGAAGAATGCGGTCATTACGACAATTATAAAACCGATCTGCGGCTCGTGCAGGAACTCGGTTTGAAGGTTTTGCGATACGGTTTGCCGTATTACAAAATTCACAAATCAAAGGACGAATTCGACTGGGAATTCGCCGACGAAGCGATGAACGAAATGCAGCGTTTGAACATTACGCCGATTCTCGATCTGCTGCATTTCGGCGTTCCCGACTGGATTGAAAATTTTCAAAATCCCGAATTCCCGGTTCATTTTGCCGATTATGCCGAAGCTGTTGCAAAGCGTTATCCGTGGGTTAGATTTTATACGCCGGTTAACGAAATTTATGTAACGGCGCGGATGAGCGCGAAGGACGGCATTTGGAACGAGCAATTAAAAACCGATAAAGGCTTTGTGACGGCGATCAAAAATATCGTTGCGGCGAGCATTTTGGCAACGCACAAAATCGCCGGACAGCGTCCCGACTGCGTGATCGTTCAATCGGAATCAGCCGAATATCTGCACGAAGCCCGCGCCGTGCCGTCGCCGGAAGTAACGCTGGCGAACAAACAGAGATTTATCGCGCTCGATTTATTATACGCGCATCCGCCCGACGCTGATGTTTGTATCTATATGATGGACAACGGTTTAACCCGCGAAGAATACGAATGGTTTATGGCTGGTGAACCGCCGGGTTATCAAATTATGGGCAGCGATTACTACGGGCGCAATGAGAAAATTGTGAAACCCGACGGCGAAATCTGCACGGCGGAAGATGTAATGGGCTGGTATCAAATCGCGCACGAATACTATGAGCGTTACCGCAAACCCGTGATGCACACCGAAACAAACACTTTCGATCCGAAAGAAGCTCCGACGTGGCTTTGGAAACAGTGGATCAATGTTTTGCGGATGCGAAAAGACGGCGTTCCGGTTCTCGGTTTTACTTGGTATAGCCTGATTGACCAGATTGATTGGGATTCGGGACTGGCGGAAAAAAACGGCAATGTCTGCAAATGCGGCTTGTATGATTTAAAGCGCAAACCGCGTCCTGTCGCCGCCGCTTATCGTGAATTACTGGAAGAATTCGGACAAATAACAATCGTCCCGCACGGCGAAATTTTTGAAATTACCGACCGTCCGGCACGTCTGAAAGTTGAAGTCTGATTCGGTATTTACCGATTATAATACCAAGTTGCGTTAAAATAATGAGAAAAAATCATGTGGGTCGCGTTAAAAGTGAAAGCCCAAGAACTGAGAACGACAATCTATCAAGTGAGGAACAGATTATTCGCTGAATTTCTAAAATCACAACTAAAGAATCCAACGATTCCGGCTTTGTGATTTTGGTTAAGCGAAAGTCCTATTCAGAATTGGATGTTGATATTTTTCTCGATGGACTTTGCACAATCGCCGAATTTAACGATATTTTTTATCTTTGGCGGCTTCTGGCAAAAGACCCGAATGATGCTTTTATTCTCGAACTCGCTGTCCGCGTCAGTGCTGATTTTATTATCACCTACAACAAAAAAGACTTTCCCGCCGCCGCCGATTTTGGTATAAAATTAGTAACGCCGAAAGAATTTTTGGAATTTGTCGGAGATTTATAATGACGACAATAAACACAAAAGTCCCGGATGCTCTTTTTCGTCAGGCAAAAAAAATCGCCGAACGCGAAGAAATATCGCTTGATGAATTTGTTGCTTTAGCTTTAGCAAGCCAAATTTCCAGTTGGAATGTCAGAAAATCTTTCGCCGAACGCGCTAAAAATGGTGATTGGGAAAAAGCTCGTGAAATTTTAGCAAAAGTGCAGGATGTTGAAGCGGAAGATTTTGATAAACTATAATTCCGAATCAATGATGGAAGCCGCCGAAGGAGTTCACGATTTGACGATTCACATGTAATTTATTAGTCCGCAGTCGGTAGTCAGTGGTCAGTTGGGTTTATTATCCAACTGACCACTTTTTCATAAGATGCAAAATCTCGAAATTCTAAATCAAGCGCGGCAGATTGCTCAAGCATTACTCAAGCAAGCCGCAGAAAACGAACCGCAAATCATCAGCGATTTGCGAACCACCGCACGGGAAATTTCCGCTGAAATTGTTGGTTTGGAACATAAATTCAAAGCAGAAGAATCTTTAGTAAGAAAACTTTTGCTTCTTGCCGAAAAAGATAATAGCAATCAATCCATCGGTAAAAAAATGGAAAAAGTTGCGCGTCGAAATAATGATGCTTTGCGTTATACCTTTGTTTTTCAAACTGATGAATACGCGGATGGTTTTCAACACACGATTGAAAAACTTAGGCAAAGAGGTTTTGTGATTCCGCCGAACAGAATCTGGAACGCTTGGGAAAATGCGGAAACGCCGAGAGATACGGGTTACAGAGGCATCAACATCACCGTAATTTCTTCACAAAATCAGCGATTCGAGTTACAATTTCATACGGCGGAGAGTTTTCGTTTGAAAACCGAAACACATCATTTATACGAAAAGTTGCGGGATTTGGAAACTTTTGACATTCAGAGAACGAAGATCATCAAAGAGTTGGTGAATTCGGCGCAACGAATCGAACGTCCCGAAGGAATTTAAAAATATGGAATATGTAATCTTAAAAGATGAAGAAACAGGCAAAATCGAGAAAATCGGACGCTTTCTGAAAAACGGAATCGCCGAACAATTTTGCGATGATCATTGGGAGAGCGATGCTTCTTTATATAGTTTGCAGTTTGACGGATTATTAGAAGAAATTTCTAAAATTGAAGCTAGAAAGATAATTGTGCAGCAAATGGCACGCGCAAGATTTGCCGCTCGAATTTCGGTACATCAAAGAATTGAAGATGAATCCGGCGGAGCGATTCACGCGCACCCGACCGTTTCCGAATCAAAAGTGGAAGCCGCCGAAGGTGTTGATGATTCATATATAATTTGATGAAACCAATTCTGCAAATTATTTTGGATGCAAATATATTGATTGCCGCTTTTCGTTCTCAGCGAGTAGCGGCAAATCTTTTGCTTGATAAACTTAATGATTCGCGTTGGCGGTTTAATGTTTCAGCCGCATTATTGCTTGAATATGAAAATCATTCGGAAGACATACGGCTTTCAACTTTGCGGAAATATGCCGAAGCACTCGGCAAAGAAATCCGTCTGGAAATCGCCTGAAATTTTTGTGTTTATCAAAGATTTATAATGACGACAATAAACACAAAAGTCCCGGATGCTCTGTTTCGTCAGGCAAAACAAATCGCCGAACGCGAGGAAATATCGCTCGATGAATTCGTCGCTTTGGCTTTAGCGAGCCAAATTTCAAGTTGGAATGTCGGAAAATCTTTCGCCGAACGCGCTAAAAATGGTGATTGGGAAAAAGCCCGCGAAATTTTGGCAAAAGTGCCGGATGTTGAAGCGAAAGAGTATGACAAACTTTAATTTTGAATTAGTGAAAAGCGTTCACGATTTGACGATTTTCATATAATATAAGTGTCAGCAAAAAATTTGAACGATCTTTTGGATTTCTAATCTGATTGATCGTTTTTTACTTATGGAAACTTATTTGCTTAGAACAAAATTAATATGAAAAGAAAATTTATTGAAAATAAAATCATTGGCGTTACGGGATATGAACCTTATGACAATTTGGCAATCCAAAGAATAATCGAATTGGAAGGCGGAGTGGTTAAAGGGGACAACGGTTATAACCATATATGGGAAGAACAACAAGTAATTGTAATCGGAACAAACGATTTTGATAAAGAATATTTGCAGCGTTCAATAGAGGCTGGCATTGAATTAAATTTTCGTTGTCAATATATGACTCAAGAAGATTTTTGGTTTTGGTGGCTGGATGAAGAAGAGCCTGTTCCCTATTTAAAAAGCGATTCAAGAATTGATGAACACGAAGGATTGAAATTTTTGGCATCTGTCGGTTTTGAGTTTCCAACAGTTAAAGAATCTCTTGAGAATGAAAGCGAAAATCTCTACGATTTTGGAGAAAGGCGACTTGAACACGAATTAAAATCAGTATTCGGATATAATGTTCAGAAAAAAACACTCGTGAATGAACGTCGTAAAGCGTTAAAGAAAGCTGTATGCGAAAAAACTGGTTTAGGACTACGCGAAGTCGCATTTCATATTTTTGGACGTATCGGTGAAAATGGCAGAAACAAGAAAATGGAAAATGCCATTAAAAATTGGAAATCAGATTTAGATTGGTTGCGGGAAAATCATTACGACAACACAATTCACAGTTTTAGATTTCCTGAACACTTTTAAATTAATTTTTTCAATAAGAATTGATAATGACTAATCTATTTTCAGCGTCAAAACCGAAAACTCCTTTACATTCACCTTTTCGATAAGTATATGCGTTTATAGTTCCATCAATTGTCGTGGTTTTACTGGAATGGTCAGGTTGTCCACAAATTCTTTCGATTTGGTAAAGGCTCATTCCAATTGTAGGGGTTGGTGAAGTAATTTCTTTTTCTCGTAATTTTTGAGCTAATTTAGGATTTTGTTTTTCCCATTCTTCACGTTCTCTTCTAATTTGCCCTACATATTTTTTCATTTCCAAATCATTGTCTGCCTGAGTTTTTGCATCGTATGAAGATTCAGAGCGAGGTATCGAATTGTTAATTGAATAAAACACAAAAAAAAGAGCGGCTACAAGGCTGATGACAAAAGTGAAAATGATAATTTTGAATAAGCTTGACATAATTTGAGATATTTCTTAGATTTGTCCTATGAAGAGATAGCAGAATTTATTTGATTAAGCTTGAGAATCCACATTAATCTTTATTGAATGTATCAAAAATGTAGATGATAGGCAATAAAAAAAATTAGTTCTGTTGGAGATAATTGACTGTCATTAGAGAAAAATGTGACTGAGAAAAAATTAAAACCGATTCATCCGGGCGAAGTTTTGCGGGAAGAGTTTTTGAAACCGCTCGGCATCAGCGAGGAAAATCTGGCAAATAATATCGGCGTATCAATTCAAACGGTTAATGAAATCGTTGCGGAAAAACAAAGTGTTACTGCTGATACGGCTTTGCGACTCGCCAAATACTTCGGCACATCGGCGCATTTTTGGCTCGGTTTGCAATCGGATTATGATTTAGACATAACGCAGGAAATATTTGGTGAAAAAATTGAAATGGAAGTCGTCCCGCTTGCCGCGTAAATCTGAAACTTCTCAACATCAAGATTCATTTTGATTTATCTTCGACTCGATTCTTCTGTCAGGAATCAACCACATCAGCGCAACCAAAACATAAATCGCGTTGGAAATCCAGTGATTGACGAAGGCTAAACCGATTGCCGCAATGTAGAAGAGCAGTGAAATTTTGCCTTTGATGTCGCTGCCGATGGCGGCGGCGAGTTTGGAATTTTTGCCCTGTTCCGTGATTATCAAATTCTGCAGAATAACATAAGCGATGGCGGCGGCGAGTAGAGTTACGCCGTAAACGGCGGTCGGCAAAGGCTCGAAATGATTTTCGCCCATCCAACCCGTAGCGAACGAAATGAGCGACAGCCAGAATAAAAGATGCAGATTCGCCCACAAGATTTTACCGTTTATTTGCTTCGTCGCTTGCAGCAGATGGTGATGATTGTTCCAGTAAATACCAATATAAATAAAGCTCAAAACGTAAGTTAAAAACACCGGAAGAATTGGGCGCAACGACTCCAAATCCGCGCCGTGCGGGATTTTTAATTCCAAAACCATAATCGTAATCAAAATCGCAATCACGCCGTCGCTGAAGGCTTCCATTCTTCCTTTGTTCATAATTTTTATTTGACCTGCTAGTCGGATGAATTTTTTCGATTGTCCCAAAAACTGCTGCTGCGTGTTTTTCGCGGATTTTTCCGGCTGTGTTCGATTACGCGCACGACAAAATAGACTATAATGTTAAGATAATTTTTACATTTATTGAAGTTTTACCGATCAGTTCAGAACACATTTGACTTTTTTGCAGCCGGATATTTTATGAACTATGAGATTATTTTAGTCTTTGCCGTCGCCATTTGCGCCGTTGTGTTGTTTGCGACCGAAAAACTTTCGGTTGACCTCATTGCGCTGCTGATAATGGCGACTTTACTGGTTTCGGGAGTGATTACGCCGGAAGAAGGAATTTCGGGTTTCAGCAACAAAGCAACCGTAACTGTGGCGGCGATGTTCGTCCTCAGTGCCGGACTTTTCAAAACCGGCGCGGTCAGTTATCTCGGAAAAATTACGTCCGATATTTTCAAACGAAGTTACTGGTTCGGAATGGTTACGGTGATGATTGCCGTCGGTTTTTTCTCGGCGTTTATCAATAATACGCCGGTTGTCGCTATTTTTATCCCGATTTTGCTCGGCGTAGCGAAGGATATAAAAACGAGCGCGTCAAAACTTCTGATGCCGATGTCGTTTGCTTCGATGTTCGGCGGAGTTTGCACTTTAATCGGAACTTCGACGAATATTTTGGTCAGTTCGCTTGCCGAAAGACAGGGACAACCGGCGTTTTCGATGTTTGAAGTCGCGCCTTTGGGCTTGATAATGTTCTCCGTCGGAATGACTTATATGCTGCTTGTCGGCATCAGATTGATTCCAGACCGGCGTTCCGAAGGCGATTTGATCGAGAGTTTTAATTTGCAGGAATACATCGCCGAAATTGTCTTGACCGAAAATTCCGTTTCAATCGGCAAAGAGATTAAAGATGCGCCGCTGGTCAAAGAGGTTGAATTAAATATTATTGAAGTCAATCGCGGTGAAGAAATATTTTCATTGCCGACACCGGATTTCGTCTTGCAGGAAAACGACGTTTTGCGGGTTCGCTGTGATTTAGATAAATTTCAACAAATTCAGGAACGCGAAGGCGTTCTCTTCAAACCGCAATATAAATGGAGCGATGAAGACATTGAAGCGGCGGATGTAAAATTAGTTGAAGCGGTGATTGCACCAAATTCGGATTTTGTCGGCAAAACATTGGCATATCTAAAATTTCGGGAGAATTTCGGCGCAAGCGTCCTTGCTCTCCGGCATCGCGGGCGTTTGATGATTGAAAAAATCGCCGACACCAAACTGAACGCAGGCGACGCTCTTTTAATTGAAGTTAAAACCGATCATTTTCGCATACTCCAACAAAGTCCGTCGTTCGTGATTATTTCGGAAATTGAAAAAATCATCTATCGCCGTAGAAAACTCATTCCGGCACTTTTCATCGTGGCGGGTGTTATTTTAACGGCAACTTTGGGCATCGCGCCGATTGTCGTCAGCGCGGTTGTCGGCGCAATTTTGCTTGTTTTAGTCGGCTGTCTGACGATGGAAGAAGTTTATCAGTCAATCGAATGGCGAATTATATTTTTGCTTGCCGGAGTTTTATCGCTCGAAGCCGCAATGACCAACAGCGGCGCGGGAATGCTGATTTCTTCACAGATCATTGCAGTCGTCGGCAGTTGGGGTCCGGTTGCGCTTCTTTCCGCCTTTTATTTGATGACATTTATTCTGACGGAAATGATGTCGAACAATGCCACCGCCGCGCTTATGACACCGATTGCGATTGCTACCGCGAACACTATCGGAGTCAGTCCGCGCCCGTTTCTGGTTGCCGTAATGTTCGCCGCTTCCGCCAGTTTTATGACACCTGTCGGCTATCAGACAAACACTTTGATTTACGGTCCCGGACAATACAGATTTGCCGATTTTCTGCGCGTCGGCACGCCGCTCAATATACTTTTTTGGATTACAGCCACTATTTTCATTCCGTATTTTTGGGCGTTTTAGATTTAAAGGATTATGTCAGCCGGAGTAAAGATAAAAGAAAAATTAGCCGCAGATTAACGCGGATTTTTTATTGATTTATACGCGTCATCCGCGTCATTCGCGGCTAATAAATTTTAATTTATTCGGCAGGTTAAATATTAAGCAAAGATGACTTCGCCGCTTTGAATTCGGCATCGTCCAAAACTCCCTGTTTGTGGAGTTTGGCAAGCCGTTCAAGTTCCGCCGTAACATCTTTTTTCCCGTCGTCTGGCGAACTTGTTTCTTTTTTTGAATTCATCTTATCGAGCAGCGCACCACCGTATTTTTTGCCGACACGGCTTCCGAGTGCGCCGCCGACCAATGCTCCGGCAAATGTGCCGACAATCGGAATCGGAACTAGAACCGTTCCGACCTGCGCTCCGGCGATGACACCCGCGCCGACTCCGGCTAAACCGCCCGCTTTTTCGTTATCTTCTTTTTGTTTTTGTGCGTCGTCCTGTTTTTTGTCTGTCATTACAAATCTCCTTTTTACTTCATAATTAATAGCTGTTTCTGATTATAAACTTTGCCGCAATAAATATAAACAATAATTTTACGCCGGATTCCAGATTTATGTTCCGCCGATGAAAATTTTAAAATGTTGGTTCAAATGAGTCGAATCGAAAGAGCTTTTACCGCCGTTTTTGTCTATCAAAATCCAATTCAGCGAATTGTCGGAGTGGACAAGCAAAAGTTCGGCGTTGTGTTTGCTGATGCCGAAATGCGTCAGTTTTGCACACGCCAGCGCACCGCCGCGCATAAAACCGTCGGTTGGAGTTCGCGTCCAACCTGCTTCGAGAGTCAGACATCTTAGACCTTGACGAAAACGTAAAAGCGAACCGACGAGCGTTGCATTTCCAAAAGCGAAACGATGCGGATTTTCATTTTCCATCGTGATATTTGAATTATTTCGATTGGCGAAAGAAGCAATTTCGACTAATGCGTCAAACAGCCATTTTACGCCGGTTGAACGAAGCGAGTCGTTCGAGGCTTTGAGCGCGAGATAATCGGCGACATCGCCGCGCCCGTCGCTTCGCGCCTGTTTGACGGCTTCATTTATTTTTTGTGTCCAAACTTCGTCGAGTTCATCCATTGCTTTAGAGCATAAAACCGGCGTTCAATAATTGCAATTTCGTGATATTATTTTAATCGTAAATCGTAAATCGTGAATCGTAAATTGAAAAACAATCTTGTATTGAGATTAAATGTTTGTAATCAAAAGCCGCTTCAATCGCTTTAAAAACGATTTACGATTCACGATTTACGATTTACAAAGCTATGAAGAATTCAGCAGTCATATTTTTATTAATTTTATTCGCGCTGTCGGCTTTTGCCCAAAAACCGAAAACGGCGAAGAATGTTTCCAAAACGAAATTGGTCAAAACCGCTTCTGAAAATCCTCCGGACGAAAAGAAGGAATTTGAAAAGGCTGTCGCTCAAACCGATGCGTCGGAAAGAGTTACGGCTCTGCAAAAATTTGTCGCGGATTTCCCGGAAACAAATGAAAAAATTCACGCTCAGGAACTGATCGTCAGTGGACGCGCTCAGATCGGCGAAGAAAATCTGCGTTCAAATAATGTGCAAAACGGTGTCGAGATTTTTAAACTCGCCGTCAAAGGTATTCCAACGCCTGTTTCCGACAAACTTTTTACTGAAATAGTTCTGCAAATGCCGACCAATCTTTTTTACAGAGGTCAGCGCGTCGAAGCGGTTGAAATTGCCAAACTGATCGAAGCGAAAATCAAAGGAAATGCTAAACAATTACTCGGTTTAGCGACATTTTATATCGGCACTGAAAATGCCGCCGAAGCGCAGCGGCTTGCCAATAAAGCTATCGAACTCGAGCCGAATTTTCCCGCCGCTTATCAAACTCTGGGTCTTGCCAACCGTTTAAATTTTCAGTTGGACGATGCGGCAAACGCTTACGCCAAAGCGTTGGAACTCGACAATCAATCAATTGTTTCAAAACGCAGTCTGGCGGAAATGAAACGCGCCGTCGGGAAATCGGCGGAAGCGGTGGAGTTATATCGTGAAATTTTAGGAGCCGACGCAACCGACAAATCAGCGGAAACAGGTTTGATCCTTGCGCTTTTCAACGCCGACAAAAAAACCGAAGCCGAAGCGGAAATGGCGAAATCACTTGAGCAAAATCCGAATAATTTGCCTTTACTGGTCGGCGCGTCTTACTGGTATGCGGCGCATAACAACGACGCGAAAGCCGTCGAACTCGGACAAAAAGCAGTTGAAGTCGAACCGCGCTACACTTGGGCGCACATTGCTCTGGCGCGTGGCTTAGCGGCGCAAAAACGTCCGCTCGAAGCCGAACGCACATTGCTTGCGGCGCGGCAATACGGGAATTTTCCGACGCTCGATTATGAACTCGCTTCGGTCAGAATGGCGGCAGGATTTTACCGTGAAGCCGCTGAAGGTTTGAGAAAAACTTTTGAAGTCAAAGACGGCGAAATCGAAACGAAACTCGGCGGGCGCGTGGCAAAACGCGCTGAGAATTTTATTGAATTACTGGCGGCTGAACGTCGTGCGAGTATTTTTGAACCGTCGGCGGCTGACACCATCGAAAATGCCGAAAGGTTGAAGTCCTTGCTGGATTTTTCGCAGCAGATTTCGCAACCGCAATTAAATGAAGAAGCGATTTCGGCGGCGGCTGATAATTTCGTCAAAGGCGGCGATGGTATGAAACTGCATCGTCAGATTTACGCGGCAGACCGGCTTTTAGATAAAAGAACGGCGACGGAAAAGGCTCTGGAATTGACAAAAGCGGCAGTCGGCGGCGTTGATGCGGCATTAAATGTTTCGACTCCGGCGGCGGCGGTTTTGGCGGACGAACTCTACCAAAGCCGCGCACTCGCAATGTCGAGAAATGAGGTGATTATCGTTCCCGATGTTCCGCGCCAGACGCTTTCCAAAATTTTGCGCGGCAGAATTGAAGAATTAACGGGTTGGGCGTTATATCAACAGGAAAAACCGGACGAAGCGGTTACGCGCTTTAAACGCGCATTGAGCGTTTTGCCGGAAAAAAGCGCGTGGTGGCGCGATTCGATGTGGCGGCTCGGCTCGGCTCTTCAAAGCGAAGGCAAATCCGAAGAAGCACTCGACGCATATTATAAAAGTTATACGAGCGGTGAGCCTGAAATCTCAAAGCGCATTATTATTGAGGTGCTTTATCAAAAAACTAACGGAAATCTCGACGGTTTGGACGATAAAATCGGAGTCAGACCGGAATCAACAATTGCTTCTTTGCCCGTTCGAGAGGAAACGGTTGCACAGGTTACTGAAACTCCGACAGTTGAAACATCGCCGACACCTGAGCCGGAAACAACATTGGTCGCAAGTGATTCAACACCGCAAATCGAAATAATAAAACCCGAAATTGCGCCGACACCCAAAATTGAAGAAACGCCTTCGCAAGTCGCTGAAACAGAAACTTCTTTGACAAATCAAAAAGTGGAAACACCTGAGAAAGTTGAAGAAAAACCGGAAACCGAAGTAAAAATTGAAACTACTCCGAGTCCGATTCCCGAAATTGCGCCGACACCGGAAGTTCAAACGAAAGTTGAAGAAACACCGACTCCCGAACCGTTTCCGACACCGGAAATAAAAACGGAAGCCGTGCCTGAAACTACGTCAACGCCCGAAGAAGTAAAGACGGAATCCACACCTGAGATTTCTCCGACACCGGCGATAAAAGCTGAAACCGAAACGGTGAAAAAGGGAATCCAGCCGCTTGAAAATCAGATTGCCGAAGCAAAGTTGAAACAAACTCAAAGTTCCGGTTTTGATCCGATAGTTATAACGGTTCCGAAAAGCGAAGTGTCAAAAAAGCCGGCAAAAATTGAAGATAAATTAAATTCGCCGGTTGAAAATCCAATAGATAAAGTAGAGTCAAACGATACGGCGGCAGAATTTATTACCAAAAAAAATTCATCCGGGACAAGACAGCGCGTTGTTGTTGAAGAAAAAGCCGAAGATATTCAGCCGTGCCGAATAGTAACCAGTCAGGAAAATGTTTCGATTATAAATGACGGCGGCAGTTTGGGTATTTTGGTCGGCTTTGAAAACGGCGGCGATGTCCGAAAAATAAAATCCGGGTCAAGCAATCCGGCGGATATTGAAATCACATTCGAGCCGGAAATCGGTGCGCTTTCGGGTCGTGCGTTTTTTATTGTCAAATCCGTCAGTTCAAACAAAGGTTTATTCACGGCTATTTTTGAAGCACCGTGCGGCAGAAAGGAAATTTCAGTCAAGGTGCGCTAAACTTTGTTTATGAAAAAATTTGTTTTTTTATCAATTTTTATTTGTCTGTCAACAACTTTTTGTTTCGCTCAAAAAATTGTAAAAATCGAAAAGCCCGATGAAAAACCGGCTGATTCAAATTCATTTTCGCCGGAAATTTCCGATAAAGAATGGCAATTTATGAACGACGCGCTGCGGACGGAAAATTGGGAAAACAGCGCGTTGCTTGCTTCACGACTTATTGAGCGCACGAAAGCCGAAAACGAAAAGAAACAACTCGCCCAACTTCGCTATTTTTATTTATATTCATTGGCAGGAAAAGTTATCGCTTATTCGGAGGCAAAAAAAACAGTCGAAGAAGCGGCGGCGCGTGAAGAATTAAACAAAGCGGCGGAAAGTTTTATCGGCAAGGAAATAATAATGCCGCCGCGTCAATTTCTGGCTGACTGCAACGGAGTTTTGAACTATATTTGCACGATCAAAGACAACGCCAATGCCTTGCGCGTAACGGCTACCAATAAAGAAGGAACGGTGATTCACTCGTTTGAAAATGTTTTGTTTGACCAAAAAATTGACTTGAAGGAATTTGTCGGAAAGGAAACATTTTTGGGCGGAACTTTGGCAAAAGTCGAGTTTAATGAATCCAAATCGAATCTGTGGATTATGCGTTTATCCTTTGTCAAAGGATTTGTTAGAGTAGTGGTTGATAAATAAAATCCGACGCGCAAAAACTTAATTTATATAAAATCCGTAAAATATTTTGTTAAACAACTTAAATTGTTACAAAAAGCAGACTTTGCGGTTTTTCTAAATTTGCAACTATTTATTTCTGCTTGTGCCTTTTTCTTGATATACTTAAAGCGTAATTTGCAACTTTGGTAAAATTACAATCGTAAAGGTTTGGGTTGAAAGGATTTTTGGGAGCAATTTTTTGAGGAGCAGATAAGAAAAAATGGGATTGTGGGCGAGAATAAAAAGAATATTTCGTGCCGGAACGGGCGCGGCTTTGGACAAAGTGGAAAACCCGGAAATGGTGCTTCAGCAAACCATCCGCGATATGCGCGACCGTGTGCCGGAACTCAATAATTCCGTCGCGCAGGTAATGGCGACGGAACGGCTTTTGATGAAGAATAGGGAAAACCTCGAAACTCAGGTGGTTGACCTCGATTCAAAAATCAAAGCATCGGTCAAAATGGGGCGCGACGACATTGCGACGGCATATATCGGTCAGCTCGGTCAGGCGCAAATTGATTTGGAAAGAACCTCGGCACAGTTAGATCACGCCGCCAACGCTTCAAAACAAGCCTTAAAAGCGCGTGATAATTATGTCCTGAATATGAAAAAGCGTTCGGCGGAAGCGATGCAGCTTATCAGCGCGTCGAAACAAGCCAAGTTGCAGGAACAGCTCGCGCAGACGATGGAAACTTTTAACATCGGCGATGACGCTTCGACCTTTAACGAAATGCGCGAAAAAATTGACCGCCGCGTTGCCGCCGCCGAAGCCAAACTTCAACTCGGTTCGTCGTCGGTTGACACGCAAATGCAGGACATCGAACGCGAAGCGATGGATATTCAGCTTCAGGACAAATTGCTGGCTTATAAACAGGAAATGGGTTTGCTCGGCAAAGGTTCGGAAAATAGCGGTAAACAGATTTCCGCTGGCTCACCGATTGAAAATGAATCGGAAGTGCTTGACCAATCTCTTTTAAGCAAAGCAGACGAAGAAAAATGAGTGTTACAGTTTCCGAAATTAATGAAGTTTCTTTACTTGCTCCGCCGCAAAAAAACGGCGGAAAGGAAATTTATTATCCTGAATCTGATGGAAAACCTATGGGAGAAACTGCTTATCACGTCAAATTATTAACAAACCTTTATCAAATTTTAGAAACTTTTTTTCTGAATAAAAAAGATATCTGCGTCATTGCAGATATGATGTTTTATTATGAAGAAGGCAATATGCGAAAATCAATTGCGCCCGATGTGATGGTTGTCAAAGGAGTTCACAAAAATCCGCGCCGCGTTTTCAAACTTTGGGAGGAAAAAGTTCCCGATGTTGTTTTTGAAATTTCTTCACGCGGAACTTGGCGTGACGATTTACAAAAAAAATACTTTCTTTATCAGGAATTCGGCGTAAAGGAGTATTATATTTTCGATCCCGAATACGATTATCTGCGCGACGGTTTAGTCGCTCATCATTTGATAGACGGTGAATTTGAAGATATAAAACTCAAAGAAGGTAGAATCTTTAGTCCCGCGCTCGGTTTGGAAATTGTTGACACGGGCGAAACATTGCGGCTTTTTAATCCCGAAACGAAAGAATTTTTACCGACAATGGAAGAAATGGAAACGGAAATCGAAAATTTAAAAGCGGAATTAGCGAAACTCAAACGACAAAATTAGCATCTAGTAATAGTTATGGCAGATTTAGCAAAATATCAACAGGAAATTAACAAATTCAATTCGTCTTACGCCAAAGAAGCTATCAAAGAGCCGGTTAATTTTTGGGGTCTGGCAGGTTTTGCAGTCGCGGCGGCTTACACGCAAAGCATTATTCCTCTGATGATCGCGCTTCTTTTCGAGGTTGTTTATTTGTTCATCGTTCCGCAGCTTCCCTCTTATCGTCAATTGGTTAATCAGCGCGAAAAAGATCGGCTTCGTGAACTTTCCATCGTCAATCGTAAAAAGTTGATAAATTCTTTTACGCCGCGCGAACGCGAAGCAGTTATTTATCTTGAAGGTCAAAAAGATAAAATTCAAGAAAATTATTATAAGTTCACCGGCGCACGTCAATTGCCGTCGAATCTTGTTACGCTCGATCAGCGTTGGGAAGATTTTGTTGATTTGCTCGATATTTATCGCCGCCGCAAGAGTCATTTAAAATCCATTAATCGTCAAGCGGTTCACAATCAGCTTTCGCAAGCATTTCGCGCCGCCGAAAGTGCCGACGATGAAAAAACGAAACGGATTCAGCAAACAAATGTTGAAATCCTAAAACGCCGGCTGGCATCTTTTGACGAACTCGAACGCAGCGTCAAACTCGTCGAAGGTCAATTGCAGTCAATCGAAAACTTTTTCGGTTACTTGAACGACGAAATTGTAACGATGTCCACACCCGAAAAATTCTCGTTGCTCGATTTTGAACAGTTGAGCGATTCGATTGCGATGACTAAACAAATGCTCGATTCGACATCCGACGCGATGGGCGCACTCGACGCGCACAATCGGCAAGTGGGCAATTATGAACTTTTGCCGAATTCTAATACATAAGTTAGATTTTTAGTTACTGTTTGATTCTAAGTTTGGAGGCGACGATATTAATTTATCGTCGCCTATTTTTTTAAAACCGTTGATTAATTCCCAAAATATGCTTTGATTTGTGAAATAATAATTTTCAAATAGAATCATTTTTGATTTTACGGATGAAAGGTGAAAACATACAACTGTACATAATTGGAGAAAAAAATGGCAAAAATATCATTTTACGGCGGAGTCGGTTCAGTTACGGGTTCAAAATACTTACTTGAATCGAACGGCAAAAAGGTTTTGGTTGATTGCGGACTTTTTCAGGGTTTGAAAGAGCTGCGCGAAAGAAATTGGCAAGACCCGCCGTTTCGCGCCGACGAAATTGATGCGGTGATTATCACGCACGCGCATATTGATCACACCGGATATTTGCCGCGTCTTGTAAAATTGGGGTTCAGCGGAAAAGTTTTCACATCGCGGGCGACCGGCGATTTGCTCAAAATTTTGTTGCCCGATTCAGGCAGATTGCAGCAGGAAGAAGCCGATTATCGAAACCGGCATAATTTGACGAAACATTCGCCCGCGCTTCCGCTTTACGACGAAGATGACGCGAAAGACGCGCTCAAGCTGCTCAATCCTGTGGCGAACGACGGCGAATTTGTCGAGATTTGCAAAGGTTTTCGTGCTTCGTTCAGCGTCGCCGGACATATTTTGGGCGCGAGTCAAGTTTTGGTCGAGATGGAAAATGCGCGGGCGAACGGCGATTCCGTCAAGTTTCTTTTCTCCGGCGATTTAGGACATTACGACCAGCCGATTTTGAAAGACCCGATTGCGCCGCCGGACTGCGATTATCTGATGTGCGAATCAACTTACGGCGACCGTCTGCACAGCGAAGTTCATTCGGACGTGCAGCTTGCCGAAATTATAAACGAAGCCAAAAACCGCAATGCGCCGATTTTGATTCCGGCGTTTTCCGTCGGCAGAACGCAGGAAATTTTGTATTTGATACGCGAACTCGAAGAAGAGAAAAAAATTCCGGTTCTTCCTGTTTTCGTAGATTCACCGATGGCTTCAAAGGCGACTCAGGTTTATAACCATTTCAACGAAGAACACGACCGCGAATATGCGAGCATTCTGGCGCGAAAAATCCATCCGCTTCGCACGGGTTCGATGACGACGACTTCGAGCCGTGAAGATTCCATAAAATTAAATGATAAAAAAGGCACACGAATAATCATCAGCGCGTCTGGAATGTTGACCGGCGGACGAGTTTTGCATCACGCAATGCGCGTTTTGCCGAATCCTGATGCGACGATAATTTTTGTCGGTTATCAAGCCGCCGGAACAACCGGACGCAGAGTTTTGGACGGCGAACGCGAAGTCCGCATTATGAAACATTGGATTCCGGTGCGCTGCCGCGTCGAAAGAATTGAAGGTTTTTCCGCCCACGCCGATTGGAAAGCCGTCTTGCGCTGGCTTTCGGGTTTAAAGGTTACGCCGAAAAAAGTTTTCACCACACACGGCGAACCCGAAGCAGCCGAAGCGATGGCTGAACACATCCGCGAACGATTCGGCTGGACGGTGGAAGTTCCGCATTACGGTGAAACAGTTGAACTTACCTAAAAAAATATGACAAAAATCACTCATTTATTTTTTGACATCGGCGGCGTGTGTCTGAGCAACGGTTGGGATCACATTTCGCGTGAACAATCGGCGAATCTTTTCGGCTATGATTATGCCGAAAGCGACAAAAAGCATTATAAAATTGTCCTGCAATTTGAAAAAGGCAATATCTCACGCGACGATTATTTGGACAAAGTTATTTTTTACAAAAAGCGTGATTTTTCCAAAAAAGACGTGATCGAATTTATGGAAAGTCAATCAGTCGCGCATCAAAGTTCTCTGGATGTTTTGGGAGAATTATGTTCTCAGGGCAATTATCATGTTTCGACTTTGAATAATGAATCATTCGAATTAAATGAATTTCGCATCAAAAAATTCGGCTTATCAAAATGTTTTACAAACTTTTTCAGTTCTTGTTATTTGAAGATGAAAAAGCCCGAACCCGAGATTTTTCAAACCGTTTTGCAGATAATTCAAAGAAAAGGCGAACAATGTTTGTTTATAGACGACCGCGAAGAAAACGTCGAAGGTGCAAAAAAGTGTGGATTTCATACAATTTATTTACCGCAAGTTGAAGATTTGGCGGGAATTTTGAAGAAAAAGAAAATTTTAAAATAATGTGATTTTAGAACAAAAGCGATAGCCACAAAAGGCTCAAAAAACACAAAAATATTTTTCTTTCACTTTTTTGCGAATTTTGAGCCTTTTGTGGCTATTTTTCATCATTTTTCGCTGCAATTTAGTTTAAAATTCCGCCGCATAAAATTTGACCAAATCACCGGCTTGTAAAAACGTCGGCGTTTCGTCTTCGGGCGCAAAAAGTTCGATGTTTGTTTTGCCAATTATTTGCCAGCCGCCGGGTGATTTCAACGAATAAATTCCCGTTTGTCCGCCCGCGATTCCGACACTTCCCCTCGGAACCTCGAGACGCGGCGAAGTTTTGCGCGGCGTGGCAATTCGTTCATCAACTTCGCCCATATATGCAAATCCGGGCAGAAATCCGAGCATATAAACGCGGTAAGTTTGCGCGGTGAAAATTTTGATGACTTTTTTTGGTGTTAGATTATTATTCGAGACGACAAACTCCAAATCGAGTGCAAATTCCTTATCGAAATTGACCGGAATCTCAATCAAACGCGATTCTTTTTCGGGTATTTCATCCAAATTTTGCAAAGCATTTTCGGCGAAATCTTTGACGGCTGAATAAGCGGTTGGAAATTCGGGAAAAATTTTCCTGACAATTAAAACGTCATAAAAAATCGAAAGCGAAGCGTAAGCCGGCACTACTTCAATCAAACCCGAAAATTGATTTCGCTCGAAAAATTGCGCGAGTTTCAAAGCCGAATTATTTAATTCGAGCGAGATTTCATTGCCGAAACTAACGGTCAGAGCGTTGTCACCAAGCGGAAGGATTTTTATATGTTTTTCGTTCATTCGTAACTTTCTAAAACGTCGAGAAGCGTCGCTTTTTCGGTTTCCACATCAAAAATCGTCGCGCCTTTTCGGGTTAAAAGCGCGATTGTATTGCCTAAAAGTTCGTCTTCGGCTTCGCGTGTGAACTTCAAAACAAAAGCGTTTGCCTGCTTTTCGATTTCAAAATCTTTTAACGGCAACATATTTTGCAAATCACTTTCATTCAAATTGTTAAAAATAACCGTAACATTTTGCGTTTGTTTGTGGGAACGGCGCAAATTTTCGGGCGTATCAACGGCGCGAATTTCGCCTTTGGCGATAATCGCCACGCGGGAACAAAGTTCTTCGATTTCCGCGAGATTGTGCGAAGTCAGCAAAACGGAAACGCCTTTGAGCGAAAGAATTAAATCGCGCATATTTGAAGCGGCAAGCGGATCAAGCGAGCGCGTCGGTTCGTCCAAAAGCAAAATCGGCGGTTCTGGAAGGAGAGCGCGGGCGACTGCCAAACGCTGTTTGTTGCCGGTTGAAAGTTCGGAAAAACGGCGTTTGGCTAATTCCTGTAAATTTAATTCTTCAAAAAGTTCAGCGATGCGCCGCCATGCGGATTTATCGTCAATCCCGTAAAGCCGCGCGAAAAACATCAGATTTTGCTCGGAAGACAAACGCCAGTAAAACGAGCGTTCTTCGGCAGTCGCCAAACCGATTAGCGAACGAACTCGGACTTCGTTTTCAACCGAATCGAAACCTTTTACCAAAACATTTCCGCTTGTCGGCTGAACGAGTGTGGCGATAATTTTTGTCAAAGTCGTTTTGCCCGCGCCGTTTTTGCCGATCAGTCCGAAAATCTCGCCATCGCCGATGTCGAAGGAAACATTTTTTAATGCTTCAACCGGCGGTTTAACCGGAAGACGAAAAAATCTCTTTAATCGCGGAAACGACGGCGGATATGTTTTGGAAATGTTTTTGATGGAAACGGCGGTCACGAATTTTTGAAAAATTATCTATAATTATCTATTTTGAAGAAGTGTAACAAATTTTTCCGATAAACAGGTCAAGCTACTTGAAATAAGCATTCACACAAAAATACATTTGACTGATTTTTTTTTCGCAGACGGAGCGCAGACAGCTTTGTCTGCGTGTTTTCTTTTTACTCTGACACACGCAGGCAAAGCTGCCTGCGCTCCAATCAACCTAACTTATTTTATTCGAGTACTTAAAAAATAAACTTTGGCAATGTAAGTTAAATAATGTTTTACAAATTCGACTTAATCAGCTACAATGAATTCCGTAAAATGTTTCGACACAAAGTTGAAACTGCTCCAATAAATTTCCAAAAGAAATGTCCCTGCCCTAAAACTCAATTTATAAGATAAGCGTTTTGTTAAATTTATCACTCGATGAAAGTTTTCATAAAACTTTACATTGAAAAACTACTCACTAACAAAAAGAGTTATAACAGCGGCATTATATCAAACTATAAAATGAATTTATTCCTGAATTCGACGGCAGAAATCTCCGAAGTTACAGTTGGAACAAGGTTTCCGCGATTGCATTTGACCGTTGCTTTAACTCTGACGGTGATGACTATTTTGTTTTTCGCACGGGAATTTTATCAAACGGGTTATGTTCAATCTACCGTTAAAAGTCCGCCGGATTACCAATATTCAACTTTTTCGATTGTCGTCATAATGCTGATGCTGGTTGTTTCGCTGATAGCGTGGCTGGCGACTATTCGCGCTTTGAATTCTTCACGGAAGACTCTTTTGATAAATGATTTAAATAGAAAACAAACGGAAGAAGCACTGCGATTGTCGGAAAATTATTTTCGTGAACTGCTCGACAATGCCAACGATCTTTTTTATACCACCGATCTTCAGGGAAATTTCACATCCTTCAATAAAGCCGGTGAAACAATCACCGGCTTTACGCACGACGAAGCCCTCAGCAAGAACATTGCCGATGTTATTGCGCCGGAACATCTCGAATTAGCACGGCAAATGACCGTCCGCAAATTGGAAGGCGAACCGCCGACAACTTACGAACTGGAAATTATTGCGAAAGATAATCGGCACATTGCGATAGAAGTCAGTTCCAGATTGATTTATGAGGCGAATCAGCCAATCGGCGTGCAAGGAATTGTGCGTGATATTACCGACCGCAAACGGGTTAAAGAAGAATTACTAAACAATCTTTCGCTGTTGACCTCAACGCTCGAAGCAACCGCCGAAGGCATTCTGGTTGTTGACCTGAACGACAAAATCGTTACTTACAACGAGCGATTCGTTGAATTATGGCAGATTCCCGATGAAATTATTAACTCGAACAGTAATGGGAAAGTCATCGAATTCGTGGCAAGTCAACTGCAAAATCCGGCTGATTTCGTTAATTCGACAAAATTTATAAATGCCAGTCCTGAAGTTAAAAATTTTGACATTCTGGAATTCGCGGACGGAAAAGTTTACGAACGCTACAGCCATCCGCAAATGCTGGACGGCAAAATCAACGGACGGGTTCTCAGTTTTCGTAATATCACCGAACAGCGTCGCACCAATGTCGCTTTGCGCGAAAGTGAATACAAACTGCGGACTTTGTTTGCAAGTATGGGCGAGGGTTTGTCGCAGGTCAATAATGAGGAAGTTACCGAATATGTCAACGACCGATTATGCGAATTGACCGGCTATGAACGTGAAGAAATGCTCGGAAAAACTACGCTTGAACTGTTTTTCGATGAAGAAGGACGGGCAATCGTCGAAAGAGAAAACAAGCAGCGTCAAAAAGGCATTTCCGGGCGTTATGAAGCGCGGCTCAGAAAAAAATCCGGTGAAATGTTGTGGGTCTTAATCAGCGGTGCGCCGATAGTTAATGCCGAAGGCATTATTACCGGCACACTGGGCGTTTTTATGGACATTACGGAACGCAAACGCGCCGAAGAAAAAATGCTTCACGACGCTTTTCACGACAGTCTGACCGGACTTGCCAACCGCGCTCTTTTTTCGGATCATCTGCGGCTCAGAATTGAACGCGGAAAACGCGACCATGACGGATTATTTGCGGTTTTGTTTCTTGATTTTGACCGCTTCAAAGTTGTCAACGATTCGTTAGGACACGCCGAAGGCGATGCGTTATTGATTTTAATAGCGCGGCGGCTCGAATCGGTTCTGCGTTCGAGCGATGTCGTCGCGCGTTTGGGCGGCGACGAATTTACGATTCTGCTCAGCGAACTGGACGAAGAAGAAGACGCGATATATATTGCCAATCGCATTCAGGAAAATTTAAAAACTCCGTTTGATATTGGCGGCGGCGAAATTTTTATGTCCGCCAGCATCGGCATCGCGCTCAGCACAATCGGGCATACGAAAGCCGAAGATATGCTGCGCGACGCGGATATTGCGATGTATTGCGCGAAAGCCGACGGCAAAGCGTGCCACAAAGTTTTTGACCGCGCGATGCACGACCGCGCTTTGACGCAGATGCAGCTCGAAACCGATATGCGGCAGGGTTTTGAACGCGGCGACTTTTGTCTTCATTATCAGCCGATATTTGCCATCGAAACAAATGAACTCGCCGGTTTTGAAGCACTTATCAGATGGAATCACCCGACGCGCGGAATGGTTTCGCCCGATCAATTTATTCCGATAGCCGAAGAAAACGGTTTGATTTTGCCGCTCGGCAGATGGATTCTCTTTGAAAGCTGTCGGCAGATGCGCGAATGGCAGGACAAAAATCCGGCGGCGGTATCTTTGAAATTAAGCGTTAATTTGTCGTGCAAGCAGTTCACACAACCCGATTTGGTTGAACAGGTTACAGCCGCACTTATTTCCACACGGCTCGACGCGCATTGTTTGAAACTGGAAATTACGGAAAGCCATCTGATGGAAAACAGCGCGTTGTCGGTAAAAATGATGTCCCGCCTGCGCGAACTCGGTGTTGAGTTGAGTCTTGACGATTTCGGCACGGGTTATTCTTCTTTGAGTTATCTGCATCGTTTGCCGGTTAATTATTTAAAGATTGACCGCTCTTTTGTCAGTCGAATGACGGAAAGCACGGAGAACGGCGAAATTGTCAATACAATCATCAAACTAGCCCGGAGTTTGAAGATGAAAGTCATCGCCGAAGGCATCGAAACCGCCGATCAGCTCTCTCAGCTTAGACAATTAAATTGTGAATACGGACAAGGTTATTTCTACTCAAGACCATTGGAAGCCGAAGCCGCAAAAGTGTTTATTGAAAAAATGAGTTCTGATTCCCATATCTTACTAAACGAGCCGATTATAAATCTCGAACTGAATATGTGAGATGAATGGTGAATGGTAAATGACAAATAGTGAATTAAAGAATTTCTCAGCATTCACTTCATCATTCACCATTATCTTCGTCTTTGTTTCGGGTCTAAGTATTCGCGCAAGCCGTCGCCGATAAAGTTAAAGGCGAGAACGGTTAAAGCAATCGCAATAGCAGGAAAAAACAGGACGTGCGGTGAATTATAAAGAATATCGAAACCGCGACCTTCTTCGATCATCGTTCCCCAAGACGGCGCGGGCGGCGGAATTCCCAAACCGAGAAATGACAGCGACGCTTCGGACAAAACCGCGCCCGCCATTCCCAAAGATGCCTGAACAATCAAGGGCTGAATCGCATTCGGCAAAATATGTGTAAAAAGAATGCGAAAATTGCTCGCACCGAGCGCACGCGCCGCCTGCACAAAATCATATTCGCGCACCTTCAAAACCTGTCCGCGCATCACTCTCGCGTAACCTACCCAACCGATTACGCACAATGCCAAAATCAATTTGCCAAGTCCTGCGCCGAGAAATGCGACCAGCGCAATCGCCAATAATAAACCGGGGAACGCGAGAAAGACGTTAAAAATATAACCCGCCAAAATTTTATCAATCCAGCCGCCGTAAAATCCGGCAATCGCGCCGAGGAATATCCCGATAACCGCCGAAACCGAAACGACGATAATCCCGACTTCCAGCGAAATCCGCGCACCGAACACGACACGCGAAAAAACATCGCGCCCAAGCGCGTCCGTGCCGAACCAATGTTCTGCGGAAGGCGCGGCGTAACGCAAAAACAAATTTTGCGCCGTAACGTCGTGCGTGGCGATCAGCGGCGCGAAAATTGCCGTCAAAATAAAAATTGCGGCGATAGTAAGTCCGATGTAAGTTAAACGATTCATCTCGGATTTTTAGGAAAAGGCAAAACTGAAATAACATTAACCCATTCTTCGGGTTCGGAAGCAGACCAAACTAACATAATTGCTTGGACGATCTTTGACATCTTGAATCTTTTGCGAACGATAAAAACTCCGGGACAATTTTGATGTTGAATAAATTCGCCGAAATGATAAGGCATCGTTCGTCGGTCGTGCGAAATCAAAATTCTTTTTTCGCTTGCCGCCAAAGCCAAAACGATGTCGTCGCCCAAACCTTCGAGATTAGCTTCGTTTGCCGTCTGAAAATCAACCAACGGTTCTTCGCGCCGCACAGCTCAAATAATACTTTCACTCAAATCGGCATCAGCCTGAAAGCGTATTTTCATTTTGTCGAAAGTTCCGTCGCTTGCCGTGCTTTTTCGAGTTTTTTGTAAAGCGAAAGATTCTTTTTGCCCCATTTTCGACTCAATTCTTCAAATTCGATTTCACCTTGCCGCATATATTCATCAATTTCCTGACGGTTAGACAGGTAAAAAGCTATCGCGCCGTAAACTTGTTCAAGCTGCAAAGCCGGAAAATGGCGGGCAATCGTTTCCGGCGTTTCACCGTCCCAAAACGCATAAACCACCGAATCAAGCGAAACCCGCGTATCCGCAATGCGATACGCGCCGTTTTCGAGTTTTGTAATGTATTCGCTCATATTATTTGTTCAGGAAACATTATCATAATGACTCAAATAAAATTTTCCATCGTAATCAATAATGCCGATTTTCAACTTGTTGAGCCAGCCCGTTCTGCCCAAAACATTGCGCCTGAATTCGTCTTGAGCATAAAAAAAGACGGTTGAACCGAATTGAATTTCTGCAACTGAAATCAAAACATTATGCCCAAACGCAAGAAATGAGCCGGTGTTTGTGCCGAAGTTTTGCGGCGTTCCATTTTCGATAGTTAAGCCGAGCATTTCGCCGTGAATTCGCTCAAAGATACAAAAACTCGCGCCCGTATCAACTTTTGCATTAAACGAAACAGCGTTATCGCCCAAATACAGCCAAACCGGAATTTCAATGCCTGTTTTGTTCAGGTTAAAAGAAATTTCCTTTTCAAATTCCAACGTCAAAGACATTTTTACCAACCTCCAAAAGGCAATTCGTCAAGCGGTTCGAGATGCACCACAAACGGAACTTCGATGCCTTTGGCTTTGGCTTCAGCATAGACTTTTCTGCCGTCTGTGCCGTAACTTAAAACAGTTTCGCCGTCGAGCGCAACCCATTGTCCGGCAAATTCGGCGCGATGTTTTTCCAGCCATTGTTGTTCGCGTCGGCGCATTTTGTCCGATGCCCCGTTGGAAATATTTTGATTTTGACTAACTTTTTGCTGAACATTTTCCTGCAAAAAATCAGCTAACGCCATTTGCTCGTTCGGCTTTAGCAAAATCGCTTTTTGTTTAATTTCTTCCAATAAATTCGTATCCATATTTTTATTTTAAGTCAATCGAATACGCGGGTCTAACCAGCGATAAACTAAGTCGGTCAGCGAATTTGCCAAGATATAAGTTACGGAAATGACAAGAACACAGCCTTGCACGAGGCGATAATCGCGTTTGCCGATGCCGTCGTCAAGCAGCAGAAGTCCTAAGCCTTGCCAACTGAAAATCTTTTCCGTGATAATTGCTCCGGCGAGCAAAACTCCTAATTGCAAACCGAGAATCGTAACGACGGGAATCAAACCGTTTTTTAAAACGTGCTTATAGACGACTTTTCGCTCACTCAAACCCTTTGCCCGCGCCGTGCGAACATAATCTTCACCGAGTTCTTCAATCACCGAAGAGCGAATCATTCTCGTTAAAATCGCCGAAAGTGCCGCGCCTAAAGTTACGGCGGGCAAAACAATATCTTCGGGGTTTGCGCTTCCCGTCGGCGAAAACCAGCCGAGTTTGACGGCGAAAATATACATTAAAAAAGGTCCGATCACGAAAGTCGGCAAACTGATTCCCAAAAGCGCGACGAGCGAAGCGAAGTTATCTGTCAGCGAATTTTTATTTTTTCCCGCCAGAACGCCGAGCGGAATCGCAATCCCGACGGCGACAATCAGCGCGGCAAGCGCGAGTTTTATCGTCGCCGGATAACGCTCCAAAATCATATCCCGAACCGGACGATCCGTGCGAAACGAAGTTCCCAAATCTCCGACTAAAATGCCTTTCCAATAGTCCAAATAACGATTATCCGCGCCGTGCCAGTCGAAACCTTTTTCATTGTTGTATGAAAAGAAAAACGCCGGTTTGTCGAGTCCGTGTTTTTGATTAAAATTAGCGATTTGTTCGGGCGTTGCCTGTTCGCCCAAAATCGCCGTCGCCGGATCGCCCGGAACTAACTCGATTAAAAGAGTTACCAAAGAAACGACTGTCCAGACGACTAACAAAAGGAGTCCGACTTGCCGCGCGAAGTTTTGAATTTTGTATTTCATTGATTAACGGTCAGAAAAGCGAATTTTATATTTTTTGAAATTTAACGACAACCGTTAAGTTTTTATTCCAATGTGAATTGCGGCAATTCCGCCGGTCAGATTTTTATATTCGACATCGGAAAAACCGTTTTCGAGCATCATTTTCATCAAACCTTTTTGGTCGGGAAATCTCGCCACAGATTCTGATAAATACTCGTACGCGCCGCGTGAACCGCTGACTACGCCGCCGATTTTCGGCAAAATCTTGGTAAAATAAAATTGAAATAATTGACGAAAACCCGGCACAATCGGCGCGGAAAATTCCAGAATTACAAGTTTTCCGCCCGTTTTCAAAATGCGCTGTAATTCTTTTAAACCTTCCTTCCAGTTTGAAAAGTTTCGCAAACCAAAGGCGATTGTAACCGCGTCGAAAGTTTCGTCGGCGAAAGATAAATTCATTCCATCGGCTTCGAGATACGGAATCGTCAGATTTTCCGGCGCGTTTTTTTCTTTGGCAATTTCCAGCATCGGACGGCAAAAATCCGTGCCGATAACTTTTGCCTTTGCACTTTTTTGCATTTCCAAAGCCAAATCGCCCGTGCCGCAGGCGACATCTAAAACGAGCGCGTTTTTATCATTTAAAACACTTTCGAGTCTTTTCGTGACTAATTTGCGCCAGCGTTTATCAATATTTCCCGACAAAAAATGGTTCAGAAAATCGTATTTCGGCGAGATGCGCGAAAACATTTCGCGCACGTCTTTGGCGTGTTGTAATTCGTCGGCGGTTCTTTCGTTTGACATTAAAATTTCAGATTTCAAGTTATTCTTTTATTAATTCAGGTTTTTTTACCGATACGACGACAATCGGCTGTTTTTGTAAATTTTCGGAAACTCTTTTTATGTCTGCCAATGTTACATTATTTGCCTTTTGCAATTCATTTTTCACCGATTCGAGTTTATATGTATCAACATCAAGCCACAAATCAGCCGAGTCATTAACAGACAGCATCTCTTGATTTAAATTTGCAATAACTTTATTTTTTGCCGAATCAAAATCGTTTTGCATTATCTTTGGCGGATAAATTGCCTTTCCGCCATCCAAAACAATAATTGCACAAGGAGGATTTTTATCCGGCAATGGGTTTTCTCTTGATCGTAGATTTACTTTAAATAAATAAGTTCCGTATAAAAGATGCGGCTCGAATGATGATTTACCGTGTTCCGATTCGTTGTCATCACAAAATTTATTTCGCCAAATTTCGGTTAAAATTTTTGTCGCGTAAAAATCCTTATCGCCGCGTGAAGAAGTCATCATTGCCGTTCGATACAAGCCGTTTTCGACGTTCGGCATTTCGATTAAAAGCGTTTTTGTGTCGGGTGTTTCCGGTTGTGCAAATGTCGCCGGAACTTTTTTGTCCGATTTTTCCCACGCGCCGAAATAACGGCGAACGGCGCGATTTACCAATTCCGGTTTAATTTTTCCGATGACGGCAAGCGTCGCGTTGTCGGGAGTTAAAAATCTTTCACGCGCAAAAATCAAATCGGCGAAATCAATTTTTTGCAAAGATTCGCTCGTTCCCGTCTGCGCTCTGCCGTAAGGAAAATCGCCGTAAAGTCTTTTGGCAACGGCGAGATCGGCGACATACGCCGGAGTTTTTTCGAGTTCTTTGACTTTTTCGAGCCGCGCCGAAACGACTTTAACGGTATTTTCTTTATCAATTTGCGGATTTGAAACGGCATTGGCAATTGTTTCGAGCATCGTCAAAAACTGGTCGGAACTCGATGTCGCCGTGATTTGAATATAATCGTAAGTGCTTTCTATCTCAAGACTTCCGCCCAAATCTTCACGGAAAAAATCTTTTGCTTCTTCGTTGGGAAATAAAACATCTCCCAAAAGTGCCATCGTGCCTTCTTTGTCCTGACGATCAAACGCCGAACCGCTGTGAATCCGCAGCTTTAACGTAACTTTGTCGGCATTCGGTTCGCTGAATGTCAGCACCTTTAATCCGTTGAGCAGCTTTTCCTGTCGCGGCACGAGTGATTTATTGGTTTGCGCCAAAGAAAAACCGACGCTCAGGAACAAAACAAGAGTCAGTATCGTAAAATTTTTGAAACAGATTTTTAAATTCATTATATTAGGATCGTAAATCATTTTTTTCGTAAATCGTAAATCGTAATTCGTAAATTGTTTTAGGACGTAATTCGTAAATAGTGAATTATTAGTTGCATGTTTGTTATTTTTCGTTGGTATTTGGAAATACATTCTGTTTTGACGATTGACTATTTACGATTCACGATTCACGATTCACGAAAATTTTAGATGCACACAGGCATCGCGTCAAACGGTTAAAGCATCTATAGAAAGTGTTGTATCCTGTAAAATGTTGAGTCATAAAATTCCCGATAAAAACTTAACATATAAATTAAAATCGGTTTATAATAGCGAAACAGTTTGAAGTTTGTGAAAACAAATAAATAAAGTTTGAGAGGTTAGAAAGATGGGAAAAATAGTTAAATACTGTGCGGAGTGCGAAGAAAGTTTTGCGGAAAAATTTGCATTTTGCCCGAATTGCGGCAATGCGATGGAAGCGTTCGAGATGAATCCGCTGAAAGAAGCTGTTGAGGCGAAAGAAGTTTCTTCTGTCGTAACAAATAAAGCGGAAGAAACCGCACCCGTTGCGGCGGATAAAAACGTCATCGCTCAAACATCAATTCCCGCGTCCCACGAGGCGATTTCAAATGTCGAACCGGCGATTTCCGCCGATTCGACGGCTTTTTCAAATGGCGGAAAAACCGAAGTATTTTCCAATGATTTCGATTTGCAGGAAGATGATGTCGAACTGGAAATTTTTGACCAACCGAAAATCGAGAAACCGGAAACGGCATATTTGTTGGAGCAGCAAGCCATCGCGGATTCAAAGGCGAAAGATGCCGATCAAGAAATAGAAACGGTAGTCGGAGCAAAGGCAGTTTCGGACGAAATAGAAACGATAATCCCGGCAAAGGCTGCTGCGGCTGGCGCAAACGGAAACGGTAATCAATACCGAACAACAAAAAGTCAACCGCCGGTCAAAAATAATACTCCATCCGACGACGGTTTTCACGTTACTGTAATTCAGGAAAAAAATGTCAAACAGCGCAACGGGCTTTTGCTTGGCGCGATGGTTTTAATGTTGACACTGGTTACGGGCGGTATGGTTTATTCGATTTTTAATCATCCGCTTCTGATTGGGGCAATCGGTGATGATGAATTATTGGCTTTTGTGCCGGTTGTTGATGAAGTTCCGATGGTAGTTGAAGAAGTTCCGAAACCGAAAGCCGATAAAGAAAGCGGCGGCGGCGGCGGCGGCGGACGTGAAGAAGAAACACCGACTTCAAAAGGCAGACTCGCACCGCAAATGCGCGAAGAACCTTTAATTACGCCGACCAAGACGATTCCGCAAAAGACGAATTTTGAATTGAAAATGCAAGCCACAACCGTCGGCGATAAACAAGTTAAACCGACGGAAGAACCGTATGGCGATCCTAATTCCAAATATCTCGGCGCACTTTCGGACGGAAGAGGTAAAGGCGGCGGACAGGGTTCGGGTGAAGGAAGCGGACAAGGAAGCGGTCGCGGAACAGGTCAAGGTTCGGGCTTAGGTTCGGGCAGTGGAAGCGGTAACGGTGATGGTAACGGTCGCGGCAGCGGTGATGGAAATTCTTCTGCCAGAGAAACGGCACCGCCGCCGGCACCGGTTAAACCCGTCGGCGTAACGGAAAAAATCAAATTTATTTCCAAACCGAAAGCCAGCTACACGGATCAGGCGCGAACCAATCAGATTCAGGGAACGGTTCGTCTGCGCGTAACATTTTCGGCTTCGGGACAAGTCGGAAGTATTTCACCCGTTTCCGGTCTGCCATACGGTTTGACCGAACAGGCGATTGCCGCCGCACGGCAAATCCGCTTTGAACCCGCGAAAAGAAACGGTGTGGCGATTCCGACGACGGCGGTTGTTGAATACAATTTTAATATCTACTAAAAATTGCAAAGAGCGCACGAAATAAGGACGCAATTTTCAAAGTGAAAAGGCGAAAGGATAAAATTTCTTTCGCCTTTTCACTTTTATCTACGCCCTTACTTCGTGCGGACTTCTGCATTAGGCGTGTGATTTTAAGAATCGTTATAATTTAATTCTTCAAACCGAAAAACTTTTTGATTGAATTAAAAACACCGACTTCGTTTGTTTGTTTCGTGGTTTTCAGTTCATCCTGCTGTTCGTGCAAAAGTGCGCGGCGTTCTTCGATTAGTTTGCCGAAACTTTCGACTAATTCGGGATTGCTTTCGAGTATCGGTTTGATGCACAAATGATTTATTTCCAAAACTTCGGTTTCCTCTTCCGCAATGACTGTTGCCGTGCGCGGTTCGCCCGTGAAAAGTCCCATTTCGCCGAAAAACTCACCTTCGTGTAAAGTTCTTATTTTCTTAGGTTTGCCGTCTTCTCTGATTTGAATAAAAACCGAACCGCGATGAATGACAAACATCGAATTTCCTTTTTGACCTTTGCGGACTATTTTTTCATCGGGTGCGAAAATTCTGACCGCGCTGGCGTTGGCAAGCGTTTCAATTTCGCC
>JBBPXX010000061.1:0-7981 GCA_038200505.1 Pyrinomonadales bacterium | reverse complement strand
GACCCCGATTTCTCTGGAAATCGAAGCCACCGATTGTCCATCTAAAAACTTCTTGACTGCTTGCTTTCTGAATTCCTCATCGTATTTTCGCATCTTCTCATTATACGAGAGTTTTGTATATCGTTTTATTAGACCATCTCAGTATTTTCTGTCCCGACCACGAATTTTGTCAAGGTTCAAATGGCATACCACCTTGTTTCTAACAATGATAATCACTTAAGAACCGCAGCCCTAACATTTTACAAAGACGTTGGGGCTGCAGTTTTTCATCCTTATGAACCGTAAGTTAATTTCACAAAGTAGAGCCAAAAATTATGACAATACAAGAATCGTTAAAAAAGTTTAATGCTATCGTCACTCTGGTTTTATTGTTTATCTTTATCGTTTTTCTAAAAGTCAACTTTGCTCAAGATAATAAGCCCCTCGTTACTAATATCCCTAAACCAACAGAATCGAATTCAAGTAAAGACAAACAAGATGATGTTATTCGCGTTGATACTGATTTAGTGACAATTCCGGCAACTGTTTTAGACCGCGACGGGCGATATATCATAAACCTAAAGAAAGAAGATTTTCGGATTTTTGAGAATGGTGTAGAACAGGAAGTTGAATTTTTCGACCAAATAGAGTAACCATTTACGATTTTCTTGCTTTTAGATATAAGCGGTTCGATGCGTAGTCAGATGGATATTTTAGCGAATGCGGCTAATAAGTTTGTCAGTCAGCTTCGTCCCAATGACCAGGTAATCGCTGTTGCCTTTGATGATTATATAGATGTGTTGTGTAAAGCTACGAAAGCCGCAGATTTACAGGGTCAGAAAAAACTTAATTTGAGGATAAGAGCCTCTCCTTCAGTCACGATGGTTTATGATGCGGTTGATTACGCACTTAAAAAAATGAAAAAAATTCGCGGACGTAAAGCGATAGTTTTATTTTCTGACGGAGTTGGCTCCGGACGCTTCGCAAGCGAGGAAAGCACTCTGCGAGACGCAGAAGAAAATGAGGCTTTAATTTATACCGTGCAATTTAACACATATCCTAAAGTCGCTCCGCCCCTTGTGAACGACAAAAAGCTGTACTATAAAAGGATTGAAATTGCCAACAACTATGTGAGAGATTTAGCGCAGATAACAAGCGGGCGACATTATCAGGTAGATGACATTGCGAATTTGGAAGAAACATTCGCACAAGTTGCCAAAGAACTCGGTCAACAATACAGCATCGGCTATTACCCGAAAGAAACGGGCAAAAAAGGAGAACGTCGGCAGATTAAAGTAAAAGTGAACATTCCTAATATCGCCGTGCGTTCGCGCAATAGCTATATTGTTGGGAAGTCAAAAAACTAAAAGTTGTGAAACTAAAGTTACACTATCCGAACTTAACTGAACATTCTCGTAACAACTAAATCGTTGAGTGGTCTAAAAAATCAAATGTTGTTAATTCCGACGACAGCTAACAAATCAATGGACGTGAGGGCGAAACAGCTACTTTGTTATCACGCAAATTTCTTTAACTCGGAGTTGCACGGTGGCGGTTTCGCCCCACGTCATCTCAATCGTTCGCCGCCTCGTGACGGCAAAGCGGAAATTGCATTTGGCTTGAATCGAATCGAACGATTCAATTCAATTCGCTGGCAACGGCACTTTTGAAAACTAACGGCGGCGATGTTGTTTTTGTTGGTAATAGTCGGCGTTTTTGCCCTCAGTTTTCAACAAAAAAACGGAGGATTTACGGCAATCGAAGTCGAGGCTCAGACTGAAGATAAACGGGCGCAAACCGCGTCTGCTTCGACAAATGATTCGTGGCTCAAAGGAAATACCGACGAGAAATTCGCGCAAATCGAAAAACATCTGCGGGGACTCGATACGGCGATGGCGGAAATCGGTTATCGCTACGGCGAACTGCATTTTGCCGCGAAGCAGCGCAACTGGGAATATGCCAAATATCAAACCGGGAAAATTGATTTGACGATGCGGCTCGCGCTGGAACGCCGTCCGAAACGCGCCGCTTCGTCGAAGGATTTTCTGAATGAAGATATTCCGGCGGTTTTGCGGGCAATCGAAAATAAAAATGTCGCACAGATGAACACGGCGTTGGAACGCTTTCATAACTCCTGCATCACCTGTCACCGCAGCGAGAATGTGCTTCATTTTCGCGGCGCGGTCGAGCGCATCAGAAACAATGCGCGACGTTGAAGAGTTTTGCTCAAATTAACGGGAAAAATCAAATGACATTATTTGAACGAATAACGATGTCCGACGCGCCTGCCGCGACTTTACTTATCCGCCTGATTGTCGGCGCGGTTTTTCTGTCCGAAGGCATTCAGAAATTTCTTTTCGCGGATGAAAACGGCATCGGACGCTTTGCCAAGATCGGCATTCCGAATCCCGAATTGACCGCTCCGTTTGTCGGCGTTGTCGAAATCGTCTGCGGCGCGTTGATACTTTTGGGATTACTGACGCGCCTTGCCGCCGTTCCGCTGATTATCAATATGCTCGTCGCCATCGTTTCGACCAAAATCCCGATTTTATTGGGCTACGAATTTTGGGGATTCAGTTTGCGGAAAGTTTCCTATTACGGTTTTTGGGGAATGGCGCACGAGGTGCGGACGGATTTTGCGATGCTGCTCGGCTCGATTTTTCTGCTGATTGTCGGCGCGGGAAAACTTTCGGTTGACGCTTATTTAGCAAGACAAAGGAGAGAAGTTGATGAACACGGACGAGCCGAAAACGTCTGAAAATCAGGGAGGCGAATTGCGGCGCGATTTGCGTCTGGTTGATGCCGTCGGAGTCGGTCTCGGCGCGATTATCGGCGCGGGAATTTTTGTCGTCACGGGCGTGGCGGCAGACGTTGCCGGACCTGCTTTTCTTATCGGGCTTTTAATTGCCGGAATCGCGGCAACCTGTAACGCTCTGAGTTCGGCGGAACTCGCGGCGACTTATCCGCAATCGGGCGGAACTTACGAATACGGTTATCGTCTGCTCAATCCGGCGTTCGGTTTCAGCGCGGGCTGGATGTTTCTGGCAAGCAAGCTCGCGGCGGGCGGCACGGTCGCGCTCGGTTTCGGCGGATATTTTTCGCAAATCTTTCCGGCAGTTCCGGCACGTTACGCGGCAGTCGGCGCGGCTGTTTTGCTCACTTTCGCCAATCTTTTCGGCATCAAAAAAGCCGGGCGATTTAATACGATAATCATTTCGATGACGCTTTTAACGCTCCTGTATTTCGTCATTTCCGGCATTCCGTCTTTTGATATAAACAATCTACAGCCGTTTGCGCCGAAAGGTTTTTCAGGCATCGCGGAATCCGCCGCGCTTTTATTTTTCGCCTACACGGGCTACGCTCGAATCGCCACGCTCGGCGAAGAAGTTCACGAGCCGAAAAAAACGATTCCGCGAGCGGTCATTATTACGATTATCGTTTCAGTCGTGTTGTATATCGCCGTCGCACTGATTGCCGTCGGCGCGGTCGGCGCGAATATTCTGGCGAGCAGTTCTTCGCCTTTGCAGGAAGCATCGCGGGTCTTTACATTGCCGGGAGTTTTCTGGATTGTCGGCATCGGCGCGGCGACGGCAATGCTCGGCGTTCTTCTGAGTCAAATCGTCGGCATCAGCCGGATGATGTTTGCGATGGCGCGGCGTAATGATTTGCCGCGCGTTCTGGAACACACGAATTCAAAATATGCCGTGCCGGACTACGGAATTTTATTAGGCGGTTTCGTCATCGTTTTACTCAGTATTTTCGGCACGATTGAGTTTGTCATCGCGGCAGCGGCGTTCACGATTCTGCTGTATTACGGCATCGCCAATATCGCCGCCTTAAAACTTGCCGCCGAAAATAAACTCTACCCGAAATGGATTGCCGTTGTGGGATTACTTTCTTGTTTTCTGCTGGCAATTTCGCTTCGCTTGACGGTTATTTTAACGGGCTTAGGTGTGCTGATTGTCGGGTTTATTCTACGTTTTATATTTCAAAAATTAAATAACTGATGCCTGCGCAAAGTTAATAAGAGAAAATGGAAAATAAAATGCCGCCTTGAGTTCGATTGGTTTGCTGCGGATAATTCTGCTGGCTAAGGCAACCTGTTTCAATTCACGCGCCGTCCAACAAATCATTGGACGTGAGGGCGAAACAGCGACTTTGTTTGGAACGTCGTCTTTTACCCTTTGGCTTGCGCGTGGCGGTTTCGCCCCACGTCAATTCAATCGTTGGGCGCGTCTTGGTTTATTTAGGGCAACAAAAACAGCGAGCGAAATCTTGTGAAAACTTTTCAAATCATAGTTTTCTTTTTGTTAGCGACTTTTCTCGCTTCGTGCGACTTCCCGGATTTCTCTGGTCAGCCACATTTGCCAGACGAGCAACTCATTGAGAACTTTAAGGCTCATCGCGCTGAATTTGAAAAACTTGTTGCAATGGTTCTCGAAGACAAATCTTTAACCAGAGTTGACGAAAATTCGACGCGACCGGAAAATTTCGCTACTTCGAGAGTTGCCGAATATCGCCAGTTGTTTAAAATTGTCGGCACACCGCGCAGCGTTTCGGCGCGGCTCAATCGGGAGTCAATAGAATTCATCGCATCATCGCAAGGTTGGGCAGTTCACGGCTCGTCAAAAGGTTATTTATACAGCGAAAAAAAACCAGAATACTACGGTAAACCGATTGACAGCTTGGACGAAATGAGTTTAGCTAAAAGACCTTTCGGGTCAGGCTATCGTCATATCGAAGGAAATTGGTATCTATATTTTGAAGGTGACTGAAAGCGAACGATGCGCCCAACAAATCAATGGACGTGAGGGCGAAACAGCGACTTTCTTATCAACGGCTTTTGGTGAACTCAAACTTGCGCGGTGGCGGTTTCGCCCCACGTCAACTCAATCGTTCGATTGCTTCGTGGTAACAATCAGGTTAGATTTTGTATATGACTGATAAACCAATCGCTTTTGATGCTTATGAAACTCTAGCTGAGGCTTATGCGGCGGCAGTTGATGCTAAACCGCACAACGCTTATTACGAACGTCCCGCAACTTTGTCGCTGATGCCGGAGGTTAGAGACAAGCGAGTTCTCGATGCGGGCTGTGGTCCCGGCGTGTATTCCGAGTGGCTAATTAAACGCGGTGCAAAAGTCGTTGCTATTGACGCGAGTCCGAAAATGGTTGAATTGGCAAAACGCAGGCTTGGCTCGACGACAGATGTTCGTCAAGCGGACTTGAGCAAGCCCCTTAACTTTCTGGATAGTTCGTCTTTCGATGTTGTATTATGTCCGCTCGTTTTGGAATACATCGAAGATTGGCATAGCGTGTTTGCCGAATTTTATAGAGTTTTGCGTCCTCAAGGTTATATTGTGTTTTCCGTTACTCATCCGTTTTTTGATTACAATTACTTCAAATCGAGCAACTATTTTGAAACAGAGTTGGTTGGCGGGGAGTGGCGCGGATTTGAGTCGGTTCGCGTTTTTATGCCGAGTTTTCGCCGCTCGCTTAGCGCAACAGTTAGCCCGTTGGTTGAAGCTGGTTTCTATTTAGAAAGAATCCTTGAGCCGAAGCCGACGGACGAGTTCAAAAAGGCAGACCCAAAGCATTATGAGGAGTTATCGCAGCAGCCGTGTTTCCTGTGTATTCGAGCCAGAAAATGAACCGTGCAATCGAACAAATCATTGGACGTGAGGGCGCGGGTAACGACTTTCTTTTGGCGTTGTCCGTTAAACTTTGAGTTGCGTGTAATCGGTTTCGCCCCACGTCAATTCAATCGTTCGATTGCTTCGTGGTGAAACGATGCGAAAAAATGGATGAACAGGTAAAGCAAAAGTTGAATAGTTACCTGAGATAGTTAATAGCTTTACCAAACTTATTTTTGAACATTTATCATCTTTGAATCGTAGATTTGTTTGAATCAGATGCCGATGATGAATGTTGAGTGTTGAATGATAAATGAATTATGTTTTGTCCAAAATGCGGTAAATCCGAACAGCAAGTAAATACTTTTTGCCGAAATTGCGGAACATTTCTGCCTGATTTCGACAAACTCGAAAACAAAGTAATTTCACCCGAACAACATTTCGCCGTCAACACCACTCTGAATGTGATGACGGCGGTTGTCAGTTTGGCGTTGGTGATTACGCTTCATCTGATGTTTACAGGCAAAGATGGAACGCCGATTGTGATTTATGTGACAATAGGTTTTTTGACGGCGATTTTTTTTTGGCAAGCGCAGATTTTCTGGCGAACTTGGCAGTTGAAAAAACAGTTTCCGGGCTTGAATAGAAAAAACGAAAATCGAATTGGTGAAAACACACCGCTTTTTGAATCAACGAACACGAGGGAATTACTAAACGAAGCTGATTTGAGCAATGTCGTTCCGCCAAGCATTGTAGAAAATACAACGAGAAAATTAAGCGAAAAAGTCAATCGTAAATCAACTCAAATCAACATATCGGTTTTCAAATAACGGAGAACTTTGAAAATAGCGGCGCAATCGAACAAATCATTGGACGTGAGGCGAAACAGCTATCTTCTTAAAACGTCCTTCGTTAAACTTTACGTTGTCGCTGGCGGTTTCGCCCACGTCAACTCAATCGTTATGTGTTACCTGTTTAGCCGCGACGTTCGCAGACATCACAGGCGAAGACGTCTGCAACCGCATCGCGCCCCCAATATGCACCGATATTGTCAGCCGTCTGTTTGGCGCGTTCGGCGTATTTCGGAAAATACTTCGCAACGCGCTCTAATTGATAACCGTGCATATTTTTACACGGTAAACAATTATTGTGCGTAAACATTTGCTTGCCGTTTTCTTTGATGTCGTAAATTGCCGGATACTAACCGATTTGCTCTTTGACAATTTCAAAACAGTTCGCATTCGTCATCTCCAAAATCGGATATGCGGAAATCGAATCTTTTACTTTACTTTCTTTCCGTTTGAACCGCCGAAAATCTTCACTGACGAAACCGATTAACTCCGTGTCAATTTCGTTTTCGGTTTTATACGTTTGAAACGGAATTATTTTTAGTTTGCGCGAGCAGGGCGAAACTGTCGGGTGCGGTATAAATCCTTCTTTTTCAAAGTAGCGTAAAACCGACGTGCGAGTAATTTTGACTTTGACGTTTTCAAATTCCCGCCGCGCATACCTGATTAAATCTTTGACGAATTTGAATGTATCCGGCGAATGTTCCGCGAAATGAATATAAAACAAATGTAATTCTTTTGGCATCATTTCTTTCGGTTGATATTTTGCCAGAAAACACAGAACAGCCGCTGAATTGATGCCGCCAGAAAGAGGAATTAAAACACGAGCGTCCGAGTAATCTTTCGGCGTTTCAGATATTTGTAGTAAATTGAACATAAATCAAAACACACATAACAAATCAATGAACGCGAGACGCGACCTGCGGAGCGTTTTAAGATTTTCAAGTTGCGCGGGTCGCGCCCGCGTTATCTCAATCGTTGGGCGGCTTCCTTTATGTTTAGTTGTTTTTGAGGTATAGATGACATACAGATTCGAGGATTATTCAGTTCAAACAGGTGTGTTGTGAAGTGGCAAAGGTTTTTACGCATCCATTGAGGAGTTTCCTGCTCTTGTTGATATGGGACAATCAATCGAAGAGGCGACAGCTAACCTAATACTTCGTTTCAACGAACGGATACAATATCTGAACAACAATGGTTCTCCAATTCCTGCTCCCGGTAGTGGCAAAGCTAGTGTTGAGTTTGCACCAAACGACCAAGTAGAGGCATTGCGCCCACTCGTTGATTATTTTTGGGCAGATGTGCTAGTGTAGATTCAACAGGTATTGTTGGATAGTCGCGGTAGTTCCGCTGATTTGAAATAACTGCAAACTCGTTTCTCAAGAGATTGTAAAGCAGATTGTGTAACTGCCTTTTTACAAATAAGGAGTCAGTTGCTCCTCAAACTCAATGGCGAATCGGTTCATTGCCTGTTTCCAGTTTTGAATCGGCATCGTCCATTTTGCGGCGGCAGCCTGAGTTG
>JBBPXX010000060.1:0-25072 GCA_038200505.1 Pyrinomonadales bacterium | reverse complement strand
TCGGAACGGGCGATCAGAAATATCAAAGTAAAACAGAAAATATCAGGACAATTCAAGACTGGACAAACAACCTTCTGCATATTGCGATCAGTAATTGATACGCTCATCAAACGACAATTGGATGTATTAAATCACCTGACCTAAATTATGAATATTCAACCTGAATAGTTACAAATATTCTACTATTCGCAAGCAAAATTATCGTTCAACAAATTTTTTTCAATTTTTTTAGTTCAGAATACAGACCACTTTGTAAAGATTCAGATTATGAGTGAATTTCAGACCAAAAAGAAAGACTGTCGCTGTTGCTGCAAAACGCATCGGTTGAGATTTGACGTGAAAATTTAGTGAAATGAAAATGCTAAAATTTTAGAAAATTTCGCCAGTCGTGAAAGTCAAAAACAACAAACTTCACGACCGACTTTTTTTCTCGGATTTTTGACTAAAATTTTGTTGACAATTCTTTGAAAATTTAATGGCGTGTCGGATTTATAAAACCTTTGCGAAACTTTGCGATACAGCATTCTATTCTTTATGAACGTCTTTCGTTAAACTTTGATTTGTCTAAATTCGGTTTCGCCCCAAATCAATTCAATCGTTCCATACTAAAAATCGAAGCGCACTTAACTTATTAAGTGCGCTTCGATTTTTATCAATCTATTTCTTAAATATAATCCTTTCAAATAATCAAATGTATTGATTACATTATTTTCTATCTTTGAAAGAATCAAAAAGTTCGGTGTGCCGACTCGTCAGCGGCAGCATTCGACCATTGATAAATAAGTGCTTGATGTTGGTGCGCGGTTGCAAAATATCGCCGTCGGCAACAACGATGTTCGCCATTTTTCCGACTTCGATTGAACCGAGTTTATCGGCAATTCCTAAAATTTGCGCCGGATAAATCGTAACGGATTTTAACGCTTCGTCTTTTGCCAAGCCATACGCGCCCGCCAAACCTGCGTGATACGGCAAATCGCGCACTTCCGAACCGTCGTTGCCGGTTGAAATGCAGAATTTTACGCCGGCTTCCGCCATTTTCGACGGCGCGGAAAATAGATAATCATAAGGATCATCGTCTTGGACGGGTAGATTATAAATGTTCGTGAATATAACGGGAATATTGTTTTTCTTCAAATCGTCCGCCGCTTTCCACGCTTCCTGACCGCCGAGAATGATCCCTTTGACCTTTGTTTCACTGACGAATTTCGCTACGCCGCGAATGTCGCGCTCGCGTTCGGCGTTGAAAATTATCGGCTTTTCGCCGCGAATATACGGAAGCAATGCTTCGGCTTTCAAATCCATTGGAACGGACGGCAAAGTTTTATCTTTTGCGTAAGCATCTCTGACTTTGGCGTAATTTTCCGCATCCGCGAAAAGTTTTCTCAAATCATCGAGCTTTTTGTCCCGATTTTTAAGAGCGACACTAAAATCAACCGTCTGCGGTCCGGTAACCGGATTAAATCCGGTAAATGTCGTTACGCGCGGGAAATTTATGACAAGTCCGTAAACCGGAACAATCGCCATTTCCGCCTGCGTCGAGCCGTTAAGATTGATGATCGCCGATTGACCGGAAATCACGCCGCTGACCGGCAGGCTCATCACGGTTGTGATGCCGTTGACGCGCGTTACATTGATATGCGTGCTGTGCGGATTGATGCCGAGAATCGCTTTGATGTTGGAATTCATATCGCCGACTTCGGCAACATCAACCGAACCGGGAACGCCGCCGCCGATTTCGATCAACCCCATATTTGTTCCCGCATCGATCATTCCCGGATAAACGCTCAAACCTCGTGCATCAATTCTTTCCGCGCCCGACGGAATCGCCGCATTCGCGCCGACTGCCGAGATTTTTCCGTTGCTGATGACAACCGTTCCGTTTTCAATCGTTGCGCCGGAAACCGTTACAATCCGCGCATTCGTAATCGCAAAAGTTCCCGCTTTGCCCATTACATTCTGCTCAGAACCATCGTTTTGAGCGAAAACAGAAATTTGTCCACAGATGAACACGGATAAACACAGATAAAGAAATGACTTAATAAACTCTGAATTTTGAATTTTGAATTTTGAACTCATTATTGATTTCCTCCGTCAGCATCATCTCTGTCGGCTTGTCGTTTTTCGGTTGGAATGCGCGGCGAAGTTCCGCCGCTTGCCGGTGCTTTGTTGACATCTAGTTTTTCCAATGCTTCGCGTTCTTTTTTGATTTCGTCGCGCATTGAAAGGTCTTTGGCGCGATCAAAGAAAACTTCACCTTCGATCATCGTCATTTCCGGGTGCGAATAAACGCTGAACGGATGCTCCGACCAAATTACGATGTCGGCATCTTTTTTCTCTTCAATCGAGCCGGTGCGTTTGTCAATGCCTAGTTGTTTTGCCGGATTGAGCGTAATCATTTGCAACGCGTCTTGTTCCGGCACATTGCCGTATTTTTGAACTTTTGCCGCGTCCAAATTCAAGCGCCGGATTCTTTCATCCGAATCCGAATTTATTGAAACGGTTACGCCGTTTTTCCACAAGATATAAGCGTTATACGGAATCGCGTCGAAGGCTTCGAGCTTGTAGCCCCAACTATCGGTGAAAATCGAAACGCCCGTGCCGCGCTTAGCAATTTCCGGCGCGATTTTGTAGGCTTCGAGTCCGTGCTGTAAAGTTGCGACTCTAAAACCGAACTCGTCAGCAAGCAGTAATAAATTCAAATGTTCATCAGAACGATAACCGTGCGCGTGGACGAGGCGTTTCCCTTCTAAAACTTCGACCAACGGTTCGAGTTCCAAATCACGGCGCGGTATCACGGCGGTTTTATCGTTTTTGGCGACTTTGGCGCGGTATTCGTCCCACGACAATTTATATTCTCTGGCGCGAAGAAATGCGTCGCGCATCACTTCGATTACGCCCATTCTCGAACGCGGATAGCGCGGTTCTTGTCCCGGACGCGGCTGAAAATTCGTGCGTCTGACGTTTTCGCCCATCGCAAACTTTATTCCCGGCGGCGCGTCGGCAATCACAAAATCTTCAACCGGATGACCGTATTTAAATTTTACGGTTGCACTTTGTCCGCCGATGGAATTTGCTGAACCGTGCAACAAATTCGCCGTCGTAACGCCGCCCGCCAATGCGCGGTAAATCGAAATATCCGTCGGATTCAAAACATCGCGGACGCGTGTCATTGACGTAACCGAATAAGAACCTTCGTTGATCGCGTCGAGCATCGCGTGTGAATGGCAGTCAATGATTCCGGGCGTTACAAATTTGCCGGTTGCGTCAATTGTCTGTGCGTTTGAAGACGCTTTCAGATTTTTGCCGATCTTCGCAATTCTGCCGTTTTGAATAAGAATATCCGTATTCTCAAGCGTTCCGCGAACCGCCGTCATAACAGTCGCATTACGAATCAAAACATCATTTTGCTTTTTCGACTGTGCCGAAACTACGGCGTTTGAAGCCGTCAGCAAAAATAAACTCAAAAGTAAGAAAGCCGATAGTTTTCTCATAATATTTTTTAATTAATTAAACAAAAAGTTCTGATATGGAACGCCGTCATCTTGACGGCAAGATTGCGACAGCAATCTAAAACCTCCCCCTTTCATTCAACATTCTTTGATGCGAACTTTGCTTGAACGCTTTCGCGTTCATTGCCGTCAAGATGACGGCGTTCCATCAATTACGGAGTTTTCGTTCCGCTAAAAGGAATCGCGCCCTGCGGCGTCGTGAATGTGCCGCTGACTTGATTGCCGCTGACCGTTCCTTTAACAAAAACATCAACTTCCGAACCGCCGAATTGAACCGTTACATTAAAAGTAAAGCCATCCACCGTAACTTGTCCGTCCTTGATCGGCACACTGCCGAGCTGCGATTGGAAAGTTCCGGTCAGATTTTCATTTTGCTGCGTTAAATTCAAAGTTCCTTCGATTGCCTGTCCGGGAATCTCGATATTTATCGAATAAGTGCCGCCGACAACTGCCGCCGTTCCGGGTCGTGCAGTTCCGCCCGGAGTTGTTCCTTCCGGTTTTGCCGGTGCTTTCGGCTCGAAAAGTTTTCCGTCCACAAAAACCCGTGTAATCACTTTGGATTTGTCAAAAACATCGCCTTTTGAAACAACCAGATTAGCGATTTTGCCTTTTTCAATCGAGCCGAGCCGATTTTCGACACCGAAAATTTCCGCCGAAGATAAAGTCATTGCGCGAACCGCATCATTTTTATTCAAACCATTTTTGACGGCTTCATTGGCATTCATCAAAAAATCGCCGATACTTTTCATTCCGCCCGATTGAAAAGCGAATTTTACACCTGCTTCCTTCAAACGCATCGCCGTTTTCGGAGTTTCCGCCCTCAAACGAAGCAGTTCAATCGGTTCGGGATCGGCATCTTTGGAAGCCGCAGTTGTGCGTTTCGGAAAATCGAGCGACAGCAAAACCGGCACATTCTGCGCCTTTAATCTGTCCGCAACCTTCCACGATTCCTGACCGCCGGAAATTATCGCCTTCAAATTAAATTCCCGTGCAAAATCAAGTGCGCGAATGATTTCCCGTTCGCTATTGGCGTTAAAAACGACCGGCATTTCGCGGTTTAGAAGCGGAATCAACGCTTCTAAAGACCTGTCATCTTCCGGTCTTCTTATCCCGCGCGGATCTTTTTCATACATTTTTTGGATCGTCTGCAATCTCTGCGCGTCAAGAAACATCTGGCGCAATGCCGAAAAAGTTCCGAGCAGCGAAACCGGATAACCTCCGCCGCGAAGCGTCGCAAAAGTTATGTGTTCAGCAAAAGGCGATTTGATAATCATTCCCGAAACAGAATTTCCGGCGAGATTTATCAGCGCGGATTGTCCGTTAAAAATCCCGTCCTTCGGCACGGTCAAAGCGGTTGTAAATCCGGCATTGCGCTGTGTTTCAAACTGCGCTTCGCCCGCTTTTATCTGCTCGGCGGCGGTTTCTTCCGCCCGTAACCCGTCGGCATAATTTGAATTTGAAACCGGTTGTGTCTGCGCCGCTGGAGCAGTTTGACCTTGACCGCGCGGCGTTGTCGGCGCGGCAGCAATTCCAAGACTCGTGTAAGCGTCAATAAATCCCGGATAAATAGTTAAACCCGTGCCGTCAATAATCCGCGCATCGGCGGGAATTTTGACATTTTCGCCGACGGATTCAATCAAACCGTCGCGGATAACAATTGTTCCTTTTGCCAGATTCGAACCCGAAACCGTAAAGATTTGGGCATTCGTAATTGCAAAAGTGTCTGTGCGCGATTGGGCAAAGACAGACAGACCGAAAACAACAAACGCAAAAATTGCGATAGAAAAACGCAAGATGAAATTTTTCATAACTTTTTAGCGGAAAGAAAGATTTTAAAATTGAAACTGCGAATCTTTTTTACGCAGTATAGAACAAAAGGTTTCACAAGCAAAATCAAAAAATTTATTTTGTGGAAATTCCTATTTATTTTTAACCAAAATAAATCCCTCTTCACCATTGTCGCCCAAAAGTGTTGTTTCAACCGAAGGATTTTCCGTCAACACTTTTTCTAAATCTTTGTGCGGCACGAGAACCAAAACTTTGCCGTCTGCTGAATTTTTCACATCATTAACCAAAACCGAAAAATTGTCATAACGCTTTTGCGTTCCGTCGTCGTTACGCACGAGTCGGTTAGGCGCGTAAAATTCCAGATTGTGCGAAACCGTATAAAGATTAACAATTTTTTCAGAAGTAAAACCTTCATTATTCGCCGCCGCAACCAAGTCCTTAACCGAATCCTGCGGCGCATATTTCGGCGCGGCAAACTGTAACAATAAGATGACCACAACAAACGCCAAAAACGCTAAAATCTGCAAACCATACTTTCTGTTCACTGATTTTTGAACAAATTTATCAACATACAAAGCAGTTAAAATCAGCGCACCGGGCAAAGCGGGCAAAATATAACCGGGCAATTTCGATCCGGAAGCCGAAAAAAATACAAGCGGAACAAACATCCAAGCAAAAGCGAAAGTGCTGAGTGCTGAGTGCTGAGTGCTGATTTTTTCAGATTGCTGATTTTTGGACTTTGGACTTTGAACTTTGGACTTTGGACTTTTAATAAACTCCCAAATCGAAGCGAGAAAAAACGGCAGCCATGGAATCGTCATCAGCGGCAAAACGAGAAAGAAAAACCAAAACGGCTGCGGATGTTGATATTTGTTTGATAAATAACGCTGAAAATGATGCTGAATAAAAAATTCGTCAATAAATTTCCAACCGTTTATTTGATACATCGGCACATACCAAAGACTTGCGACGAGCAAACTCAAAATCGTTCCCCAAATCAAACTCAAAACAAATGTTCTATTCGGCAATTTCCAAGATAAAACATAATAAAATCCGACAATCGCAAACGGAAAAACGATTCCGACCAAACCTTTGGCAATCAGCGCAACTCCGATAAAAAAGTAAAAAGTAAAAAGTAAAAAGTAAAAAGTAAAACCCGAGTTTTTCTCAGTTTGGTCGCAGATGAAAAATGGAACAAGTGCTGCCGTAATCGGAAAAGTCAAAATAATATCAAAACTCGCGCCGCGTGAAAATACGATTAGACCGATTGATGAAGCGGCGATCAATGCTAACCAATTTGCGAATTCGTCCTTTGTCTTTTGTCCTTTGTCCTTTGTTTCTGCACCTTGAACCTTAAACCTTGAAACTTGAACCGATTGACCAAGAATCCAAAGCGCGAAAATTGTTCCGAGTCCAAAAATTGCCGAACCGAAACGTGCGGCGAATTCACTTACGCCGAAAATTTTGTATGAAAAAATCTGTAACCAATATAAAAGCGCGGGTTTTTCAAACCAATCAAAACCGCCGAGTTTGGGCGTAATCCAATCGTCTCGCTCAAACATTTCACGCGCAATTTGCGAATATCGCGGTTCATCAGGACCGACAAGCGGAATCGTCAAACCGAAAAAATAGACGAAAATAATCAGAAGCGCGAATAAAAGCCACACAAAATGGTTTTTGGTCTTTGGTCTTTGGTCTTTGGTCTTTGTGTTTTCCGACATCTTCAATGAAAATGTAAAGTATCGCTGAAATAGTTTTTACAATCAATTATGAATAACCAATCACCAAAAACCAATCACCAATCACCAAAAACCGCCGTCATCGGCGTTGGTTCGCTCGGACAACATCACGCGAGAAATTTTGCGGAATTGTCTAAAGAAGGCAAAGGCGAATTTGTCGGCGTTTGCGATTTAAATGAAGAAAATGCGCGAACTATTGCCGAAAAAAATAGTTGCGAATATTTCACCGATTGGCGCGAATTATTAGACAAAGTTGACGCGGTTTCAATCGTTACGCCGACGGAAACTCACGCAGAAATCGCCTGTGAATTTCTTGAAAAAGGCGTTCACGTTTTGGTCGAAAAACCTTTTGCAAAAACTTTGGAAGAAGCCGACAAAATGATTGCATCAGCGCAGAAAACGGGCGCGAAATTGATGGTCGGACATCTCGAACGCTACAATCCGGCGATGGTCGCGCTTCGTCCGCACGTTACAAAACCGCTTTATTTTGAAATCCACCGCGTTTCACCGTTTCCGAATCGCAGTTTGGATGTTGATGTCGTTTTGGACGTGATGATTCACGATCTTGACGCGATTCAGTGGCTCGTCGGCGAAAACGTCGAGGTTTCTGAAATCCGCGCCGTCGGAATTCCCGTTATTTCCGATAAAGTTGACGCGGCAAATGCGCGAATCGAATTTGAAAACGGCGCGGTTGCGAATATTACCGCGTCAAGAATCGGCACGGAAAAGATTCGCAAAACGCGCTTTTATCAGACGAATTCTTATGTTGTTTTAGATTACGGGACGAAGTTTTCGTCAATCACGTCGCTCGCACCAAATTCTGTTCATCCGCTTTTGGGAATTTCGGTTAATCGCTTGGAAATAAACGACATCGAACCGCTCCGCGCCGAACTTTCCGCGTTTTTAGACTGCATCATCAACGACGACGCGCCGCCGATCAACGCGCACGACGGACGACGCGCTTTAGCTTTGGCACTCGGCGTTTTGGAAAAAATTGACGAACACGCGAATAAAATATTTTCTAAATGAAATCTGAAATTATTTCTAATTTTCTTCAAGAACGAATCGAAGCAAAAGATTTCCCGTCAGCCGTTTATCTCGTCGCGGAAAAAGGCGAAGTTATTTTGCAGGACGCGCTTGGTTTTGCCGTCGTCGAACCTGAAAAAATAGAAGCGAAAATTGATACGATTTACGATTTGGCGAGTTTGACTAAAGTTTTAGTAACTGGTTTATTGTGCGCGAAGTTGATTGAAAAAGGCGAAATAGATTTGTCGGACAAAATCGCAAAATATTTTATCGAATTTGATACTGACGAAAAGCGCGAAATCACGATTGAAAATCTGTTGACACATACTTCGGGATTTGTTGCGTGGATACCTTTTTACTCTGGACGTAACTACCCAAGTCACAGTGCAGAACATTCTAGTGTAACAATCGCGCAAAAAGAATTATTAAATTTGCCAAATACGATAGTCGTTTACAGTGATTTAAATTTTATTTTGCTTGGACTTTTAATTGAGAAAATTGTTGACAATTTTCAAACCTATTTGAATGCTATTGCTCATAAAAAAATATTCGCTCCACTCGGATTTGAACAAACATATTTCAGCCCACATCAAAGATTTTTAAAAGAAATCGCAGCAAGCGAAAAAGGAAATAAATTTGAAGAACAAACTTGTCTGGAATTGGGTTACAAGATCGAGTTTCCTTATTTTCCGTTTACGCCTTTCAGAAATTATCAAATCTGGGGCGAAGTTCACGACGGGAATTGTTATTTTATGAACGGCGTTTCCGGTCACGCCGGACTTTTTTCAACGACGGAAGAAACTTTTAAAATCGCACAGCAATTTCTGGCAAATCAAACCAAATTATTAAAACCCGAAACTTGCAAACTTTTCCGCACGAATTTTACAAAAGGCTTGAACGAGGCACGTTCGATTGCGTTTCAACTCGCCGAAACGAAAGATTCGACGGCAAGCGAAGCACTTTCAAAAGACAGTTTCGGACACTTGGGTTTTACCGGAACTTCGCTGTGGATCGAGCCGGAAACCGAACGAATTTTTATTTTATTGACGAATCGCACACACGCCCGTGAACTTCCGTTTGCCAATATCAATTCCGTGCGGCGCAGATTTCACGAACTTGCCGTCGAAAATTTGAATAAAAGATAGTTTTATTTCGACTTTCTCAATGTTTCAGGCATCTAAACAGGCAAAAATATAATCACAAAAAGTGCTTTCCCCAAAGTATAAAATTCAACGTGGAGAATCGAAAAATGAGAAAATTTTTGTTTATATTAGTTTGTTTCGGACTTTTGGGAATGACGGCGTTTGCACAAAGCAGCAGAAGCACGCGCCCGCGTGTCGCGCCTTCGCCGACACCGCCGACGATTAAAAATGATTCTCCAAATCAAACCAAACGCCCGCCGGTTTTGATCGGCGACAAGAGAAATACTCAAACGCAAACTCCGACTGCGACGGAAGAAACGCCGGTTGTAGAAGATGAAGTTATTCGTATTGATACGAGTCTGGTAACTTTTCCCGTGTCAGTGCTAGACCGCGACGGCAGATTTATTGCAGGTTTGCAGAAACAGGATTTTCAGATTTTCGAGAACGGCGTTGAACAGAAAATTGACAGTTTCGGTTCGGTAGAAGTGCCTTTTACGGTTGTTTTACTGCTTGATGTTAGTCCTTCGACGCAGTATAAAATCAACGAAATTCAAGACGCGGCGATTTCTTTTGTCAATCAACTGCGGCGCGACGACAAAGTTATCGTTATTTCTTTTGATGAAAGAGTCCGCGTTTTGAGCCGCGCGACTAATAACCGCAACGATTTGCGAAACGCGATCTTGAGAGCGCAGTTCGGCGACGGCACGAGTCTTTACGAAGCGGTTGACAACACGATTAATCAACAATTGCGCGGCATCGAAGGTCGCAAAGCAGTTGTTTTATTCACCGACGGCGTTGACACGACTTCGCGGCGGGCGACTTATGAAAGCACGGTGCGCGAAACCGAAGAAGTTGACGCGCTGTTTTATCCGATTCGTTATGATACTTATTCGAGAATGAATCGCGGAAACAGCGGCGGCGGTTCGGTAAATTATCCGCAGCGGCGGCGCGGCGGCAACAGCGGCGGAATCGGCGGAATTCTCGGCGACATTTTGGGCGGAATAATTATTAACGACGACATCAACATCGGTGGAGGAAGAATGCCGCGCGGAGGCGGCGGAAGTGCAGGTTCGAGTCGCGGAGAATACGAAACAGGGCGGCGTTATCTGGAAGAATTGGCGCGAAACAGCGGCGGCAGAATTTTTGATGCCGACACGACTTACAATCTCGACGCGGCTTTTTCCGGCATCGCCGAAGAATTGCGCCGTCAATATACAATCGGTTATTATCCTGAAGCCATCGGACAAAAAGGCGACCGCAAACAAATTCGTGTTCGCGTCAAACGTCCGAATGTTGTTGTCAGAGCGAAAAACAGTTACATCGTCGGCGAAAACGATAATAATAAATTTGCCGGAAAATGAGGTCAGAACCTCCTGCGTAAGCGGGCGGTTAAACTTAGTAATTGAGGCATTTAACTTTGAAACTTGCGCCGCCCCCTTACGCAGGCGGTTCTGACTTGTATATGAAAAAATATTTCTTTGCCGTTTCATTAGCAATTATTTGCCTGAGTTTTACTGTAAACTTTGCTCAATCGCGCAGTGTTCCAACTGAATCCAACACCGATCAAAAAGCTAACAAACGTCCGCCTCAAACGCAGACCAGTCCGACTCCGCAAGTTGTCGAAGATGACGATCCGAATACGACGAACATTGAAAGAATTGACACGACAACCGATGAAGATGTTATCGGCATTGATACAAAACTCGTTACGATTCCGGTTAAAGTTTCCGACCGTCGCGGCAGATTTATCGGTGGTTTGACAAAGGAAGATTTCTCGGTTGAAGAAGACAAAGTTTCGCAGGAAATAGCATTTTTCTCTAATGAAGAACAGCCTTTCACCATTGCGCTGGTTTTGGATATGAGTTATTCCAGCACATTTAAAATCAATGAAATCCAAAGTGCGGCGATGGCTTTTATCGCTCAATTGCGCCCAAATGATAAGGTGATGGTCGTTTCTTTTGACGAAGAAGTTCACATTTTAACTTCACCGACCAATGATCGCCAAGTTCTGCAAAGAGCCATCAAAACAACCAAAGTCGCATCCGGCACAAGCCTTTATGAAGCGGTTGATTTGGTTTTTAATAAACAATTCAATCGCATCAAAGGACGCAAAGCCATCGTGTTGTTCACCGACGGGGTTGATACGACCAGCCGACGCGCCAACGATTTGACAAATAAAAGAGATGCGTCGGAACTCGACGCGCTGGTTTTTCCGATTCAATACGATACTTTTGCCGACGTTCAGGCGATAAAAAATAAACCCGTTATCATTCCGCCGACACAGCCGAGTCCGATTCCTTCAACAAACAAAAGTTCGTTTCCGTTTCCGCTTCCGACGGGCGGCGTTGGAATGCCGAGCAGTCAGGGAACTTCGGCGGAAGATTATAAACGCGCCGACGAATATTTGCAGGAAATGGCAGATCGCACGGGCGGAACTCTCAATAAAGCAAGCACAACTGCAAATCTAGCAACGGCTTTTTCCAATATCGCTAACGAACTCCGCCAATTTTATAGTTTGGGTTATTATCCAAACGACGAAGCGCAGGAAGGCAAACGGCGAAAGATAAAAGTGCGCGTCAACAAAGATGGATTAGTCGTCCGTGCGCGTGATGGTTATGTCGTCGGCAAGCAAAAAGAAAAGTAAAATTGTCCACAGATTAACACAGATAGTTTTGAAAAAATCCGTGTTAATCTGTGGACAAATAAAAAATTGTTTTTCGCGCTGTTTTCATTAACTTGCCGAAATTGATTCGCTTTGTTCGCCGCGCAAACGGTGCGCGTAAAGCGGAAATTTCGCGGTTAGTTCCGCCACGTCATTTTTGATTTTTGTTTTTACTTCTTCTGATTCCGGCTCATTTACAATCGAAGCAATCATTTGCGCGATTTGCTTCATTTCAGCTTCTTTCATTCCGCGCGTCGTCAATGCCGGCGTGCCGACGCGAACGCCGGACGCGACAAACGGCGAATTCATATCGAACGGAATCGTGTTTTTGTTGACCGTGATGTGAACTTCGTCCAACGCTTTTTCCGCGACTTTTCCGGTAATTCCTTTACCATTATCGAAAACGTCAATCAAAATTAAATGGTTGTCTGTTCCATCGGAAACAAGGCGCAAACCTTGATTTTTCAATTCTTCCGCCAACGCTTGAGCGTTATCGAGAATTTGCTGTTGATATGCTTTGAAATCCGTCCGCAACGCTTCGCCGAAAGAAACAGCTTTTGCCGCGATAATGTGAACAAGCGGACCACCTTGAACGCCCGGAAAAACGGCTTTATCAACGGCTTTCGCAAATTCTTCGCGGCACAAAATCAAACCGCCTCGCGGACCTCTTAAAGTTTTATGCGTCGTCGTTGTAACAAATTCGCAATGCGGCACAGGCGACGGATGAAGTCCGACGGCGACAAGTCCCGCAATATGCGCGATGTCCGCCATCACGATTGCGCCGACTGATTTTGCAATCTCTTCAATTCGTTGAAAATCAATAATTCGCGGATAAGCCGATGCGCCGCAGATAATCATTTTCGGTTTATTTTCTTCGGCAATCTTTTGCAATTCATTGTAATCAATCGTTTCGGTTTCTTTTGAAACGCCGTAATCGGAAACCTCAAAATTGATGCCCGAAAAATTCATCGGATGCCCGTGCGTCAAATGCCCGCCGTGCGATAAATTCATTCCCAAGATTTTATCACCGTGATTTAATGCCGCCAGAAAAACCGCCATATTCGCCTGCGCTCCCGAATGCGGCTGAACATTGGCGTGTGATACGCCGAAAATTTCCTTCGCCCGATCAATCGCCGTCTGCTCGACGACATCGGCGAACTCGCAGCCACCGTAATACCTTTTCTTCGGATATCCTTCGGCATATTTGTTCGTAAAAACCGTTCCCATCGCCTGCAAAACGGCTTCGGACACGAAATTTTCCGAAGCAATTAATTCTAAACCGTTCGTCTGGCGTTTGATTTCATTGTTGATCGCAGAATTGATTGTCGGATCAACTTCCGCTAAATTTGCTGTAAAAAGACTGTTCATTTTGTTAGTTGTTTTTTATATTTTTCTTCAAATTCCTCAAGTTTTAACACGTTAACTTTCGGAAAATCTACAGTTTTCAAGACTTGAAAATGTCTATCATTTGAAAGCACAAACGCTGCATCGGCACTTATCGCGCAATCAACAAATTTGTTGTCGTCCACATCATCGGCGATCATCTGAAAATTAAAATAAATCTCGATTTTCTCGACAAACGGTGAAACGCTTAAAAATTCGATAATGTTTTCCGCAATTTTTTCATTCGTTTTTCGGGCTAAAATTTCCCTGTATTCAAATAATATTTCGTTGGAAACGCAAAGAATTATCCGACCTTCGATAAGACAATCGAACATCCAACGAAACGGCGATTTTTTGCCGATTATGGCAATAAAAATATTGGTATCAATCACGAGTTTGAGCGCGGTTGTGTTCATTTGTCCAATCAATCATCGTCTGCTCTGTCAAGTGGTTTTCCGCCCAAAAATCGTCCATCGCCGAGGTCGCTTTTTCGGCAAAGTATTTCGCTAGAATTTGTTTAATTTCCAACAAAGTTGCTTCCGAAACATCATTTGCATAAAGTTTCAGCAGTTCCTTTTGAACATTACTTAATCCGATTGTTTTCATAACCTTTCGTTCTCCAAATTGTAACCCAAACCGCCGACAAAGTTTTGTTGTATTCAAAAATTTCCGCCAAATTTGCTGTAAAAAGATTGTTAAGTCATTATTTCTTAACTCTTTATTAAAAAGCGCAATGGTAATTTGAATTTTCAAAAACCCGCGTCCATTTCCCGTCGGCTCGCCGATAAACATTGAAGTTGCTTCCTTCAAACGCCGGTGTAATCGTAAAAATTTCGCTCACGCCGTCGCCGTCGTAATCGAAAATGTCAATCAGCAGTTCGTGATAAAATCCTTTGTCCAAATCGCTTATTTTGCCGCTCAAAACATCTTCCTGCTTTTTTTCTTCAAACTTTTTAAACGACAGAGAAATTTGCCCTTTCGCATCTTTTTCGGCAATGAAAAACAGCATCGAGCGTTTATTATCACCGCTGTTATACCAATATGTGCCGACGAATTCGTAATCTCCGTTGTTGTCAACGTCGAGTTTGGTCAGATTGTGATAACGCAGAGCGTTGATGTTTTTTATCGGTACATTTTCGCTTTGCATTTCCGCCATTACAAGCTGTTCGATTTCGCTTCGTTCCGCCGCAGTCGGCAGTCGGCGCGTTACTTTGACGGCTTTTTTGGCGGCGGCATCGGTTGCCAAAGCCATTACAAAACCTTTCGGACTGACCCGCGCCGACTGCACCGAAATTTCCGCCTGATTTTTCGCGCATTCCGAATCGGCAAGGTTTTTGATAACCGTAACCGTGCCGACATCATCGCCGCCGAAAATCAAATTATATCTGGTTTTCGGTTTGTAATGAGTTTTGACAAAATCAGGTTTATTCTCGGCTTTAACGATGTTGTCGCCGATTTCTCTCAACTTGCCTTTGTCAATAAACGCAATCGGCTCAAGCTGTTTTCCGTCGTCCAAAACCGCAAAAATCGTTTTCGGCAAACCTGATTTTTGCGCGAAAATCGGCGAAACAACCAATAAAATTAACAACAAAACCACTAAAATATTTTTACTTTTCATAATTTTAACCTCAAACTTTACGCGAAATTGATTTTCCCTGCATAAACTGCAAAAGATATTCGCGTCCGCCGGCTTTTGAATCCGTTCCCGACATATTAAAACCGCCGAACGGATGAACGCCGACCAATGCGCCCGTGCATTTTCTATTTAAATAAAGATTTCCGACGTGAAATTCGCGCCGTGCTTTTTCCAATTTTTCTTCGTCCGACGAATAAACCGCGCCCGTCAAACCGAATTCCGTATCGTTGGCAATTTCCAGCGCGTGATCAAAGTCCTTCGCTTTGATAACCGCCAAAACCGGCGCGAAAACTTCTTCCTGTTCGAGCGTAGATTTCGGCTCGACATTATCAATAATCGTCGGCTCGATATAAAAACCGTTCGCTTCGTCGCCCTTGCCGCCGATCAAAACCTTTCCGCCTTCATCCTGACCTTTTTTGATATATTTCAACGTATTATCAAACGATTTTTTGTTAATAACGGCGGTCATATTCGTATCGCCTTCGGTTGGCAAACCGATTTTCAGTTTTTTCGTGTGTTCGACAATTTTTTCCATCAATTCATCGTGAACTTTTTCGTCAACGATCAGGCGCGAACAAGCCGAACATTTCTGACCTTGAAAACCAAATGCGGCTTGCACCGTGCCGAGCGCGGCTGCATCCAAATCGGCATCTTCGGCAACGACAATCGCGTCTTTGCCGCCCATTTCCGCGACGACGCGCTTAATCCAAATCTGTCCTTCGCGTGTTTTCGCGGCTTGTTCGTTGATGTGCAGACCGACTTGTTTTGAACCCGTGAACGAAATAAACCGCGTTTTCGGATGCGTTACCATCGCTTCACCCGTTTCCGCGCTGCCCGTTATAAAATTGACCACGCCTTTCGGCAGATTAATTTCTTCCAAAACTTCCATAAACTTCGCCGCAATCGTCGGCGAGTCGGACGAAGGTTTCAGCACAACCGTATTTCCTGCAACAATTGCGGCGGAAGTCATTCCAGCCATAATCGCCAGCGGAAAATTCCAAGGCGGAATAATCGCACCGACTCCGAGCGGAATATATTCAAACAGGTTTCTCTCGCCTTCAATCGTCGCCAACGGCTGTTCACCCGCCCATCGAATCATTTCACGCCCGTAAAATTCCAGAAAATCAATCGCTTCCTGCGTGTCGCCGTCGGCTTCCGCCCAAGTTTTACCGACTTCAAAAATCATCCAAGCCGAAAATTCCTGCTTTCTTTCGCGGATAATCTGCGCCGCTTTGAAAAGATATTCGGCGCGTTCTTCCGCCGGAACTTTTTTCCAACTTTTAAAGGCTTCGGTTGCCGCGTCAATCGCTTTATTAACCAAGTTTTCTGCATCTGTATCGCCTTCGGAAAACTTGCCGACAATCTGCGCTTTTTCGGCAGGATTAATGCTCTCGAATTTCTCATCGAGCGTAATCTTTTCGCCGTTTATAACAATCGGATATTCTTTTCCAAGTTCGCTTCTCACTTTTTCAATCGCTGCCCGCATCGCTTCCGCGTTTTCAGGTTTTGAAAAATCCGTAAATGGTTCGTTTCTAAATTCATCTAATGTTTTTTGTGTTTGCATAATTTTTAATCTAAAGTTTGTTGTATTATATTTCGCAGATTGTTTCCATCAGAAACTTCAAGACTGCCAAGTTTTCTAATAACAATTCTTTCCTCAATTGTAGTAATAACAGGCTTTATAACCGAAGGTTTAATAATCCTGCTTTTTGCCATTCGATTATTTCAAGTTCACCAAAATTCAAAGGTTTTCTAATCCGGCTTGTAATTGCCATCAAAATTAAATCACCGTGACGATGACTATAAGTCATTGAATTTATAACAATTGCGGGACGTTTTTTTGTGCCTGTTTGGTCGGTAAAAGGAAACGGCACAAGCAAAACATCGCCGAAATTATAGTTCATCATAAGCCGCGTCCTCGTCATTATCCCAAACTTTTGCAAAAGAATCTTTGGAAAGTTTGCCCGCCGATGCCACTAATTTACGTTCTTCTTTGTGCGTAAGAAATTCAACAAAATCAATAACCTCAGCAAGTTTTTGGGGCGGTAATATCTTAATTTTCTCAATTAGTATTTCTGTTGCTCGCATCATATTTTAATCTTCCGTCTAATAATCCGTAAACAGTTCATTTCTAAATTCGCCTAATGTTTTTTGTGTTTGCATAATTTTTTCTCACTGATTATCTTTCGGCTTTTAATTCATCTTAAACTAAATGTCGCCGCAACAGGTCAAACATCCAATAGTATTGAATGATTTCTCAATTATTAAAAATAATTCACCGCCTAAATAAAATTCTAAACTTCCTACTTTAGTTTTGCTATAACTTCGACCAAATACAATTTTATTTGAATCGGTTTTTGTATAACTTTCAAGATGCTTTCTTAGATGCTTAATTCTCCCGTTTCCCAATCGCTCAGATTCTCCTTTTCCCAATCGAGAAATAACAAAGGCTTTCTTATTTGTTCCTTTATATTGACTTAAGAAAAAGTCAATATAAGCACCATTTAATTCGCAGTATGCACCTGAATTAAGAGAACTAACAAGTGTATCTGCTTCTCCTTGCTTTTGAGCAAAACTCAAATTTATTGTTGTTAAAATAATACAAAAAGATATTATTGAATTTTTCATTTTTCCATCTAAAACTTATCGCATTCTAAACAATTTCTAAAATACCTTCTTTCAGTTCAGGCAAAGGCTTTCCGTCTTCTTCAAAGATTTCAATAACGTCTTCGACGGCTTTATTTAATTCCTTAAAAACTTCGAGCGCATCGTCGCCGTGAACTCCGCCGTACATTAATTCGGGACACATTCCGATAAAACAATTATCTTCATCGCTCCAATATACAATTTTTTTATAAAGGTCGGATTCTTTTCTCATTTTCCTTTTACCTCATTTAACGCCCCTTTTACTTGCTTTAGTTGGTATTTCTTCGCATCATCGCCCGTTTCACCTGAAATTCTAACAATTTTTGAACTTAACGGATGTTCAAAATTTTGATGACTTCCCTTTCCGCTACGATTTGTAAAACCGTTACGCTCAAGTTAAGCAATCAATTGTCGAATTTTTGGCGGCATAAATTATTCCCATTTTCCCGTTTTCTGCAATTTTTTGATTTTGCGTTTGGCAAATTCTCTTCTCAAAGGTGTCATTCGGTCGAGAAAAACGATGCCGTCGCAATGGTCGGTTTCGTGCAAAATGCAGCGGGCGGTTAATTCATCGCCATTGAGTTCCTGAAGTTCGCCGTTGACATCTTGATAACGCACGATTGTTCTCATATTTCGCTGAATTTTTTGAAAAAGTCCGGGAAATGAAAGACAACCTTCTTCGCCGATTTGCTCGCCCTCGACGTAGATAATTTCGGGATTTACCATTGCAAATTTTTGCGCTTCGTCCTCGCCGCCGGAACAATCCATCACGAAAAGCCGTTGCGAAACATTGATTTGCGGCGCGGCAAGTCCGACACCTTTTGCTTCATACATCGTTTCAAACATATCTTCGACGAGTTTTTTCAACTCTGCGTCAAAATCTTTGACAGGCTTGCCGACAGTCAGCAAAACAGGTTCGGGATAATTTGCAATTTTAAGCAAAGCCATAAGATTTTGATTTTAACTCAAAAGGCGCAAAAACAAAAAGTTTTAGCAAATAAAAAAGAGCCGTAAATTCAACGACTCTTTCGATAATTTTTGGCTTTTGTTAAGCAAACGCCGCAACTCCGGCTTCGGCGACGGCGTGATCGTTTTCAACCGAATCGCCCGAAACGCCGATTGCGCCGACAATTTCACCGTCCGCATTTTTTAGCGGAATTCCGCCTGGAAAAGAAATCAAACCTCCGTTGGAAACTTCAATTTGATAAAGCGATTCGCCGGGTTGTGAAAGTTTGCCGATCTCGCCCGTCGGCATATCGAAAAATCGCGCCGTTTTCGCTTTCTTTATCGCAATATCAATACTGCCGAGCCACGCATTATCCATTCGGACAAACGCCTTCAAATTCGCACCCGCGTCAACAACCGCAATATCCATTTTCACGTCCATTTCCAAAGCCTTGTCATAAGCCGCTTTGACTATTTTGTATGCCTGTTCCAAAGTAATATCATTCATTTATAAAAATTCTCCCTGTGTAATTTGTGTAAATTATTATAACAGGAATCAAAAGCATTGATAAAAAACGTCATTATTTAATTTTTTTATTTTCACTCGATAAAATTTCAGACGCAAATTTTCGCAGATAAACTTTATCTTTCAATAAAAATCTGAGTAATAAAGATTTCCCCGTTTTCTGATTTGGCAATGCCGATGCCCGTCGCCGTCCAACTTCGGTCTAAAATATTTTGGCGGTGCGTCGGAGATTTCATCCAGCCTCTGACGGAAAGAACGTCAAAGTTTTTAACGCCGTGAGAAAAAAATAAATTTTCGCCGATTTTGCTCCAATTTTTCAAGTGCCGGTCTTTGGCGCGGTCAACAATTGTTTTCCCGTTTAAATCGGCGTGTTCAAAAAAGTTTTCACGCGCCATTTTTCGGGAATAATCACGCGCCATTTCCGCCAGTTTGTCGTCCCATTCTAAATTTTCCAAACGGTTTTTGTATCGTTCCGTATTGACTAATTGAAAAATTTGAAACTCGTCGTCGTCAAATTTTTCAGCAAATGCAGTTTGATTAAATACAAAAAAATTTACGGCTATGACCGCTAAAAGCACAAAAATAATAGATTTCGGTTTTCCAAAAAAATTAATTTTCATCAAGTGAACCTCTAAAGAATTTTAGGGAAAGATGTTTACCGCGCTTTGATGCAGACTAAATTATTTGCGTTGACTGAGTTTTTTTGAAGTTTATTGAACCTGACCGAAATTTTTAATTTCCTGTCTTGTCCAATCACACAAAATTTTTATCTGCTCATCGGAAAGTTTCGCCTCCCAATGAATATACAAATAAGATGGCAAAGGCATTTCGCGCGATTCGACTTGTTCGCAAATTTCACTGATTTTGCGCTTTTTGCGATTCGGTTCGTAAGTGTTCCAGACGGACATATTGAAATGCTGCCGCCCGTCTTTGATGTGATCCGCCAAAAACCACGCGGCAGGCTGAACATTTGAATACCACGGATATTTCGTTTCGTGGGAATGACAATCCTTGCAGGAAGTCGTTAAAATCGCTTCGACATTTTCAGGAACTTGCATCGAGGCTTCCAAAATTTCGGCTTGATTGACCGGCAGATTAGTAAAATCAGGACGAATAAATTGAATTGCAACAAATGCGACCGCCAAAGCTATTGCCGTAATTTTCAAAATCTTCTTCATAAATTTTATTTTCTATAATTCCAGATTACCACGAAATAGCAATTTTTGTGGTAAAATTCGGATTATTCAAATTCAAACAAAAAAATTAAAAAATGAACGTAACACATCTCGAATGCGCCAATTGTCATAAAAATTACGAAGCCGGAAAACTGCACAACTTGTGCGTCGAATGCGGAAAACCTTTGCTTGTTCGCTACGACTTGGACAAAGCGGCTGAAACTTTAACAAAGGAATCGCTTGTAAATCGTCCGCCGAATTTGTGGCGTTACCGCGAAGTTTTACCCGTCGAAAACGATGAAAACATCGTTTGTCTGGGTGAAGGTTTAACGCCGCTTTTGAAAACCGACAGACTCGCCGCGAACTTGCCGTTAAAATTAAATCTTTATATCAAAGACGAATCAACTAATCCGACGCAGAGTTTCAAAGCCCGCGGAATGACCGCCGCCGTTTCGATGGCGAAGGAATTAGGCGTAAAAAAAGTCGCCGCGCCGTCTGCCGGAAACGCGGCTGGCGCACTTGCGGCTTACGCTTCACGCGCCGGAATGGAAACATTTCTTTTTATGCCGAAGGACACCCCGAAAGCAAATATTATCGAATGCGAACAAACCGGCGCAAATGTAACTTTGGTTGACGGATTGATAACCGATTGCGGAAAAATTGTCGCCGAAAAAAAAGACGCGGAAGGCTGGTTTGACGTTTCGACTTTGAAAGAACCGTATCGCGTCGAAGGCAAAAAGACGATGGGTTATGAACTCGCCGAACAATTCGGATGGACTTTGCCAGATGTGATTTTGTATCCGACAGGCGGCGGCACGGGTTTAATCGGAATGTGGAAGGCGTTTGACGAAATGGAAAAAATGGGTTGGATTGATGGGAAAAGACCGCGAATGGTTTCGGTGCAGTCAATCGGATGTGCGCCAATCGTCAAAGCATTTCACGACGGCGAGCGGTTTGCCGAAGAATTTCCGAACGCCCACACTGCCGCATCAGGTTTGCGAGTTCCAAAGGCAATCGGCGATTTTTTAATCATTGACGCATTGCACGAATCCGGCGGCACGGCAATCGCCGTCAGCGACGAAGAACTAATCGCTGCCGTCAAAGAAATTGGTGCGGCGGAAGGTCTTTTCTGCGCTCCCGAAGGCGCGGCGTGTTTGCCCGCTTTGCGAAAAATGATTGAGCAGGATTTGGTCAAAGAAAATGAAACCGTCGTGATTTTCAACACCGGCGCGGGCGTTAAATATCTGGAATGTTTTGAAAAGTAAGTCTAAAGGCTAAAGTCCAATGTCCAAAGTCAGTTTGGTTTTAACTTTATCCTTTCGCCTTCAGCCTTTAGCCTTTAAAAAACTCCTTCACCGAGAAAATTTTCGCGCAGATATTTTATCGTATCCTGCAAAGTTTCCTGCGGATCGCGCGTTGTAAAATTTAATTGCTCTTTTGCTTTCGACGAATCGAAGAACCAGAAATACTCGCCCATTTCGACTTCGGACGCTTCAAACGGCGCGGATTTGTCGAAAGTTTTGTAAAGCGACGAAATAAAATTTGAACCGGCAATCGCCATTGATTTCGGAACTTTGAGCATTGGCGCGGAAACTCCGGTTAATCTTTCGAGCCGCCCGAAAAATTCGCTGACCGTCCAATTTGCCGCGCCGAGCAAATATCTTTCCTGATGTCTGCCTTTGTCGAGCGCGTTCAAAAATGCGTTTGCCGTATCCGCCGCGTCAACAAAATTTATTCCGCCCGACGGCGTAATCGGCAATTTTTTCGCCATAAAATCAAGCACAACTTTGGTCGAACTCAAACGCTCGTCGCCGCTTCCCAAAAGTAAAGAAGGATTTAAAATTACAAGTCTTTCACCTTTATCCTGAAAAACTCTCAAAGCGGTTTTTTCCTGATAATATTTTGAAGCGTAATAAGCCCATTTTGTTAAAATTGAAACCGGCTGCGGGTAAGTTTCATCCAAAATTTCTGGTGTTTCGCTAACTGCGCTCGTGCCGGAAGACGATGCGAGAATGAAATTTTTAACTTTATTTTCCTTCGCTGCTTCGCACAACAATCGTGTGCCTTCGACGTGGATTTTATTCATCTGCGCCGCGCCTTCGTAAGCAAACGAAACTTTTCCGGCGAGATGATAAATCGCTTCACAATTTTTCGTCGCCGCGCTGACATTTTCTTTATTTGTTACTGAACCGGCAAACGCCTCAACGCCCGCGTCCGTCATCCATTCGGGAATTGACGAAGCCATTACGCGCAGATTTTTCGCGCCCGCGTCTAAAAATTGTCTAACAAGATGTGTTCCGAGAAAACCCGTTCCGCCCGTGATTAAAATTTTCTTTACTTTTGCCGGTGTTTTTTTTGTAACCATTTTTTTAGTTATTCCTAATATTGAATCAGACTTCCTTCACGTTTGGCGCGTTTAATCGCTTTATTAAAAACCCACAGTGAAAAAGGCAGCAGCACGGCGAGAAAAATGAAAAGCGTAATCAGCGGAGTTTCCACTTCGCTCAAACCTTTGCCTTGAATCAAAACGGCGCGAATTCCTTCGAGTCCGTGCGTTGACGGATTTATGTAGGAAATCGCTTTGCCCGCCGTGTTTCCCAACGCTTCCTGAAGCATTTCCTTCGGAAAAAAAACGCCCGAAAAAAGCGCAGTTCCCGCGCCTAAAAGAATTGCAAACGGATCGCCGCGTTTGAATGCCATTGTAAAACTCGCCGATAAAATTCCCAAACTAGCTAAAACCAAGGTCGTCAAAACTAAAAACAACAGAGCGAGCAAAAAACTGCCTTTGTATTGCACATTAAAAAACAACCAGCCGAAAAACAGATATAAAAACGAGTTAAAAGTCGCTTCGACATACGACCAAGCCGAACTCGAAACCACAACAGTCGGAACATTTATCGGCGTTAAAAGCACACTTTCCAAAGTTCCCTGCATTTGTTCCTGCCGAATCGCGTTGGCAAGTGCCGAAAATCCGACGAGAAAATAATTGAGCATCGCCATTCCCGTCAGCCACGCCATCAGCGGATTTTGCCATTGTTCATAACGCGCCAGCGGAAAACCTGCAAAAATGCGCGAGATAAAAAAGAACGTCGTTACGATGCCTAAAATCCAAATAATTTTGATAAAAAATTCGACGCGATAAGAGAGCGCGAGTTGGAAATCGCGGATGATAAAAGCCCGAATGCGACGCAAAAGTAACATAAATCAGTTCTGAGTTCTGAGTCCTGAGTCCTGAATATTTGGTCTTTGATAAATCATATTTTAGATAAAAGTAATATTTATTCAGATAGACTCAGGACTCGGGACTCAGAACTTTTTCAAATCCCGCCAGCCAAATCCTCAAAATCTTCAATTGACGGCAATTCAGTCAAATCCTTCAAACCGAATTGAATCAAAAAATCCTTCGACGTACCGTAAAGCATCGGTCTGCCGACGGTTTCTTTGCGTCCTTTTGCAACAATCAGACGTTTATCGAGCAGAGTTTTTATCGCCGAAGCCGATTGCACACCACGAATTTCCAGAATTTCGGGAATTGTCGCCGGTTGTTTATAAGCGATGACCGCCAGAGTTTCAAGCGCGGCGAGCGAAAGTTTGGCATTCGGGCGCGTTTTCAAAAATTTACGGACTTCTTCGTGATATTCGGTGCGCGTCGAAACTTGCCAGCCGCCGGCGATTTCTCTAAGCTGCAAACCGCCTTCGCGCCGTTCAAATTCGCTTTTTAGTTCTTCAATCGCGCTATAGATCGTTTCTCTGTCTTCGTCCAAAACTTCCGCCAAAGTTTTCACCGGAATCGGTTCGTCCGCTACAAATATCAGAGCTTCGACGATTGCAACCAACTCGGCGATGCCGCGCGTCTGTTTTTCTTCAATTTCCAAAACGGCTTCGGGCATAAAAAATCTAAACTTTTCTCAAAACAATATCGCCGAAAACCTTTTCCTGCACAAGTTTAACGCTTTCGGTGCGGACAATTTCAAGAACGGCGATGAATGCCAGAACGAGTTCCTGTTTGTTCTGCATTTCTTCAAAAAACGCGCTCAAATATAACTCTTTTACTTGGAAAACACGCCTTTTCAAACTCTTAATCATATCAGACAAACTCATTTCTTCGCGTTTGATTTCCAATTTTATTTCTTCTTTATGACGCGCGAGAATTTTTTGAAAAACGGTTAATAAATCAAAAACCGTCGCATTGACTTCAGCATTATTTTCATCCGATTCGATTTGTCCGCGCGGAAAAACAGCTTGTTCAACAGTCGAACGGGCATAAAGCATCTGTGCGGCGTTTTGAAATTTTTGATGTTCGAGCAGTCTGTCAACGAGTTCTTGGCGCGGGTCTTCGATTTCTTCTTCCGCTTCGCCGGAAATCTCGCGCGGCAGAAGCATTTTCGATTTTATCTCGATCAAAGTCGCCGCCATCACGAGAAAATCAGCCGCCAAAGCAATATCGAGCCGTTCGATCAAGCGAATATATTGCAGATAAGCGTTGGTTATCCGCGCAATCGGAATGTCGAAAATATTCGCCTGTTCCTGTTTTATCAAATAAAGCAGCAAATCGAGCGGTCCGGCAAATTCGCCGAGTTCGAGTTTAATCGTGTCGCGCGTGTCCCGAACAATATGCGGCTGCACTTTGTCAAAATCAAAACTGAGTTGTTCGGTTTGCGGTTGTTCCATCAATTATATGTGAATCAAGGGTTGAAATTTTAACTGCCTTTTAAGTTCTTTCTTTGCGGACTTTGCGCCTTTGCGGGAAATTATTCTCCCGCAAAGGCGCAAAGTCCGCAAAGTAAAACCAAGTATTTTCAAGTATTTAATCCTACTCTTGATTCGCGTATTATCTTGTAACGTAAAGACGCGAATAATTGCAAGTGAAACCAAAAAAAGTTCCGCACCGAAAT
>JBBPXX010000059.1:0-37459 GCA_038200505.1 Pyrinomonadales bacterium | reverse complement strand
TCGGGGAAGTATTTTACGAATCGTGGAAAATAAGCAAGAATTGGTTGCTGATAGTAAAGAACTCAATAGCGAAAGTGATTGATAATAAAATACTTACTCTGTTGAATTCGAGTTAGCAATTCTTAGACCGCTCAGTAATGATTAAAAATAGGACTTTGCTAAAGAGCGGATAATGTTAATGTCGAAAAATCTATTCGGGTGGTTTGGCGAGATTGTGTTTGAGAGCGTATTTCATCAGATGGATGCGGTTTTTTACTTCCAGCTTGCTGAAAATTGTCGTCAGATGATTTTTGAGTGTTGACGGGCTGATAAATAATTGGCGGGCGATTTCGTCGTTGGTCGAGCCTTCAAATGTAAGAAGCGCGGAAACTATTTCACGTTCGTGGGCGGTCAAATCGGCGATTTTTTTGGCTTCGCGGTCAATTTCCTTTTTGCCGCTGTTTATATGTTCGAGAACTCTCGTGAGCATTATGCTTGAAGCCCAGATTTCGCCGTCGTGAACTTTTTCTATCGCTTTGATAATTACTTTGGCGGATTCGCCTTTCAAAATCACGCCGCGTGCGCCTTTGACGATTGCGTCGTCGTGCAGTTCTGGATTTTGCATTCCGGTTAGCATCACGACTTTTGCCGATGTTTTTTCCAACAATTCCGGCAGAAAATCTAAGCTGAGAGAATCGCTCAAATCCATATCCATCAAAATCAAATCTGGTTCGAGTTTGCCGATTGCCGCAATCGCTTCCGCACGATTGCCCGCCATTCCGACGACTTCCATTGCCGGAGTTTGACTATTGATAACCATTGCCAACCTGTCCATAGAACTTTTGTGGTCGTCTATTAAAAGAATGCGAATCGAGTTTTTTGCCATTGCAATCATATAATTTACTCCCGTTAAAGCGGAATTTCCACTAAAATTTTTGTGCGGCTGTCGAGTCTTTCGACACACGCCGCGCCGCCTAAAGATGCGGCGCGTCCGGCGATTGATTTGGGAAGAAATTCCGAAACTGCGTCCGGCATTTCATTTTCGTTTTCGATTTCCAAAAATAATGTTTCCGCTTCTTCATAAAGGCGAATCGTTCCCGTTTTTGCTTTGGTGTGGCGTTTGATGTTGCTCAAACCTTCGCTGACGATTTGAAATATTTCGGCTGCCAGACGGTCGTTGATTTGAAAGTCGTCGGCTTCGACACGAATGGTTACGTCGTAAAATTCTCGAAATTTTACTGCCTGTTGTTTTATCGCCAATATCAAAGCGTCGCCTTCTACTTCATCAGTTTCTCCTTTGAGGTTGCTGACGTAGCCGCGCAGTTCGCCGATGGTCGAGTCGGTCAATTTTATTAAACTTTCAATATCCTTATCAATTTGTTTACCTGCCAAACATTTTGCCGTGAAGTCAGATAAAGCCTCCCGACCATTTCTTCGCGCTTGATGACCGGCACGGTAAGAAAAGATTCCGCCTCCAGCAAATCCGCCAAAGCAATGCAGATGTCCGGTGCGATTTCGACTTCATTGCCTGTCGAAACGTCATAAGCGCGGTGTTGGGGTTTTCGATACCAAACATTTGTGTTGTTTTGATGAAAAATCGCCAATGCGCCGGGCAGTTTGACAAGCGGCGCAACGGCTTCGGTTTGTTCGATTTTTACATTTTCGTCCGCATTGTCGCGGCTCGATTCGCGCCATTCGTAAGTTGCGGCTGTGGAATCGAAGCTAATCAACATACAGCTTTCAGCGTCGTAAAAGGAGCGCAGCCGATTCAAAATATCGCTTAACGTGCGGTTCACGCCGAAACGCGGATTTGATAAATGATTGACATCTTTGGACAGCATCAGACGACGTTTGAATTTGATTTCCTGTCCGCCCCAATAAGAAATCAGATAACCGAACAGCACTAAATAAATCGGACGAATCAAAAAACGGTTCAGTTCAAATTCCTGCCCTTGCGGGGCGGCTGCATAACCGACGACGGTAAATAATAAAGCGGAAATAAACGTAACCTGCAAACCTGCTTTGAATCCCGAAAGGAAGGCGGCAACCATAATCGAGAAGAGAAAAAAGAGATAAAAAATGCTGTTCGTGCCGCTGCTCAAGGCAATCAAAACAAGATACCACGCCGTATCCGTCCAAATAATTACTTTGGTCGAAATAGGTGATTTATCACCCAGCGATAAGAAATATAAAATCGTGCTGTAAATGCAATAGCCGAATAAAACAAAATAAGTAATTTCTACAAATCTATCCGGTGAAGTTGGATCAATAAAGGTAATCGCCAGTGCCGAAATAGCCAACAGCAAACGCATCAGACAAATTTTTCGATTATTCACCGATTCGATAAACGAATAATCAAAGCCGGCATTTTCAGAAAGACTCTTTTTATTAAGTCCGTGATTTATTTTTAACAAATCGTTCCTCATAGAAAACAATGGCTGTAAGATAGAACTGCAATCTAAAACTTTTAATAAAACCTCTTTAATACATAATGAATTTTTTGTGTAAAACCTTACATAAAATCGGTGAAAGTCGAATAATTATGAAAAATTTATTATTTACCGCGAATTCTTTAAACAGTTAATAGACTGTTTTTTCAGTTTTCACCAACATACGGAAGTTGAAAACACAAACTATTTTCGTTGAAAAATTAAATAAACCCATCCTACCATTTATTGAAAAAATTGTGTTTCTTTTTAATTGGTTCAAATTTTGAAAAAACCGAAAACATATCGGAATATAAAATAATCAAGCCGATTTTTTCAACTCTTTAATAAACTGGTAAGCTGTAGATTCATTATGGAACAATTTTTAGCTACCGAAACTATCATCATCGAATTGCTGCTGATCGTGTCGCTCGTTGCGCTTGTCGTGCGTCGTTTGCGGATTCCTTATACGGTTGCGCTCGTCGTCGTCGGCTTGCTGATTACTTTTCAGAAGCCGTTGGAAATTGAGCTTACGCCGGAGCTTATTTTGTCGCTGTTTATTCCGCCGCTGGTTTTTGAAGCCGCGTTTCATCTGGAATTTAAGAGTTTGCGCGATAATTGGCTGCCGATTGTCGGCTTGGCGATTCCGGGCGTTTTGGTAACGACTTTTATTGTCGGCGGCATTGTTTCGTGGGGCGTGGGAATTTCGCTGACGAGCGGTTTGGTGTTCGGAGCGTTGATTGCGGCAACCGATCCGGTGGCGGTTGTTTCGCTGTTCAAAGCGTTGGGTGCGCCGAAGCGTTTGACGACACTTGTTGAAAGCGAAAGTCTTTTTAACGACGGAACGGCGATTGTTCTTTTTAAATTGATTGTCGCCGTTGCATTATCCGCCGTCGTCGGAAGCGGTAGCGAGGCGCATCATTCATTCGATATTTTATCGGCAGTGGTTGATTTTTTCCGCGTAGCGGCGGGCGGTTTGCTGATCGGCATCGGTTTGGGCTGGGTTATCGCGCAGATTATTGCCCGTGTTGACGATTATTTAATCGAAACGATGCTGACGACGGTTCTTGCCTTCGGCACATACCTCGTCGCCGAGCGTTTTCACGTTTCGGGCGTTTTGGCAGTCGTCGCGGCTGGCATCGTAACCGGCAATATCGGTTTGAAAGGAATGTCGCCGACGACAAGAATCGTGCTGTTTAATTTTTGGGAATTTCTCGCCTTTGTCGCCAATTCACTGGTTTTTTTATTGATCGGTTTGGACGTAAATCTACGCGAAATCGGAGCGAATCTGCTGCCGATTACGATTGCTCTCGGAGCGGTTTTGCTGAGTCGTGCGCTGGTCGTTTATGGTTTGATGGCTTTGGCGAATTTGAGTTCAAACAAAGTTTCGCTCGCTTATCGGCACGTTCTTTTTTGGGGCGGTTTGCGCGGTGCGATCAGTTTGGCATTGGCATTGAGTCTGCCGTTGGCACTTGCCGACCGTGAAATTTTGCGCGTGATGACGTTTGGTGTGGTTTTATTTACCTTGCTCGCGCAGGGAACGACGATGCAGTTTTTACTCAGATGTTTAGGCATCGGAGTTGCGCCGCCGCTCGAATTGGAATATGAACGGCGGCACGGGCGGCTTATCGCCGCGCAAGCCGCTTTTCGGCGCATTAAGGAAATGTATTTGGGAAATTTGTTTTCGCTAACAATTTGGCAGGAAATCGAACCGAAACTGCAAAAACAAATTGCCGAAGCACTTGAATCGCAAAACGAATTGCTCAAAAAACACCCTGAACTGCAATCTGAAGAACGCGAAGACGCACAGCGCGAAGGCTTAAACGCACAGCGGGCGGCTTTGGCGAAAATGCTCAGCGGCGGTTTAATTTCCGATGTGGTATATGACGAACTCGTAACCGAAGTTGACGAAATAATTGCGCGTCTGCCGCATGATGAGATAACTTCCGAAGAAGTTGTCGAAGCCGTTTGACGGCAAATTAGATAAATTTATTGATGACAGCAAAACTCTATCAAAAATTATGAATTTGTTCTTATCAGTTGCGCCGGGTCATTCGTCGGAAATGCTTTTGACGCTGTTTATTATGTTTGTTTCGGCGAAGATTGCCGCCGAAATTTTCGAGCGTTTAAATCAGCCGGCGGTGGTCGGCGAAATTCTCGCCGGAGTGATTGTCGGCGGAAGCGTTTTGGGTTGGGTTGCGCCGTCGGATTTTACTGTTCTGCTCGCCGAAATCGGCATCGTTTTTCTTTTGTTCACGGTCGGATTGGAAACAAAACCGTCGGCGATTTTAAAGGTCGGTAAAATCGCCGCTTTTGTCGCAATTATCGGTATCATCATACCGTTTGCCGGCGGTTATTTGTTGATGATCGCGTGGGGCAGCAATAATATTCAAGCGGTTTTTATCGGCACTGCTCTGGTGGCAACTTCCGTCGGTATTACGGCTCGTGTTCTGCAAAGACTCGGATTGCTGGACGCACCGACTGCCCGCATTATTTTGGGCGCGGCGGTCATTGACGACATTCTCGGCTTGATAATTTTATCAATCGTGTCGAGTTCGGCGAGAGGCGCAATCAACTATGCCGAAATCGTTACAACAACTGTTCTGGCAGTCGGTTTCACTCTTTTTATCGGTGCCGTCGGCGCACGTCTGATGACATTTCTCGCCCCGCACATCGAGCGTCTGAAAATCGGCGATTCGTTTTTTGTTTTCAGTCTGATTTTGTGTTTGGGCTTGTCGGTGGCGGCGATTTATATCGGTGTCGCGGCGATTATCGGCGCGTTTCTGGCGGGAATGGCACTTGCCGAAGCCAGCGAAAAAGTAAAATTTATACACAAACAAACAAATGCCGTAACCGAATTTCTCGTGCCGTTTTTTCTCGTCAATATCGGAATGCAGTTAAAACTGGATGTTTTTAAGGATTCTTCGATTATTATTCTGGCGATTTTAGTAACAATCGTCGCTTTGTTGAGCAAATGGATCGGCTGCGGTATCGCAGCGATGTCTTTGGGTTGGCGCAGAGCGGCGCAGGTCGGTGTCGGAATGTCGCCGCGCGGAGAATTCTGTGTCGTCGTCGTCCAAATCGGACTCGGACTTGCCGTTATTGACGACGCACTTTACGGAGTCGTTTTGTTTATGGTCGTGGCGACGACGTTGGTTGCGCCGCCGCTTCTGAAATATTTGTTTGCAGATGAAGACGCGGCAAAAGGACAAATTGACAGCGACGATGCCGGCGGAATTATTGCTGATGGCGAGTTTTGCAGAATTGGATAGCAAAACTTTATAGTGGGAAGTTGTCAAATATTAGACATCTTTGCTAAATAAGTCCGCTTGCAGACGACAGAAATGTTCTCGAATTTGAATCTATTCTGTCGCCCGCCGGCTAAACATCGGGTAATAAACATTCTACAAGCTGACGCTTGCAGCTTAATTTTTTCGTCTGTAAGCAGACTATTTATCAATTATTTGGAAAGATGTCTATTTTATGAGAGAAACTAAAGAAGAGTCGGACGCGAAAGCCGAAAAAGAAAAGCCGGATTTGACGCACGAAGAGGAAAAGCAGGTCGAAGAACGCGGCACTCCGCGGGCGGCGGTGGTTTATGAAACCGTCCGCGAAGAAGGCGAACACGAATTATCGCGGACGACTTCCGCGCTTGTTTGGTCGGGTTTCGCCGCCGGTCTTTCGATGGGATTTTCACTGGTCGCCGAAGGTTTGCTCCGCTCGCATTTACCCGAATCGGAATGGAGTCCGTTGATTTACAAATTCGGTTACTGCGCGGGATTTCTGATTGTTATTCTCGGTCGCCAACAGTTGTTCACGGAAAACACGCTGACCGTCGTTTTACCACTGCTTTTGCGAAAAAACGTCGAAACTTTTCTCTCCGTGCTGCGTCTTTGGTCAGTCGTTTTCGTCGCCAATATTGTCGGCGCGTTTATTTTTGCTTATGTTATCGGGCATACCGAAGTTTTCAGTCCCGAAATCAAAAAAGTTTTCGGCGAAATCGGGCGCGAGGCGATGGAAGGAAGTTGGCTGACGATTTTTCTGCGGGCGATCTTTGCCGGATGGCTGATTGCGCTGATGGTTTGGCTTTTGCCTGCCGCCGATAACGCGAAGGTTTGGGTAATTATTATAATGACTTATCTCGTCGCGCTCGGTGGTTTCGCGCACATTATCGCCGGTTCCGTCGAAGTCGGTTATGCGGTAATGACGGGCGTTTCCGGTTGGGCGGCATTTTTCGGCAGTTGGATGTTTCCGACTCTTCTCGGCAATATTGTCGGCGGCGTTTCGCTCGTCGCCGTTCTCGGACACGCACAGGTGATGAATGATAAAAATAAGGATGACGACAAAAAAGAAAAGGGAAAAATATAATGCGTTCCGACTTTTGCCCTTATTGAACTGTGGAGAAAACCTCAACGCCCTTAAATTTAGTTGACGGGTTCGCGTTAATTTTATTGTCTTTTTCGAGAAAATCTGGAATTTCTTCAAAGCGCATCGGTCTTGAAAAAAAGTAGCCTTGTGCGCCTTCGCAGTTGAGTTTTTTTAATTCTTTGAGTTGTGTTTCGTTTTCGATGCCTTCCGCAATAATTTTCATTCCCATATTTCGCGCCATCATTACAATTATTTCGACGATTTCAATGTTTTCGCCGTTTTCTTTGATTGGAGCGATAAACGATTTATCAATTTTTAGAGTGGAAACCGGAAGCTGCATCAAATAACTCAAATTTGAATAACCCGTGCCGAAATCGTCAATATTTATTTCAATGCCGAAATCGCGCAACCGGTTAAGCATTTCGACGGCTTTTTCCTTGTGTTCAAAAAAAACCGATTCGGTTATTTCGAGTTTTAGAAGGTTCGGCGGCAATCCGATTTCTGCAAGTATGTGCTTGATTCTTTTAACTAAATCGGGTTGGGCAAACTGTTTGCACGAAAGATTGACGCTGACAAAAAAGGGAGATTCGTCAGGCAAACCTTCGTTGATAATTTGCATTTGCGAACACGCTTGCCGCAGAACTTGGTCGCCGAGCGTGTCAATCAAACCGATTTCTTCCGCCAGACAAATAAATTTATCGGGCGATAACATTCCGAATTCTTTGTGATCCCAACGCGCAAGTGCCTCGAAACCCTCGATTTTATCCGTCAACAAAGAGTAGATCGGTTGATAATGAACGGATAATTCATCTCTGTCCAATGCCCGCCGCAAATCTGTTTCAAGCTGCAAACTCGCTTTGACGGCTTCGTGCATATTTTGGTCGAAAACTTCGTGGCACGCTTTTCCGGCACGTTTTGCCTGATACATTGCCGTGTCCGCGTCGCGCATCATATCTTCGGGTGTCAAGTGTTTTTCAGAACGATGTAAAATTCCGATGCTCGCCGAACTGTAAATTTCGTGTCCGTTCAAATCAAACGGCATCGCAAATTTTTCCTGCAAGCGTTCTGCAATTTTAACCACTTCCTTTGTGTCATATTCACCTTCGACGAGAATGGTAAATTCATCGCCGCCGAGTCGCGCCACAATATCGTCAGGTCGCAAACAGTCGCTCAATCTCCCGGCGATTCCGATCAAAAGCTGATCGCCGATCAGATGTCCCAAACTGTCGTTGACGATTTTAAAGCGGTCAAGATCAATAAACAAAACGCTGACTTGATAGTCAAAACTTTCCTGTGATTTGATTAACGCTTTTTCGAGCCGCGACATAAAAAACGCGCGATTCGGTAATCCCGTCAGCGCATCGTGCTTGGCTTCGTATTGCAGTTGGTCTTCGGCGGCTTTTTTGGCGGTGATGTCCTGAATTTGAAAAATCAGATTCGGCTGCTCGCTTTTGGCGTGAATGGCGGCGGAAACGCTCCACGAAGCCCAAACGGTTTGCCCGTTTTTGTGCAGATAACGCTGTTCCATCTGGCAGGATTGCATTTTGCCGGAAAGCAATTCGTGAATTTTGCTGAATGTGCTGCCTAAATCTTCGGAGAAAAGTATTGATTGATAATCCGTCTTGAGAAGCTCTTTTTCCGTGTAACCGAGAATTTCACAAAGCGCGAGATTTACCTTTAACCATTTGCCCGTCGGTGAAACCAAAGCGATGCCGATTGGCGCAAAGTCGAACGCGCTCCGAAATCGCTCTTCGGATTCGCGCAGTGCCAACGATTGTTTTTCTAAAATTCCGGCGTGTTGTTCGGCTTGTTCGGCTTGCAATGTAACCATTTCGACATTTTTCATATACATCCGGTATGTGAAATAAACGAAGAAAATTATCGGAAAGGAAATCAAAACTACGCCGAAACCGACACGATCCGACAATTGCAGCAAAACGCCCGCCCCGACTGCGCCGACAAAATAGGTAACAAAAAGCCACGCATATTTGGTTTTCCACGTTTCCCAAAGCGGTTTTTCACTTTTGAGCGCACCGTAGATCGAAGCAAAAGTCGTGTTGGCGATAAAATACGTCAGAGCCATCATTGCCAGCGCGACGACAAAATTGTCAAAATCTTCACCTTGTCCGTGCAGTTGACTTTCCGTATATAAACCGCAAATTTTTAATACTAAAAAGACGCACGTCGTGGAAAGCGCAACTGCCGCGACATTAAAAAAGACGGTGAATTTTTTATTGCAGAAACGCCACGACGAGAAAAATGCTTCAACCGCCGCCAAAGCAATCGCGGTTTCGCCGCCATACATCAACAGTGCGAGAAAGATAAAAGTATCCGAAACGGCAATGTGAGATTTAAATCTCGGAATCTGAATAGTGATGCGTGAACCGATTCCAATGGTGAAACCGAAAAGAATGAGAAATTTGAGATCGAGCGTTTCAAAAGGTAAGTTGAGTAAAGCGGTTGCCAGACACACAAAACCTATTGTCAGGATAACCAACATATAATTCGTGGTTTTTGATTGTGCATTCATAGACGATTATTTATTTAGAATTGAGAAAGAATGAAGGTAAGAAAATGCTTTTCATAAATTTTCAAGACCCGAAAATTATTTTCTAAATTGAAGAAAAAAAAGAGGAAGGTTGATTAAACCCTCCCCGATTATGTCAGAGAACAAACTTTTTGTCTATTATTATTTTTGTTAAACAAAGATAGTCGTGCAGGTTCCCGTATTTTTATAACCGGCTTTTTCAAAACTGCGATGCGCGGACTTGAGATCGGCATTCGTCAGCAGACAAATATGCTGTTTGCGGTTTAATAATTCCAAACTCAGTTTTGCCAAACAACTTGCGCCGATGCCTTTGCCGTGCATTTCCGGCGCGACGTAGATTCCTTCTAAATAATAGACATCATCGGCTTCGCAAACGATGTCGGCTTTGAAAAGAAGTTTTCCGTCTTCAAAAACTACGAAAGTGCGTTCTTTCTCGATTCTTTTCAAAGCACGTTTGAGAAAACCTTCTCGGTCTTTGACGAGCGGATCAACGCCGCTTTCCGTAAAAGCGACTTCGGCGTGCGCTTCGGCAACTCGTTCGAGTTCTTCAGCTTTGGCAAGACGAACATTCCATTTGCATTCCTGCACGAGAAAAGGGAAATTGAGTTCAAAGAGCATTTCTTCGCAAATAAGGCGCGGCTGGCGGTTGTCGCCCGCAAAATACTTCCAAAAGGTTTTAGTCGTGTTTCCGCTCGACATCATTACGTGAATCGGCGTTTCCGAAGTGCGGGCAATAATGGCGAATGCTTGCAGCGAATTTGTCGAACGTGATTCGACAATTGTCGTGTGTCCGATGAGCGCGACACCTTCAAGCGTTCCGTTTGTACTGCGATAACCGTAGAACTTGCCGCGATTATCCGCGCTTTCCAAACCGTTGTCCCGAATAAAACTCGTCATCACAACCGTATGAACAGGAGATTTTGCAAGAAATTCCAGAACTTCACTTTCGTCGGAGCTTGTCAGAATGTGCAGTCTGTTCAAGGCGGGAACTGTTTGAACAAATCCCGGATGAAAAGGGTTTTCGTTTCGATAACAAGTTGTGTTTATGGCAATTTGTGTTTTCATAGCGATTCTCCTTATTTATTTAATCTCCTTATTAAAATTAGTTATCGCCATAAGCTGTGCTGCCGTAAGCATTAGCCACAGTGCTGTCGCTGACCAAAACGCCGTCGCTGACTAAAACGCCGTCGCTGACCAAAACGCCGTCGCCCATCATTACACCGTCGCTGACCAAAACGCCGTCGCTGACTAAAACGCCGTCGCTGACCAGAACACCGTCGCTGACTAAAACCCCGTCGCTGACTAAAACGCCGAAGGCTTGGAAAACCGCGCCTTCGCCCAATGTTGTGCCGTTGCTGATTTTTACTTTGGGCATTAAAGTCAAGCGGTTTAGATTGGCATAGTTGTTATTGAGAATGAATTGATGAGAATTACTGTGAGCAACGCCGTTTTCAAACCATAAATTGTTTTTGTAGACATTATGAAAAGTGTCGGCTAAACCTTGACCTTTCAAATAAGCGTGGTCGGTTAAAATGCCCTGCGCCCAGCTAAATGTTACGCCGTCAATGGTTGATTGCGGCGTGGGAAATGAATTTCCGACTTCCAAAAGACTTATTCCCGAAACGCCGAGAAGATTAAAGTTAATATTGGCTTTATAAGATTTTGCCAGCCGAACCGCGCCTTCGAGATTTAATTGTCCCGCGCCCTGTTCAAACATATTGTAATCCGCCAAAGGTTGCGCCGTATATTCCAAAATCATTTTAACCATATTCGGCGTTAAATTCGGGTTGACTTGAAAAAGCAGAGCCGCCGCGCCCGCGACAACCGGAGTTGACATCGAAGTTCCCGACATATAAAGCGAACTGTCGTCGCTGGTTGAAGTGAGCGAATCGTCGGACAGATTCGGATAATGTGTAACCATATAACTGGATGCTTTAGCTTTCGATGACACGATTTTATTGCCCGGCGCAACCATATCCGGCTTGATTCCGTTATCATAAATCTTTTCGTTGCGTGAGTTGACATAAAAGCTGCGTGTCGGACCGCGTGAGCTGAAAGTTGCCATTACGTCGTCGTTGCGCGAATCGGTTTGGAGCGTGTTGATTGCGCCGACGGTTAAAGCCGACGGTGAATTGCCCGGCGAATGAATATGTCCGTAAAGTTTGTCGCCGTTGGATTTTTTACCTTCGTTTCCGGCGGCGGCAACCACTAAAACGCCTTTCGCAGTCAATTCCTGAACTTTGCGGCAAACCGGATCATTCGTGTAAGAATCAATCGCCAAACCGCCCAAACTCATATTGACGACGCGGATGTTATAAGTTTGATTATTGTCAATCAGCCATTGCAGAGCGTTGAGCAGCCACGAACTTTTCCCCGTTCCCTGTCCGTCCAAAACCTTTAAGTTAATGATATTGGCATTCAGAGCAACTCCGCGATACGCTCCGCCGTTTTTGGTTGAATTACCGGCGGCAATTCCGCCGACGTGCGTTCCGTGTCCGTAATCATCATCGGTTGTACCGGAAGTTGTAACAAAATTTTTGCTGAAAACAATTCGGCTTTTTTTATCGTTTCCCTGAAAATCTTTATGACTTTCGAGCATTCCCGAATCGAGAATCGCAATTCCGATGCCCGTGCCGTCAAGCGTGTAAGCCGCGCGAGTCGGAGTTGCCGCTTGTGAACGCATCGCGGTTGTGCCGGTTGTGCTTTCCAGATGTCCGAGTCCGCCAATGCTGCGGTCAAGCGACATATAATTGATATTGCCGCTGTTTGTCAGTGCTTCAACCGCTTTCAACGGCAGATTGACGACCATCGTGTCGCCATCGCCGATGCGGTCTTGCAGGCGAACTCCGCTTTCCGCCATAATTGCCCGAAGCGTTTGATTATCGGCATCTTTGGTTTGAATAATGACATCAACGCGCTTTGTGCCGGTTGTGTCATTCGCCATCATTTCGCGTAAGTCGGAAGAAACATTATCGCCGCGAAATCCTTCATTACTGTCAAATTTTGTCGAAGCATTTTCTTCATTGCCCGACTGCATCTCGCCGATATTAAGCGGAGCAAAAAAGGCTGAAACTTCGGCAATTGGCGCGATTCTTTCGCTGTAAGCAGCCTGTGAACTGCCGCCGATGATCCGTGCTTTATTATTGATTAAAAGATTTGCCAGCGCGTCATTGATTTGTGAATTGCCGACAAAGTTCGTTAATTCGTCAACAAACAAAATAACCTTGCCGTTTGAGTTGGCAAGTTCCGAAAAGATGTTCTGAACGATTTGCGATGCTTCCGCGCCGTTTTTCGTGTTGGTGAAAAGCGAAGCGGTTTCGAGTTTTAGGATTTGCACACCACGCAGATTTTTCGGAACATCGCCTTTGGCAATTCTCGAAGCGAGATGTTCGACGACGAGTTCTTGATTTTTGCCTTTGTCGTCCAAAATAACCGGCTGGCGCAAACCGCCGCTTTCCAACATTTTGATTAAACGATTTGTTTCGCTTTCAAAGTTATCATTAGCGCGAACTCTGCCGTTACGTGAAAGTTCAGTTAAATCGCTCGTAAATTTCGTCAGTGTGGGAGTTTTAGCCGGGTTTTGGTTTGTCGTGTTTGCAAATATACCAATCGCAAAGATATTCGTAAAAATAAACGAATATAACAAAACAAAACTAAGTGTTTTTGTAAGGAAGGAAGTTTTTTGTTTGTTGGATTTCATAATTGTTGTTCCGCAAAAGTCTTTTTAAATTATTGCAATACACTGATTGCCGCTTTTACTTTTGCAACGCTTATGCCAAATAGTTAAATGAATAAATAATTGAGTTTATGTGATTTGCAAAATGGTTTTGAGATAATCATTCAGTCAAAATGAAAGAGTGTTTCATTCAATTTGACCGAATGAAAATTTTTATAATCCAAACGAAGTAATAATTAACGCAGAAAAAAATAATACGATGTTGATATTTTATAAAAGAAAAAGCCAAACCCGTCGAGTTTGGCTTTTTTTAAGTTAAACTGATTAAACCGAATGTTTTACGGCGCGGACTGCATACAAGCCGTGTTGTCGCCAAGCACCGAATCGGCAGTGCTGTCGCTGACCAGAACACCGTCGCTGACCAGAACGCCGTCGCTGACCAAAACGCCTTGCGAATTGACAAACGGAGTCGGACTTCCGCCCATCGCGTTGGCGGTCATAAATCGCGTTCCGTCGGAAACCAACACGCCGTTGTGTGTGATTGCACCTTGATACAGACTCAAACTTCCATAAGTCATCGAAGAAGATTTGGAAATCGAACTTCCCGAAAACGGGGTCGCATCGGAAACCAGAACGCCGTTGGCATACATTCCCTGCCATTTGTTCATCAGGTCGTTGCCGTAAAGAAATCCGTAATTAGTGATTACGCCTTTGCCCCAATAAACAGGCGTTCCCCAGAAGTTACTCGATTGCGACGAAGGCAGTGCGCCGTTGAGCAAAGCTGCGCCGTTGAAAGTCGGCATTGTTGATTTGACTAATCTTGCAATGCGAACCGCGCCATCAATGTTTAATTCACCTGCGCCCTGTTCGACGGTTGAAAAACCTTTGAACGTCCGCCGAGATCCATCCATTTCATCAAGTTATGTCCAATGTCAATGCCGCTGTCAATGACGGCGATAGTTCCCCGACCGCCGCCGAGCCAGGTGCTTGAGTTGTTGTCGCCCAAATCAATAATTCCCGGATTATTCCAGCCGGTTGTTTCGATGACGTGCGCGTCATTCGCTTCGATTTCGCGGTCGGGCGAAATGTATGCGATATTTTCATTGTTTGAAAGTTCTTGTATTTTTGAAAGCGGCAGTTCCGCGCTGATCAAACCGAGATTATTGAAGGATTCTTTAACTCTACCGCCGATCTGCACCATATCGTTGACGATCAAGCCGGTTTTTTCCTTGTTACTGCGGACTTCCTTCGCAAACATTTCGCTTTTTGCCGCTTTATCCAGCGAATTGCCGGACATTTCGTTAAGCGGAGTTTCGGATTTTAATTGAATAATCACCTTTTGCGTTTCTTCGCCGCGCATTCCCGAATATAATTCGGTAGTTTTTGTTTCCAAATCCGGCGCGACTTTGCGTTTGGCAATTTGTTCTGTAAATTGTCCATCAGTTTTAGTATCGGAGAGCGATTCATCCGTTTTTATTTCCGCTTGACGCTACTTTGGCGAATTGTGCCGATGCCGCAAAAGAAAATATTTGCAGACAAAAAGCGAAAAGTAGGAATCCGGTGTAGGATTTTCTAAAATTATGTTTGTTAAGTTTGTTCATTTCAAGTTTCCTTATTCAAGATAACCAATTTGCCGCACTGAGCAGGCGGGTTTCGTTAAAGCAAGGTTTGTACCACTTGTTAAATGCGGGAATAATTGAACTTAATTTTTTATAGTGGTTGGATTGGAGAAACAATTTATATCATATTGCAAGAATGTGTCGGTCAAATTGAACGAGCAATTAAAAAGAAAAAGGGAAAGCCGTGAACGACTTTCCCTTAAAATGAAACTGCAATAATTTCTTTATTTTTTTTCTTTTTCCCCGTTGGCTTCGTGTAAGGAAACATCAGACTGCGAAACTTTTTGCCCGACGTATTTTTGCATTTCAGCCAAACGCTCTACGACATATTCACGTCCGATGCCAACCAATCGTAAATGTTTAAGACCCTTTTCGGTTTTAGAAACCGTAGTCTTTGAATTCGTCGCGTTTTTCTTCATAATCTTTTCTTTCGTTTGCATCAGCTTTCCACGCCGAAATGATATGAAATCGGCTTCGTTCATATAGCATACGACTAACAAATTTCCTTTAATCGTATATCCGACGGCATAGTATCTTTGTTCATCAAAGGAATGAGAATCGTCCGTGTAATATTGCGTTGCGCCGAAAATAAATACTTCCGTTGCTTCCTTAAATGTAATTTTGTGCTTTTTAACATTTTCTTTGGCTTTTGAAATCTGCCACTCAAAAGAATCATCGAAGAAAAACAGATCGTCTTTATTTCGCACTTAAACGCCGAGAATATCAACGAGTTCCTGAACCGCGCCCGCCGATTTTTGCAAAGCCGCGCGTTCTTCGTTGGTCAGCGAAATTTCGATAATCTGTTCAACGCCGTCTTTGCCGAGTTTGCACGGAACGCCGACGAAAAGATTATTGATTCCATATTCGCCTTCGAGATAAACGGCGCACGGCAGAATTTTCTTTTTGTCCTTTAAAATCGCTTCCGCCATTTCAACCGCGCCAAGACTCGGAGCATAATAAGCCGAGCCGGTTTTCAGAAGTCCGACGATTTCCGCGCCGCCGTTTGCCGTGCGTTTGATAATTTCGTCAATTTGTTCTTTTGGCAGCAATTCAGTTACGGGAATTCCGGCGCACGTTGAATAACGCGGCAGCGGAACCATCGTGTCGCCGTGTCCGCCGAGAACAAACGCCGTCACATTTTCAACCGAAACATTCAACGCTTCGGCTAAAAAGCAGCGCATCCGTGCCGAATCCAAAACGCCAGCCATTCCCATTACGCGATTTTTCGGAAAACCCGAACGCTTAAACGCAACTTGTGCCATCGCATCCAGCGGATTTGAAACGATGATCAAAAAAGCGTCGGGCGAATGTTTCACCACTTCTTCGGTAACTTTGCCGACAATATCCGAATTAGTTTTCAACAAATCGTCGCGGCTCATTCCGGGTTTGCGCGGCAAACCCGCCGTGATAATTACAACGTCCGAATCTTTCGTTTCTTCGTAGGAATTTGCGCCGACGAGTTTGACATCAAAACCGTCAATCGGCGCGGCTTGCGCCAAATCCAAAGATTTTCCCTGCGGAGTTCCTTCGACAATATCAACCAAAACCACGTCCGCCAACTCCTTGCTGGCAATCCAATGTGCGGCGGTTGCGCCGACATTTCCCGCGCCAACCACCGTAATTTTATTACGTCTAACCATTTTTAAGTCCTCTCTTTATGTATTTGTGTTTGATAAAAAAGTTTATTTTGTCATAGTTAGCGGCAAACGGCAAAAGTGCCGTAAATTTCTTAACCTCTGCTGTTATCTTATGTTAAAACAAACAAAATGGTTTTGGCATTAAATCAAATCTCAAGTTTCAAATTCATTGATTGCTGATGAATGCAAAGTTATACGGCGGCAATTCCTGATTCAGGAATTGCCGCCGTATAACTTTGCAGAGTTGTAATATAATTTAACCCTTAGTATCGTGAACTACGAAAACCTTTTCATCTTCCTCCATCATCGGAGTCGAATCATCATCGGCGGCGGCGTAGTAATTATAAGTTTGTCCATAACCATAATAGCCGTATTCCACTGAATCGGACTTGATACCGTTCAACACTACACCGTAGATACGCGCCCCGATATTTCCCAGCCGTTGTTTAAAACGGCGCATCAGATGAATCGAACTTTTGCCCGCCAGCGCAACTAAAATAACCCCGTCAACTACTGTTGAAAGAATTGCCGCATCAGTGAATGAAATTGCCGGCGGAGAGTCAATAATAATGTGTTTGAAATTACCTTTTAAGAACTGCAAAAGGTTTTTCATCTCATTAGAACTGAGCAGTTCCGCCGGATTCGGCGGAAGCGGTCCGCTGGTGATAACCTTCAAATTCGGCAAGTCAGGGAAGGTTTTGAGCAAATTAGCCGGATTTCTTTCACCCGAAAGATAATTCGTCAAACCGCTGACATTATCCAAACCGAAATGACTATGCAGACGCGGACGGCGCAAATCGCAGTCAATAATGACAACCTCCGCACCGGATTGTGCGAGTGTAATCGCCGAATTGATAGCAGTAGTCGTTTTACCTTCTGCCGGTTGCGACGAAGTTACGAGAATCGTTTGCGGCGGTTTTCCGGCTGATGAAAACAGCAGGGAAGTCCGCAGATGGCGATACGCTTCCGCCATCGCCGAGCGATTATCCTCAATCGCCACCAAAGCCAGCGAACCTGTATGACCATTGTTGCTTCTGGCGGACAGCCGACCCAATTTTCGTTTATCAAGTGTGCTTTGATGCGGAATTGCCGCTAACATTGGCAAGCCGAGATGTCTGCCGATATCATCCGCAGACTTCACAGAGTCATCGAGGTAATCGAGAAGGAAAGCCAAACCGATGCCCGCGGCTAACGACATCAAAAATGCGATAAAGATATTACGATTTCTTTTAGGTCCGATCGGCGATGTCGGCGTAACCGCTTCTGAAGAAATTTTCAAATTGTCGGGACGTGAACCGGCAATTGCTAATTCTTGTGACTTTTGACTTTGCGTATAAGTGTCGAGCAGCTGGCGTTGAGTTTCAATGCTTCGCATCAGCGTCGTCAAGCGGGTTTCGGCGACACCTTTGCGGTTAGATGATGCAACTTCGGCACCAAAAGCATTTTGAAGCTGTGCTTCACGAATTTGCGCCGCAGACAATTTCGCTCTCATTCCCGTCAACACTTCTTTGGCGACTTCACTCTTTACTCTTGTTTCTTCCTTATCGAGATTTATTTGACTTTCTTTTCTAGTCGCTTCGAGATCGGCTTCACGTTTGTTGATTTCTTCAGTAACGGCAATTACATCTTTATATTCTTCCGTGTAACGAGCCAAAAGCTGACTTTTCTTAGCTTTTAAGTTTTGAATCAAAACCGTAAGTTCTTGAACGCGATCATTTGCTTTTTCCTTTCGGGCAGTGAGCTTTTCGCGCACATTTGAAATGGCAGGATTGTCTCCGAGCGTCGCAAAAATTTGACCTTTTGAATTGGCTTCGACGGCGGCATTGTAAGCTTCTTCAATTTTTCTTCGATCATCTTTGGCTGCTAACAATTGTCCGCTCAGATTTTGCAGCGTACCGGCACTTAATTCCTGACCTTTATCGCCCGTCAAAGCCAATCCGCTTCTTGCCTGTTCGGAAATCATTGCCTGCGTTTGAGCGTCAATGTTTGATTCCAATTCGACAATCGATTTGCTCAAATCATCGTATGCTTTTTTCGCGCCCTGTGTTTCGCGCTCAACATCCTGCTCGATAAAAGTTTCCGCCAGTTTGTCGGTAACTCTCGCTGCCAGTTCAGGCTTGCTGCTTTGAAGAGAAAGGGTAACGAGATTAGTGCGCTCTTGCGGTTCGACTTTTAAGCCGCCACCGAGAATACCGGCGTATCTGTCGGCGCGTTCTCTTTCTTCCGCTGTTAAAGCAAGTTGTCCGGCATCGCCGTTTTCGCCGGCGGCATCGGTCAAAACCGGCAGAGAACTCTTACTTGAATCATCTTTTCCGCCTGAGAACATCGAACGAAAAGTCGAAATTACGCCTTTTTCCTGTTCGCTAAAGAGATTCGGTTCACGATGCAGCCCTAAACTGACGACCACATCACGCATCAGATCGGGATTTTGAAGCAATTGCAATTGTGTGTTGGTATATTTTAAATCATCCCCGTAGTTGTTAATAACAACCGAATTCTTGTCTTGAAGCTTGGGTTTGGGCGGTTCAATAATCATTTCCGTCGCCGCCAAAAACATCGAAGGTTGCCGATACATATAAAAGGCAACGACGGCGGTCGTTAAAATTGTCAATGACAAAATTATCGGCAGCCGTTTATAGACAATATTAAAATACTCACGAATCGAGCGTTTATCGCTAAAGTCGTCATCGTAAATAGGTGCGTAAGCCGCCGGATAATCTTGATGTGCCGTTTGTAAATCGTGTTTGTTTGGTAAAGGCAGCAGCCTCTCATCTTTTTCCATACTTCTAAGAATAAAACCTTATATATAATTAAAATTTGCCGAAATATTCGTGCAAGGTAAACTTGTTTTATAACACATTTGAAACGAAATTTCCCGTGTATAGCCGTGATTATTGAAAAAACCTTACATTATTGCGAAAAATGATACAAATTTTCCGTTTTCAAATCAAAAAAATACTTGTAAAAATTATACCGTTTCTGTTTGAACCGCGCCGAAAATGATATAATTTTCTTTTACAAAAGTTTTATTTATACTTTTATTAATTAACTTATTATGATTGGAATTTCTGAAAAAGAACAACATATTACAACAACGGCGGCGAGCTGCGATTTTGATTTAGGCATTGTCGGTTTCAAATATTCCGACCTTTATGATGCAAAAAAACTGGCAGAGTTGGCAGAGAAATTTTACGGCGAGGTTAAAGAAAAAGAACCTGTTTTGGGCAAAGCACTGCAAAAATATATCGCTTCACACGGACTTGGTTACGAAAAAAAAGTCGAATCGAAAATTTTGACCGATGCCGCGCCTTTCCTGTCGGAATTTGTCGCCCGAATGTTCGGCATCAGTCGTGAACGCGAAGAATTGGAGCGCGAAATAATCGAACAAAATCCGATTTGGAAATACAAATTCTTTGTTCAAAGACGCGCGATAAAAAAATATAAAGCCGAAGATTTGGCGAACTTTAATGAAACCGAATTATTTACGGCGATCAAAGAATTGAGATTTAACGCATTTGACGAAACGATAATTCACGACGAAGAACTCGCCGTCGCCGATATTACGGTCAAACTTCTCGAAGCCGAAGAACTTCTGACCAAAAATCTTGAAATGACGATTTCGGCGCAGGACACGATCAATAAAATAGATGCGGCATACAACAAATTAAAAGATAAAACCTTCGGCAAAGTCTTTTCTCGTTTCGTTTTGGAAAGTGAAGCTAGCGGCGAACTTTTGCAAATTGAAGCCGCGCTGAAAATTTTGGAAGCGTGGTCGGCGACGGCGTTTTTCAAAAAGTCAAAAAATTGGTATAGCTTCAAAACGCCGCACGCGCTTGATTATCAAAATCTCGTTCATTTAATCCATCCAAACGCCAAACTGCCGAATTTACTGCACGGCGCGGACGAGGAAATGCGCCGCCGTGATGGTTTTAAATTGACCGACGAACGCGGCACGCTGCGCGATTCGCTTTACGAAATTGATTATTGTCTGATTTGCCACGAACGCGAAAAGGATAGTTGTTCAACAGGTTTGCACGAACCGAAAAACGTCAATGTCAAAGTAAATCCGCTGGGAATCGCGCTCGAAGGCTGTCCGCTGGACGAAAAAATCTCGGAAATGCACCTGTTGAAAAAACAAGGCGATTCGATTGCTTCGCTTGCGCTCGTAACGATTGACAATCCGATGTGCGCCGGAACGGGACATCGAATCTGCAACGATTGTATGAAGGGCTGCATTTTTCAAAAACAAGAGCCGGTCAATATCCCGCTGACGGAAACCTCGACTTTGACCGATGTTTTGGATCTGCCCTACGGTTTTGAAATTTACAATTTGCTGACGCGCTGGAATCCGCTAAACGCCAAACGCCCATACTCACTGCCTTATAACGGCAAAAATGTGATGGTCGTCGGTTTAGGTCCGGCTGGTTACACGCTGGCGCACTATCTTTTGAACGAAGGTTTCGGCGTGGTCGGAATGGACGGTTTGAAAATCGAACCTTTACCGGACGAATGGACGGGCGCAAACGGCACGGAAACACCGAAACCGATAAAATATATTGACGAAATCAAGAGCGGACTCGACGAGCGCATTTTATCGGGTTTCGGCGGTGTTTCCGAATACGGAATTACGGTTCGCTGGGACAAAAACTTTTTGACGATGCTTCAATTGATGCTGGCGCGGCGCAAGCGTTTTCGCGCTTACGGCGGCATTCGCTTCGGCGGAACTTTGACGATTGAAGATGCGTGGGAATACGGTTTCGACCATATTGCAATTGCCACCGGCGCGGGCAGACCGACGATTGTCAAGATGAAAAACAACCTGATTCGCGGCATTCGGCAAGCGTCCGATTTTCTGATGTCTTTGCAATTAACCGGCGCGTTCAAAAAAGATACGATGTCGAATCTGCAAATGCGGCTTCCGGCTGTCGTGATCGGCGGCGGTTTGACGGGAATTGACACGGCGACGGAACTTTTTGCTTATTATCCGGTGCAGGTCGAAAAAATGCTCGAAAAATATGAGAAGATTCTCGAAGAATTCGATGCAGATGAGTTTTGGGATAAATTTGATGTCGAAGAAAAGGATGTTTTAGACGAATTTCTGACGCACGGCAGAGCGATTAGAGAAGAGAGGGAACGTGCGGCAAATGCGGGCGAAGAACCGAATTTCGTGCCGCTGATTCAAAGTTGGGGCGGTGTTTCGCTGATTTACCGCAAGCGTTTGCAGGATTCGCCCGCGTATCGTTTGAATCACGAAGAAGTTCAAAAAGCACTCGAAGAAGGCATAAATTTTGTCGAATGTATGAACCCGACCGAAGCTGTGCCGGACGATTTCGGCGCGATCAAAGCGTTGATTTTCGAGCGGTTGAATTATAATGCCGAAACCGGAAAGTTTGATAAAACAGGCGAATCGGTTGAATTTCCGGCGCGAACCGTCTGCATCGCGGCGGGAACTTCGCCGAACGTAATTTACGAAAAAGAAAAACCCGGAACATTTAAACTCGACGAATGGAAACAGTTTTTCCAACCGTTCAAATTGCAGAAAAACGGCGACGGAAATTTCCACGCCGTCGAAGTGGAAAAAGGCGAAACCGGATTTTTCACGTCTTACGAATACGACGGAAAATTTATTTCATATTACGGCGACAATCACCCGATTTACGCCGGAAACGTCGTCAAAGCAATGGCTTCGGCGAAAAACGGTTATCCGAAAGTCGTCGAACTTTTTGCTGAAACGCTTGAAAAACAGGGAACTTTGCCGCAAGCCGAAAAAGATTCGATATTCGATAATCTCGTCAAAACTCTGGATGAACAACTTCGCGCTTACGTCGTCAAAGTCGAAAGATTAACGCCGACAATTGTTGATGTGGTCGTCAAAGCACCGCTTCAAGCACGAAAATTTGAACCCGGACAATTTTATCGTCTGCAAAACTTTGAAACTTCCGCGCCCGTCATTGAGGGAACGCGAATGATGATGGAAGGTTTAGCACTCACCGGCGCGTGGGTTGACGAGGAAAAAGGCTTGCTTTCGATGATTGTTTTGGAAATGGGAACTTCGTCGCGGCTCGTTTCGCTTTTGAAAGAAGGCGAAGAAGTCGTCGTGATGGGACCGACCGGAACGCCGACGGAAATTCCCGAAAATGAAACGATTTTGCTCGCCGGCGGCGGTTTGGGAAATGCTGTTTTATTTTCGATTGCCAAAGCGATGGGCGAAAAAAATAACGAGGTCATTTATTTTGCCGGTTACAAAAACGGCGCAGACCTTTTTAAACGTAAGGAAATCGAAGATGCCGTCGAAAAAGTCGTTTGGGCGACTGATTTCGGCGACGAAATCCAACCGCAAAGATCGCAGGACGCACATTTTCGCGGCAACATCGTGCAGGCGATGATCGCGTATGCCGAAGGCAAATTAGGCGAACAAAATGTTGATTTGAAAGACGTTGACCGCATTATCGCCATCGGTTCGGATCGAATGATGAACGGTGTCAAAGAATCGCGTTTCGGCGCATTGAAGCCGTATTTGAAGGAACAGCACACGGCAATCGGTTCAATCAATTCGCCAATGCAGTGTATGATGAAGGAAGTCTGCGCCCAATGTTTGCAGCGGCACGTCAACCCGCACACGGGCGAAGAATTTTTTGTTTTTTCGTGTTTTAATCAAGATCAAAATCTCGATTTTGTTGATTTTAAGAATTTGAACGACAGATTGAGAGCAAATTCGATTCAGGAAAAATTGTCTAATTTGTGGCTCGATAAAATTTTTAACAATAAAGATCGGCAAGTTTTATAGTTCGCGTTGATTTTAGAATGCGGCTGTTTTTCGGCATTTTATACTGCAAAAGGTCAGGAACATAAAAACGCTCCTGACCTTTTCATTTACCTCATTTTTTACCTATAAAAAACATCCGAAATATTAACCAATTATTCTTTCAGTTTTTCAAAACCAAAATTCTGTCGGGCGGCAATCCAACCATACATTCATCGCCGATGTTCAAACCGACAAGGCGCAAAACCATCGCCTGAAGTTCCAAACCTTCGGCATCGAGCATAATCAAAGTAGTTTCGCCTTTGAAAACTATATTGGAAATTTTAGCTTTTAAAAGATTATCTTCGGGAAAAGACGCGCCGAAGGAGATCGAAATATGTTCCGGGCGAATAGCGAGAGTTACTTTTTCACTGAGAGAATCGAGCTTGCTTTGTTCAATTTTGTCTGTAAAAAGCCGGTGTTTGCCTTTGTCGGTTTGAAACTCCGGCATATCGGAGTTGTTTGACGTGATGCGCTCGGCTGCAATTATATTGTTTCGTCCCGTAATATCGGCGACCGCCGCAGTTTGCGGATTTTCATAAACTTTGCGCGGCGTTCCGGTTTGGATTATTTCGCCGTTGTGCAATACGGCAACGCGATCACAGATTGAAAAAATTTCGTCATAATTGTTGGTGGCAAAAATCACCGCCAATCTTTTTTCTTTAACGGCTTGTCGCAGTTTTTCACAATTTTTTTCGCGGGTCAACCTGTCCATAAAACAAAATTGATTGTCGAGCAAAAGCACGTCCTTCGCTTTGTTCAAAGCATCTTCGAGGGCTAAAACCTGTCCTTCGCCGTCGGCTAATTGTGAGGTTTTGTCCGTGTTAAAAATAGATGTCCAAAACGATTCATTTGTTAAATCGGGAAAATGAAAGCCGCGATCTTCGCAGGACGAAATAGTTATGTCCTGCGTGTCAAAGTGAATCGTTCCGCCGTCGAGCCGCAAAATTCCGGCAATCGAACGGATGAGCGTCGTTTTCCCTTCGCCGACCACACCGAATACGCCGAGAATTTCGCCTCTTTCGACTTCTAAAGAAACGTCTTTTATTACCAAATTATTATCATAGCTTTTGGAAAGATTTTTTATGATAAGTGTCATTTTATTATCCAGAATTTGAAACTTTAGATGAAAACAAGCGTGCAAAGTTAAAGTATGCTTTTGTCATCCGAATTAGGCAAGTGTAAAATTATCAGAAAAATAGAAGGAAGATAAAACAAATGTCAGATAAAAATCCGGGTGTAACGCGAAAGTTGGTTCAGGCAGGCGGTTGGAGTTTAGCCAGACGCTTAGCAAAATCGGTGCCATACATCGGTTCGGCGGTGGCAATCGGGATGATCGGTTACGATATAAAAAGAAAAGGCGTTGTCAATGGTGTTTTAAATACCGGACTTGACGCGATTCCTTTTGTCGGCACGGGCAAAAATGTTGTCGAACTTTTTACGGGCGATTTATTTCCCGATAAAAACGGCAGCAAAATTAAAAAGGTTTAGTCAAAATTATGAAAGTTCAAGTTCGTCATATAAAAACGCAAACAGTTTTTGCGTTTGTTGCTCTTTTATTTTGTTTTTTTATCTCAGCTTCAATAACCGACGCGCAGACTAATCGGCGTACAATCAGACCGACAGTTTCGCCGACACCGCTGCCGACACAGACTGTTCCTGAAATTATTAGCCGCGCGAGTGATTATCCGAACACCAATCAAATAATCGTGCCGGAATCTCAGCCGATTGAAAATTCGACGACTTTGGACGAAAAAATTGACAAATTTAATACGCGGCTCAAAGAAATGAATTCGCGTTTGAAATCGCTGGAATCAACGCAGAAAAATGAATATGACGAAAAGCAAAAACGGCTTTTATTAAATCTCGACATTCTCACGCGGGCGGAACAACGCGCCGAATCTTTGCGAAAACAGCTTTACGAATTGATTGAAAAGGAAAATTCGATCAAATCGCAGCTTGAGCGCGTGGAATACAATTTGCGCCCCGAAATGATTGAGCGTTCCGCGACATTTGCAGGTTCGCTCAGACCGGAAGAAATCCGCGACCAGAATAAAAAATCGCTCGAAACCGAAAAAGCGAAACTCGATTCACTTTTGCTGCAAATTCAAGCCAACCGCGCAAACCTTGAAGACAACGTGCAGAAAGCCGACACGATGGTTGAAAGAGTCCGCGCCAAAACCGAAAAGGAAATTGACGACGCGCTGGCGGAAGATAAACCGGAAAATTAACCGCGAACCGTCCGCACTCCGGCTAATTTTATTGTTTAGGTTTGTTCACCGGCTTTTTGATTTTCGGCTGATTTTCCACACAATTTTTAGCGACAGCTAAAACTGCTAACGTGCGAAAATATTTATCCTGCAAATTTTGAGCATTCGAGAGCGAAATTTCAAAATCCTTTTTGCTGATTTCCTCGAAAGCTGTTTCCAGATTAAATCCCGGCGTATTAAAAACGGCATAATGAGAAAAATTTTTGCCTTTTATAACGCTGAAAGTACTCGTTGAAAAAATATCCGGGTTTTCAAGTTTATTGATAACTCTTATTGCCTCGCCGAGCGCGGTCAAAGCGTTGTAATGACTAAACTTTTCATAAATATTAGCTAAACCGAGTAAAACCTGCGCCTTTTCAATCGAATCGTCGGCTTTGTTAGTCAGTTGTGAAACTTCCGACAAAATATCATTGACTTGATACTGTTGATTAACGGTTTTTAACTGCGCTTCGGCAAGTTTAAAATACAAAACCGCTTTGTGTTCGATGTCGCCGACTTTATCGGCGTATTTTCGCGCATCGTCAAAACGATTTTCTTTGGTCGCCAGTTCGGAACGCTTGAAATAAAAATAATTTTCCATATTTTCGCGTAATTTTTCATCCGTAATTTTATCAAGCCACGATTCGATTTTGGCAAACTCTTCTTCGGTTTTGAGATTGGTGGCAAGCTGAATAATCATATCGTCAGTAAGTTTTCCTTCCGATTCGGCTTTTTCTAATCTTTTTATTCGTTCGTCAAAACTTAAATCAATGTCTTCGTAACTTTTCTCTCTGCCTTCAAGATTTTTCCGCGATTCCGCGCTCATCTGAGCGTTGGCTTTGGCTTTGACGTTTGAAAAACGCTCGAAAAGATTTGGAAAATTTTGCAAAATAATCGGTTCGATGTCCTGCAAAGCACTGACAATGTAAGTAATTTCGGGAAGCCGGTATTCGTCAGCGGGTTTGTTCAAATCTTCGGGATTATTGACAAATCTGTCAATCCGGCTGAAAAATGTAGTTAGAAATTGTAGCTGCAGTTTCGGGTTCGGCACAAAACCGGCAGGCGCACCTGCTCCAAATTGATATTTGTCAACGCCGAAAATTCTTTCATTGCCGAACGGATACGCCGCCAAAAAAAGCAACCGTCGCGGCGATTCATTAGCGTAATTATTTAAGGCTTCGAGATAAACTTGATCCGCCAAACTTTGATTTTCGCCGGCGGTTGAGTAAAGTGACCAAAGCCAATGACTGTCTAACGGATAACGCATCACCTGCCTGAAAAAATAAAGGCTTAACTGCGGATCATTTTTTGCCGTTTGACGCGCAATGCCGAGTAAATCACCTAATTCTCTGGTTTTGTCTGAATCATCTCTTCTGGCTTCAAGTTCCGCTTCATAATCTTTGAGCAGCTTTTTACTCAGACGTTTCGCCCACTCGCCGTCTTTTTGAGCAATCGCGCGAATGACTTGTGTGCGAAAATCCGGCATTCTCATCGTGGCAAAACCTGATTTGCTTTCGTCTATTTTTTTATCCTCAAAACCTTTGTCGCCAAATCTTTTTTCAGCAACCGAATAAGCTTCGGCGAAATATTTACGCGCCGTTTCTTCGTCAAATTTCCAGAGAAAATCAGCCGAACGAAGCAGAATTTTGATGCGCTTTTCAGTATCTGCAACCGATTTACCGTCGGCAACCTGCTGTTCGACAAGCTGCCGTGCAAAAACCGGATTACATCCCGGAGCGGAGTTTGCTACTTGTTTTTGAGCAAAGACATTTATACTCATTAGCAGAAAAAAAAGTGTAATGTAACTGAGTTGACGCATTGTGTTTCTCCTGTTTGATAAGTAGTTGTTTTGTAGAATTATTTCAATTGAAAGTTCATTTTTCCCTTTTTGTATAATTGTCTTTAATCTGCGTTTTTTTACGTTGATGTAAATTATACATAGTTTGACTTTTAATATGAAATAATTCTGCGTCTAAATTTCTCAACAAACTGTTTGTTTCGCCTTGTGAAAAAGGTTTCGTATTGCTTTATATTAGAGTTTTTTTCGCAGACGAATATTTCGGAAACTCTTACTTATGTTAAAATCTATCTGCGAAGTCAGGAAAATAATTATGACAAACAACAAATTTAATCGAATAGTTTTGATGATTTTAGACAGCGCGGGAATCGGCGAGATGCCGGACGCGGAAAGTTGGGGCGATAAAGGCGCGGATACTTTGGGCAATGTCTTGAAATCGCGCAAAGTCAATCTGCCGAATCTGCAAAAGCTGGGCTTGGGAAATATAAAATCTCTGGAAAACTTGCCCGCGATTAAAAATCCGATTGGTAGTTACGGCAAATGCGCTTTGAAATCGAACGGCAAAGACACGACGACCGGACATTGGGAAATTGCCGGAATTGTTCTGGAAAAAGCGTTTCCGACATTTCCCGACGGATTTCCGCCGCGCATTATTGATAAATTTGTCAGCGAAACAAAGGTTGACGGCGTTCTGGCAAATGTTCCGGCTTCGGGAACGGAAATCATCAAACAATTCGGCGAAGAACACATCAAAACCGGCAAACCGATTGTTTATACTTCCGCCGATTCGGTTTTCCAAATCGCCGCGCACGAAGAAATTATTCCGGTTGAAAGACTTTACGAAATCTGCGAAATTGCCCGGAAAATTCTCGACAACGAAGATCAAGTCGGGCGCGTCATTGCGCGTCCCTTCGTCGGCGAAAATGCCGAAGATTTCAAACGCACCGAAAACCGCCACGATTACGCCGTTGCGCCGCCGTCGGACAATCTTTTGCCGTTATTGAAAAATAAAAATTTAGACGTTGTGTGCATCGGCAAAATCGCTTCGATTTACGATTCGATGGGCGTTACGGAAGATTTGACCGCGAAAAATAATGAACAGTCAATTGACCAGACAATCAACGCTCTGCGTAAAGATTCGCGCGGTTTGATTTTCAGCAATCTCGTAGATTTCGATATGCTTTACGGACATCGGCGCGACGCGGAAGGTTACGCCAAAGCATTGGAACATTTCGACAATCGTTTGCCCGAAATTTTGGATGCATTAAAAGATGACGATTTATTTATCATCACCGCCGACCACGGCAACGACCCGACCTTTCCCGGCTCGGATCACACCCGCGAATACGCGCCGCTTCTCGTTTATGGCAAAAATGTTAAAAATAGTGTAAATCTCGGCACACGCGAAAGTTTGGCGGATATTGGACAAACAATTGCGGATAATTTCGGTTTTGAATTGAAGGACGGCGTGAGTTTTTTAAATGAAGTTTAGTATGATTTGTGATGTTTGCGGCAGAAAAGGATCGAGAAAATTTATGTTTCCAAAAGCTACGGCAAAGGTAACAATCTTCTCGTCATCGAAAATGTTCCGGTCATTTCTTGTCCGCTTTGCGGCGAAAGTTATCTAGCGGCGCAAACTCTTCGTGAAATTGAGAATATAAAACGCAATAGAAATATTGTCGCCGTTGAGCGTTCTGTTCCGGTGGCGATTTTGTCTAAATCCCGAAATTGAATAAAAAGAAAAGAGGCACGATTAAACGCCTCTTTTCCTTTTATATTTAATTTCACCAAAAGTTAGGTGCTTTCACCTTTTCCAGTGTGAAATTTATGATGTATATCTATATCCATAAAATTATCACCCCCTGTAATTTAAGATTATAGAGATAGTTGCGGAAAATTGCAAATGCTTTTTTAAAATGCGGAAGCCTACACGAAGTAAGAGCGTAAAATCGTCATCGCGTCCTTACTTCGTGTAGGCTTCCGCAACTGAATAGACGGAAAATCTGCCTTGTTCGTCGGATTCGTAACGCTCGAATTTCATTCCGGCTTTTTTCAAAACGTGAATCGAAGCCAAATGCTCATCTTCAACCGTTGCAACAATTTTTCGCAAATTTAATTCTTCAAATGAGTATTTGATCAGACATTTTGCAATCTCCGTTGCATAACCTTTGCTCCATTCGTTTTTACATAGAAAATAAACAAATTCCCAATCTTTTCTTTTCGTCGTTTGCGGATAAATCCCGGCGTGTCCGATGTATCGTAAATCCGCCTTGTCAAAAACCGCCCAGATTTTATAATTCTGCGGATAAAGTTTTTCAAACAATTTGCGCCAAAACGCTTCGGCTTTTTCGTTTGTCATCACGCCTTTATCAACAAATTTCATTACCGCCGCGTCGGTAAAAAGATTTAGAAAATCATTTTTATTTTCTTCGCTGTAAAATTTCATAATGAGTCTTTCGGTTTCCAATTGTTTCATAACGAAAAAAACCGACGTTTTCTGAGTAAAAACGTCGGCAAAATAATAATGAAGGATCATTATTGAATAATCGTAAATTTAGCAGTTGGTTCGAGCATTTGGATTTTACCCTCACTGTTTGGAATACGGTCACGAATTTTTATTTTCAACTCGTAATCGCCGGTTGGCATTTTGTCGGTTGGAAGCAGTCTGGCAAGCGTTAAACGCTGTCCGGCATCGCTCAAACCTTCCCAATTTTCCGTTTGGCGCAAAACTTCCTTGCCGCCTTTCATTAAAATATAATCAACGTCAACCGCCGGACGAAGTGTTGTTTGGTCAATTCCGGCGTTATAAACTTGCAGATAAAGCCCGACATCCTGACCTTTTTTATATGTTGCAGCGAGATTCGGAATCACTTTTGCCGTGCCGATCACAAAACTTCCGCCGATATCGCGTTCGGTCGTGCTGCGAAGCGTCGAAGCCAAAATCAAGGTCGAAGTCGAAAGTTTGGCATCGTCATAACGCGGCACGGTAAAACCGAGTTGGCGAATGCCGCGATTTCCCGAAACGACATCGCGGACGACGACATCAACTTTGTAAGTTCCGGGTGTTAAGGCAATTGCCTTTTGATACACCGATTTTCTGTCTTTGGCTTCGGCTAGTTCATCGGTCGTTGCGGAAGTCGTCGCGGAATCTTCAAAAATCCCCGAACGCTTGCCGGAAACCGCCGTTACGCGCCCGAAAATATTCATTCGCGCCGTCGGAAATCCGCCGACATTTTCAAAAACGAGTTCTTTGTTACTGGCTTGAACGGTAAAAGTCGTAATCACGCGGTCGTCGGATTGGCGGAAAAAATCAACGCGCATATCAAAATCGAGCGGGTTATTGTCAATTACACCTGAATCTCCCAACGATGCCTGCAAATCGCTGAATTTTACCTGCGGCGGACGCTGCAAAGAAGTGATTACTTCTAATTTGCGGAATGGATTATCCTGTTCGCGCCCGTAATAAGTTTGTCCCGCGCCAAGCTGCCGCTGCGATTTATCGCTGATTCCGAGCTGTTCAGCCGTTGTCAAACCGCCGCCCGGCACATTTGCCAGCGCATCTTTTTCATACGCATTTCGTGCGATTCGATATTCGCCCGTTCCTGTCGGATCAACAAATTCGATTTCGATTCCGTCGCCGACATTATCGAGATGGCGATAAAACCACGTTTCAAACGGATAAGTAGATGTCGAACCGCCGCCTTCATAACTCGGACGGTCATACGAACCGCCGGTCGGATGTGATTCTACTCCGTCGGGTTTGCCCCACGCAATATAAATGCGTCCGCGGTCTGTTCTCCAACCCGGAATGCCCGAAGCATAATGTTCGTTGGCATATGCGATGCGCTCGAAGTATTCTTCACGATATTCGTTTTCTTCCGTATCGGGATTCGGATCGCGTCTGCGCCAGAAATTTTCGATAAAGTTTTCGCGTTCTTCGTCGGTTTTCAATTTTTTATAAGCACTTTTTTCATCGCCCGTAATGATATAAGCGACATCTTCATTTATCCATTTTTGATAGATTTTGTTGTTCTCTTTCGTAACATTTCGCGGCTTGTCGTTCGGATTCTGGCTCGGCTGATCCTGAGCAAAGCCGATTGAAACGCTCGCCGTCAAAATTGAAGCCGCCAACATTGCATTACGAATTATCGTTTTTTTAGACATAACGGTAAAAAACTCCTTATGTTTTCTCGGTAAAAATTACTTTCCCGATTCTCTGTTTGATAAAATTTTACTTTATAGATTTTAGATAGAATTCCTTATTTGTTCAAGATGCCGTCAGTTGATTGAAAGGTTGCCTTTGATTGATAAAAATTCGATTTTTGCAACATCTCTTTTTCATTTCTAAAAATCAATTAAACTCTAACGAATTATACGATAATCCTTGGTATGAAGTGATTTATTCAATCCAAAATTTCTTGCGAAACTTTTCTTCCGTCCAATAACCTTTAAAAAGTTCGATTTTCGGACGCGAATTTTCAACTAACACAATACTGACAACATCATAACGAAACTTTATTTCGTTGAGACTGAAAATTTTTCGATAAACTTTCGCCGTCCGAATAATCTGCCGCTGTTTGCGTAAATCAACCGCCGCCAACGGCGAAGCAAACTCGTCCGAACTGCGTGTTTTGACTTCGACAAAACACAAAATATCTTTATCAAGCGCAATCAAATCAATCTCGCCTGTAACGGAAACGCCAAGCCGATTTCGCCCGACCGGAACTTTGAAGTTTGCCAAAACCAGCCGATAACCTTTTCGTTCCAAAAATCCCGCAGCAAGTTCTTCGCCGATTTGACCGACTTTGCTTGAACTAAACGCGACAGAATGCGTATTCTGATTAAAAGGCGACAAAATTTCAGACATTACACAACGAAAGAATAACATAATCGGAGTTTCGAGTTTAAAAATGTTGAAGAAAACTTGATGCGGAAATACAACTAATTATGATTTTGACGAATCATTCTGAAAAAGCTCCAAACACTAAAATTATGAAACTGATTCGGCTTCGATTTATTTTTGCGGGATTGATTGCTTTCGGATTTTCCGTTTCGCCGATCTTTTCTCAAACGAATGCAAAAACGGTTGAGTTTGTTACAAATCCGGCGACGGTCAGCGGCAAGGTTACGGTTGAAGGAAAAGTGGCGGCTAATGTTTCAATCGGCATCGTCAAAGTGAGTGCAAGTTTGAACGATAAACCGCAGGCGACGGCGAAAACCGATGCCGAAGGAAAGTTTTCGCTCGAAAATCTTCCGGCAGGTTCATATTTTTTGCGCCCGGAAATTCCGGGTTTTGTTTTTCCGAACGAAAAGGATACCAAAAGTTTCGGCTACCAAGGAAAACCAATCGTTTTGGAAGCCGGTGAAAATCTCGAAAACGCCGATCTCAAACTCGTTCGCGGTGCGATTATCACCGGAAGATTGACCGACAGCGAAGGCAAACCGCTGATTAGCGAGCAAATCAGACTGGAAACTTTTAATGAAAAAGGCGAAAAAACTTACGCCCGTTACGACTTTTACGCCGGACAAGGAATGACGGATGACCGCGGCGTTTATCGGTTTTACGGGTTGAAAACGGGAAAATATCTCGTCAGTTTCGGCTTGGACGTGAAAAAAGGCGGCATCAATGAAACAAACGGCGTAACAAAAAAATCTTATTATTCGCTGATCTATTATCCGTCGGTTCAAAACGAAAAAGATGCAAAAACGGTTGAATTAAATGTCGGCGAAACGGCGGAAAACATTGATCTGCGAACGGGCAGAAAAAGTCCGGCTTTCACCATTAGCGGAACGCTTTACGACGAAGAAACCGGCAAGCCTTTTGGGAAAGCGCGGACTTACGCGATGGCGATTCCGAGTGAGGAAGGAGTTGACGGCTATTCGAGCGGTGATTCGATTAAAGAAGACGGTAACTTTAAATTAAAAGGTTTTCTGCCCGGAAAATATCTCTTATCAATTCGGTTTCTTAATGAAGCGGAAAGCGAGTATTTTTCGCCGACAACCGACGTTGAAATCACCGATAAAAACTTGGCGAATATTAAAATTTATGCAAAAAAAGGTTTAAGCATCAGCGGCGTTGTCAAAATTGAAAACAAGAGTCAGACAAATATTCCCGTGAATTTATCAAGCGTCGGTTTGGTAATGTTCGGCGACCAATTTAATTTAGCCAAATCCTTTACATCGTGGCGAAGAACTCAAATCAAAGCCGACGGCGCGTTTCGTTTTTCCGCACTTCAGCCCGGCGAAATAAGAATTGCTCCCGACACCCGCACTTTAGGTTTGGAAATTGCCAAGATCGAAAAAGACGGCATTCCGTTCGAGAAGATAAATCTTGTCGAAGGTCAGTCAATCAAGGATTTGCTAGTTACAATTCGCTACGGAACAAATCGTTTGCAGGGCGAAATTCGTTTTGAAGGCGAAATTCCAAGTGATTCCGAAATTCGTCTGATTGCCAAACCGACGGAACAGGGAAGACTCGACAAATCTTTAACTGTTGCGGATGAACGCGGAAAGTTTTTGCTTGAAGGTTTAACGCCCGAACAATATGACGTGAAAGTGATATTAGCGAAAAAGAGCGAAAAATGGAGCGACACCAACGGAAAAATTCTCGCTCAGATGCGGGTAATTTTAGTCGGCGGAGTTGAAGGGCAAACCATTTTTAATGTCAATTTAAATCAATAAATATCGAAATGAAAAATTTAACACTTGCATTATTTTTGATTTTTCTTGGCAATTTTGCCGCGTTCGGACAAAAAGCGAAACCGCTGCCGAAAGTTGCCGACACAACTCTTGGCGCAATTTCGGGAACAGTTTCGGACGAAACAGGTTCGCCGATTGAAGACGCGCAAGTTTCGATTTATCCGCTTGGTTCACAAAAATCGGGCGAATCATTTAAGGAAACGACTGACCGCGGCGGGAAATTTAATTTTGAAAATTTGAAACCGCGCCGATATAAAATTTATGTTCGTTATGCCGGTTACGTTTTGCCGGAAGAGTTTGAAACTTCGCTTGAAAATCAAAAAACGTATTTGGTCAATCAGCCGGTAAATTTGACTGTCAGAAAAGGCGGCGCGATAACCGGAATGGTTACAGACAACAGCGGACAGCCGATTATAAAGGTGCGTGTTCGCGCCGTGAGAATCCGCGACGAATTCGGACAAAAAATTCCGGCGCAGGAATTTGCGCGTTATTCGCAGCAAAATTTTACCGATGACCGCGGCATTTACAGAATTTTCGGCTTGACGGCGGGAAGTTATCTGATATTTGTCGGCGGCGGAGATATTTTTTCCGAAAAAAACTTAAAGACGAGTGGAAATTCTCCCGTTTATCATCCGTCGGATTCGGTTGACACGGCGGAGGAAATCCGCGTCGGTTACGGACAGGAAATAAACGCGGTCGATATAAATTTTCGACAAATTCAAGGCTTTCGCGTCAGCGGCACGATTTTGGGAGCAAAACCGAATGCGGGCAATAACGGAAGTGTGGAAATGTCCTTAATTAACGCCGCGAACGGTGTTGAAATACTTCAATTGCAAGCCGTCGAACGCGACGGCAAATATGCCTTTCAAATCGAACAAATTCCCGACGGTGAATATGAAATCCGCGCATTACAATTTAGTCAAAGCGGTATTTTTTCTAAAAATTCACTCCAAAAAATAAAGGTCAAAGGCGCAGATGTTTCCGGTTCGATAATTAATTTGAAAACTCTCAACTCCATCAAAGGAAAGGTTACAATCGAAAAAAATCCGAATTTAGCCACTGTCAAAGAATGCGCTAAATCTTCGGAAACAGCCGTAACTTCGATGATTATAAAATTCGATTCGAGCGCGAAGGAAAAATCAGTATTGAATTCGATAGAAAATATCCAACAAAATATTTTCGCCGCGCCCGACGAAAACGGCGACTTTGAAATTAATCGGCTCGAAGGCGGCAGATATTTTTTGAATGTGAATTTCCCCGACGAAAACTTGTTTGTTAAAGAACTTTCTCAACAAATTTCAGTCAAGGAAAAACGCGATTTGAGCGGAGGTTTAAGTCTGGGAACAGGTGAAAATTTAGATAATATCAAAATAGTTTTCAGCGACGGCGCGGCGAAAATCAACGGCAAAGTCATCATTTCCGAAAAAGAAAAAATTGAAAATCCGTCGGCGAAATTTATTGTTTTTCTGATTCCGGCAGACGAGACGAATAAAGACAACATACTGCGTTACGCCCAAACTGTCGTCAATATGGACGAAACATTTTCTTTTGAAAATGTCGCACCGGGCAGTTATTTTTTGTCTGCCGAGAATTATCCGGCAGATACGGAAACAGTTCAAAAATCTCCGATCTTTAAGTTTCGGGATGCTAAAGAACGATTGAAATTATTTCAAAATGCGAAAAACGGGGAAACTGCTTTGACGCTCAAACCTTGTCAAAATGCGGCGGTCGAAATTAAAATAAAAGATGTGAAGTGAAAATTTATTGCCCGTTTTTGGTATAATTAAAATTATGATTTTCAAATTAAAAAATATCTTTTTCGTCATCGCCGTTCTGCAATTAGCGGTTTTAACCGGCACTTGCCAAACTTCCAAATCGAGCGGCACGAGCAAATCAGATAATGTAAATGTTTCGGACAAAACAAAAGTTTCCGAAGCCGACAAAAATCTGCCGAAAATAGAATATTTCGACAAAGCGGCGACTACTCAAATCAAACCTGAAGATTTGCCGAAGCCGTTTGCGACGGATAGTGCGCGGCGGAATTCACAAGTTATCGAACAACCGGCGAATGCCGTTTTGAAAATGCCGAAAGGTTTTAAGATAAATGTATTTGCGGAAGGTGATTTCAAATATCCGCGTTGGATGGTGCTTGCGCCGAACGGCGATGTTTTCGTCGCGGATTCACGCGCAAATTCGATAATTATTCTGCGCGATAAAAACAAAGACGGCGCGGCGGACGAGCGTTTTACATTCACGACCAATGTTTCGCAGCCGTTCGGAATGGCTTTTTATAAAGATTGGTTTTATGTGGCAAACACCGATTCGGTCGTGCGTTTCAAATATAAAACCGGACAGACGAAAGCTGAAGGCGAACCGGAAAAACTTATCGAACTGACCGAAGGCGGCTACAATCAGCATTGGACGCGCAACATTATTTTTTCGCCGGACGGCAAAAAAATGTATGTTTCAATCGGTTCGAGCGGCAATGTGGACATCGAAAAAGACGAACGCCGCGCCGCAATCAGTCAATATAATCCCGACGGAACAGGTTACAAATTATTCGCTTCAGGTTTGCGAAATCCGATTGGTTTGGCGTTTAATCCGGCAAACAATGAACTTTGGACGGCGGTTAATGAACGCGACGGACTCGGCGATAATCTTGTTTCCGATTATGTTACGTCGGTCAGCGAAGGCGAATTTTTCGGTTTTCCGTATGTTTATATCGGTCAAAATCCCGATCCGCGCCGCGAAAATGATCCGCGTCCGCCGATTGTCGAAAAAACAATCATTCCCGACGTTCTTTTGACATCGCACGTCGCCGCGCTCGGCATCGTTTTTTATGACGGGAAAATGTTTCCCAAAGAATATCAAGGCGACGCTTTTGTCGCGTTGCACGGTTCTTGGAATCGTGAAAAATTGAGCGGCTACAAAATCATTCGCGTTCCTTTTCAGAACGGAAAACTCATCGGCAACGGTTATCAAGATTTTCTGAGCGGTTGGCTGCCGGACGAAAATTCACGCGAAGTTTGGGGCAGACCTGTGGGTTTGTTGGTAAATTCCGACGGCTCGCTGCTGATTGCCGACGACGGCGCAAAGAAAATCTGGCGTGTCAGCTATCAAAAATAGTCGGAGCGCGGACAGCTTGTCCGCCAACGAGCGAAGCGATGTTGAAAGCGTTCGCATTGAAGGATGGTTATAGAAAAGTGAGACTGTGCAACGATTCGCTTCGCTCTCGTTGGCAGACAAGCTGTCCGCGCTCCGACTATTTGTCCAACATCGGTTGCAACGCTTTGTAAATGTTATCGGTCATAATAATCTCGCCTTGTGCGTTCGGGTGAATACCGTCGCCTTGATTCAATTCTTTGCTGAGCGCGACGTTTTCCAAAACAAACGGCAAGAAATTTACTTTGTGTTCGCTTGCCAAATCAGGGAAAGCGGCAACATATTCGCGCTGATACTGTGCGCCCATCGTCGGCGGCGCGAGCATTCCGGCTAGGAGAACTTTGATATTTTTTGTTTTGGCTTTTTTGATAATCGTGCCGAGATTTTCCTTCATTTTGGCAACGGGAAGACCGCGCAAAAGATCGTTTGCGCCGAGTTCGAGAATTAGAACCTGCACATTATCCTGTTCCAAAACCCAATCAATTCTTTCCAAACC
>JBBPXX010000058.1:0-22436 GCA_038200505.1 Pyrinomonadales bacterium | reverse complement strand
ACTATTCGACATCTCGGCTTGAATCTACTCAAGCAAGAAAAGAGTTGCAAAAGGGGAATTGAAGGCAAACGCAAGAAAGCAGGCTGGAATGAAAGCTACCTACTTAAAGTTCTCAACTTTTAATGCGTTTGCCCTATGGTTGTCGCGCCTTGACATACGCCCGCGCTTCCGGCATTGTAGATTGCCCCGATTTCCGACGCGGAAAGTGTGCGGTTGTAGATTTGGAACTCGTCAGTGTGAGCGTAAGAATATTCGCCGTTAGTCCAACTGGCTTTGCCAAGCTGCATCGGAATCGTTGACGGAGTATATCCGCCCGCAAAAGTGCCGCTGCCGCTTAGAACACCGTTGATATAAACCTTAACCGTGCTGCCATCGTAACTGCCTGTAATATGAGTCCACGTATTGAGCGGGATTGTTACCGAAGATGCCGCGCCGCCGGTCGAAGGACGATATACTTCAAAACTGGCTGTTTGGTCGCTCCGATAACGTAAAATCCAGCCCCGAAAATCGCCGCCGTATTTACTGGCTAAGGTGTAAAAATTACCTGACGCGGGAATTTGTGTCATTCTAAACCAACCGTCAACCGTGATGTTTGACGGGCTTAAACTCGTGATGTCGGGAACGGTCATATACTGCGCTCCGGCTTGATATAAAGCCAAGCCGTTAAAGCCCTGCCCGAATCCGGTGACAGAAGTATTTCCGTTGTTGCCATTACCGGAAGAATCATTTCCGTCATTTTCCGCTTTATACCAGGCAGCCAAACCATTAGGCGGCGGCGTGCAAAGCGGCACACCGTTTTGGAAATCGGCGGTTTGATTCGCTTGCAGATTGTTGAAAGTCTGATTTGCCGGATTGAACGTAAAACCGTTCTTCGAGACCGTGACCGTGTAATTTCCGCCCGCGTTCGCTGTGAACGAATAATTGCCCGCCGCGTCGGTCGTCGAGGTTTGCGATTGCGAACCCGTCAGCGAAACGGTTGCGCCCTGTAAGTTCGCGCCGTCCGCCTGCAAGTTGCCGCTAATCGTGTAAGTAATAGCCGTCGCGGTAAAGTTCGCGGTCTGATTGGCGGCGATAAAGTTAAAACTCTGGCTTGTCGGAGCAAAAGTGTTGTAGGCGAGCGAAGGCGTAACCGTATAACTGCCGCCTTCCGCAACAGTGAACGAATAATTGCCGCTTCCATCAGTCGTCGCGGTGCTGGCGGACGAACCGCTGACAGCCACCGCCACGCCCGACAAAGCCGAGCCACCGCGTGTGATGTTTCCGCTAATCGTGTAATTTGTCGTCGTTGTCGAATACGGATTGCGAGCCATCACAACCGTTGCATCAACGCGCCCGTAAGCAAAACGGCTGCCGTCGGGCGAAAAGGCAACTTGATACAACGGTGTAACGAGTGGCGATGATGTTTCGTTGGTGTATGTTTGTAACAAAGCACCGTCAGACACGCGATAAATCCTAACGGTTGCATCCAAACCTGTCGCAATTATGTTTTGACCATTGGGAGAAAATGCAATGCTTCCAATCCAATTATTGAAACCCGTTATTACAGTCCGCAGAAAAGCACCATCCGAAACGCGCCACAGCTTGATTTCGCCGCCGCGAGGATTGGTGTTAAGCTCATACCCGACTGCAAAAATTTGTCCGTCCGGTGAAAACGCCGAACTTACGGTGCTTCGGCTGATGCTTCCGGTGGAATTACTTAAAGTGCCTAAATCTACTCCGTCGGAAACGCGCCAAAACTTTACTCCGCCAAATGTGCCGAAACTGGTGCGACCAGCCGCAATTATTTGTCCATTCGGTGAATAGACCAGCGGAACATCCATACCGTTGTTTATGCCGCCGATTCTAATAATTTGAGAGCCGTCGGAAACTCTTTCAATTTTGATTTGCTCTCCAACATTAATTGCATAGCTTTGTCCGTCAGGTGAAACGGCAAGCGCATTCTGCGACGCATTTGAACTGCGTAACAGCGTTCCGTTTATGGCATCCCATATTTTAATGGCAGGAAATGATTGGTTTGAATTATCGGCGGTAATTATTTTTTGTCCGTCTGGCGTTACAAAAAGCTGATTGATTGAAAGACCGATACTCTGCGGAAAAATAATGTCACGCCGACTGCCGTCGGCAACATTCCAAAAGTTAATATTGGAACGCATTAAATTTTTAGTATCGAAATGAGGCGAAGCCGTAATAAGCGTTTGTCCATCCGGCGTAAAAGCTAATGAAGTTACTCCGCTGTAATAACTAAAAATAGTTGATAGGTTGCGAATCAGCGAACCGTCCGCAACGCTCCAAATTCGCGTATCCCAAAACGAAGCGGCGATATTTTGACTGTCAGGCGAAAAAGAAAGACCGATGTATGAACGTCCACCAACACTATTTGGAAACTCATCTTGTGTATAAGTCCGAACTAAACCCCAGTCCGAAGTCCGAAATAATTTAAAAGTCGGCAAATCACCTAAATATCTAAAAGCCTCCCTTCCGACAGCTAGATATATTCCGTTTGGTGAAAAGCTATAAACTCCCTGACCTACACTTGTTACGACGACTCCGTCCGTCGCCCTAATAATGCTGCCGCCTGCACCGTTCGCGCCATTAATGACATATTGACCGTTGGGAGAAATCGCGTCTGGCGAACCGTGGACATTTGGACCGAGCATAACTGCTGTTGATAAATTTGATGATGTCCATTGTAAGATTCTAAGACCGCCGTTTGAATCCTGTTTGTAACCGTAAAGATATTGCCCGTTCGGAGAATAAAAACTCGCAAACTGAAATTCTCCGGTTGGAAGTTGAGGAAATGTATAAAAAACTGTTCCGTTCGCCACATTATAAATATCTTTGCCTGCGACGAGTTTAGTTCCGTCAGGTGAATAAGCAAGATTTGTAGCATCATTAACCGGAATACTGCGTATCAAACTTCCATCTGAAATCTGCAAAAATTGAATTTCTTTGGCAGATGTTCCAGACGGCTGAACTACCACCGCCAGCGTTTGACTGTCAGGCGAAAAAGCAAAGGTCGGTAATCTGGGATTTACAAATCCACCGTAAGGAAGACCGGGAACTGAAAGCAAAAGAACACCGTCAGAAACACGGGTTACTTTTACTTCGTATTCATAAGTGTCTGGCGGAGAAGTCGCAATATACTGTCCGTTCGGCGAATAAATCGTTCTTGATACTTCAGCCCGATGCCCGCCGCGCATCCAGAGAATGTCGGGGCGATTGCCCGTTTGCGGCGCGAGTTGTTCCGCCTGTTGCTTGGCATCGTCCGGCTGAAACGCTTCGAGCGTCTGCATCCGTGCCGACTGTGAAAATATAAAAAAGGAAATCACCAGCCCAAACATTGCCAGTCCAGTCCATTTCATCATTAAACGCATTTGCCTTGCGGCGGTCATAGTTTTGTTTTTCATTTTGTTAGTTCTCCGAGATATTTTCTTTGCGAGTAAATTTTGCCTTCTATATCTAAACGCCCGAAAAGTGATGAAAACTTATAAAAAAAGATAAAATTAATTTTCTTCTACTGTTTAATGACAAAAATCAGCGTTTTATTGCAAAAAGTTTTAGGAAAATTTATGAAAATGGCACGAAAGTCACTTTTTTAAATAAGCTGGCAAGATATTGAGTTCAAGTGGTTTTGCGACTGACTTTTTATTAATTTATCACAGGGTTTCAAATAAATTATTTTGATCTTTATAAAAAAGTTTGGCGAATGATTCTTTTCCTGTTAATATAGCGGCGAATTTTACATTTTATTACTCGATTTTTCGTATCTCGCAAATGAACGACGATACTCAAATTACTGAATTGCTCGCGGCTTGGTCGGATGGCGATAAAACTTCGCTCGAACGGCTGATGCCGATGGTCGAGCAGGAACTTCGGCGCATCGCTCACAATTATATGCGACGCGAAAATGTCAATCACACTCTCCAAACTACTGCGCTGGTTAATGAAGCCTACTTAAAATTAGTTGACCAAACGCGCATTGATTGGAAAAACCGGGTGCAGTTTTTCGGCATCTCCGCGCATTTGATGCGGCGCATTTTGCTCAACCACGCCCGCGACCGAACGGCGGCGAAACGCGGCGGCGGAGCTATGCACGTCAATTATGACGATGTTTCGGTTCTCTCGCCGGAAAAGAGTGACGAATTGATCGCTTTGGACGAAGCATTGGAACGACTTGAAAAATTCGACAAATTGAAAAGTCGCATTGTTGAAATGCGCTATTTCGGCGGTTTAACGATTGAGGAAACGGCGGAAGTTTTGGGAATTGCCGAGCCGACCGTTTCTCTGCACTGGCGATTGGCGCGGGCTTGGCTGAGGAATGAGTTGATTTGATAAGGAAAAAAGAAATGAAAAATTATTTTTATCTTTTTTATAACTTTTATGGATGTTTCGTGCGTTAAGTAATAGGAGTGAATTTTTTCTTTAATTAAATGCGGGAAAATCGTTGGCAGCAAATCGAGGAAGTTTTTAATCGCGCCGCCGTTCTGCCTGTCGCTGAACGCCAAAAATTTATCGAAGAAGTTTGTCAGGACGACACGGAACTTTGCCGTGAAGTTTTAGTGCTGATCGAAAGCGACGGTCAGGAAAATAGTTTTTTGAATGAGCCGGTTTTCCTGCTCGGCGCGGAAATTTTGGAAAACGATTCGCTCGCTTTGTTAAAGCAGGAACAATTTGCCGATTACCGTCTAAAAAAACTTTTAGGACGCGGCGGAATGGGCGCGGTTTTTTTAGCCGAAGATACACGGCTTCAACGGCTCGTCGCCGTCAAAGTCCTTCCTTTCTCAGTCGCCGAAAAAGCCGAAGCCGTCAGCCGTTTTCGGCAGGAAGCGCGGGCGGCTTCGGCGGTCGCCCATCAGAATATCGCGCATATTTACGAGTTCAGTCAAACCGACGGACGATATTTTCTGGCGATGGAATATGTGCGCGGACGCACTTTACGCGAACTTATCAAGGAAAATTTAATTGACGAACGCCGCGCGCTCGATTTCGCTTTGCAAATTGCTTCGGCTTTGCAATCGGCGCACAAATCCGGCATCGTTCACCGCGACATCAAACCGGAAAATATCATCGTAACGGAAGATAATCTGGTCAAAGTTCTCGATTTCGGATTGGCAAAACTGACGGATGTTTCCGAAGCATTTAACAAAGCCGAATCGCTCGACACGATTCCCGGAATGATCATCGGCACGACCGCTTATATGTCGCCCGAACAGGTGCGCGGGCAGCATCTCGACCAAAGAACCGACGTTTGGAGTTTGGGCGTTGTTTTGTATGAAATGCTGGCGAAAATTCGCCCCTTTCGCGGCGATACGCCGTCGGATTTACAAGCCGCGATTTTGAGAGATAAAATTTTGCCGCTTGCGGCGGATGTCAAATTTTCGCGTGAGTTTTCTGCGTTGATTAAGAAATCTTTGCAAAAAGACCGGCTCAGGCGGCTTCAAACCGCTTCCGACTTTATTACGGAAGCAAAACCTTTACACAATTTATTAGCTCAAATCGAACCGCAAACAAATTGGCAGACGCGGGATTGGATTTTTAATGCACTCGTGCCGCTGATGGTAGTCATCGGCGGATTTTACGGCGCGTCTGAATTTACCGATTATTTTTCCGTCCGCCCGACAAATCAAAACGTCGCATCGCCCGCCGTTATCAACAAACAAATTGGTTCGCTCGTCATTCCGCCTTTTCAAAATATGACGAATGATGCGGAGTTTAATTTCCTGAGCGAAGGTTTGGCGGAGGATTTAACGAGAAGTTTGGGCAGTTTGAACCGAATGCCTGTCATTTCTTATTCGAGCGCGAGAAAGATAAAAAACAGCGGGGATTTACAAACGGTCAAAACAACTTTGCCGGTTGATTCGATTTTGCGCGGGCGCGTCGAACGCGACGGCGAACATATTTACATCAACCTCGAACTGATTGATTTGAATAGTGAAATAACTCTCTGGCAGCAGAGATTCAACGCGCCGACCAATGATCTTTTGAAATTGCGAAACAGTTTGACGATTGTTGTCGTCAATGAGTTTCAAAATTTGACGGGCGGCGAAAAACAGCTTGCCGCCAACGATTACGGCACACGCAACAACGCGGCGTTTCTCAAATATCTCGAAGGCAAATACGCGCCCGACCGTTCGACCGAAAAAGGTGTGCGCCGTTCAATCGAACCTTTGAAAAAGGCAATCGAACTCGACCCGAATTACGCTTTGGCGTATGTCGCTCTCGCCGATTCGTATAATTTGCTCGGAACGTGGTATGGCGAAAAACCGGGCTTTTATCAACCGCTTGCTAAAAAAACAATTGAAAAAGCCTTGGCGATTGATGCCGACTTATCGGAAGCGCACACGACGCTGGCGAAAATCAAAATGGACTACGACCGCGATTTTACCGGCGCAGAAAGAGAATTTCGCCGCGCCATAGAACTCAACCCGAATAACGCGCTGGCGCACTATTGGTACGGCGAAGTTTATCTGTCGGCGATGGGCAGACTCGACGAATCTTTGCGCGAACTCGAAACTGCCCGCCGATTAAATCCGCTGTCTTCCGGCATTTTGACGGCACTCGCGTGGACGTATATCGGAAAAAAAGATTACGAACAGGCGATTAATTTATGCGACGCGGCTTCATCGCTCAACGCCGCAGATGACGGCGCAGATTCGTTTAAGTCAATGGCGTTAATGAAACTCGGAAGATATGACGAAGCCATTGCCATACTTCAAAAAACCGATGAATCGGGTGAAGGCGGCAGCGAACTAGCCGTCATTTACGCCGCGAGCGGACAGACGGAAAAAGCACAGAAAATTCTGCATCGTCTTGAGCAAAAATCAAACACAAATCAAGATGTTTCGCCATATAATTTAGCCGTCATTTACGCCGCCCTTGGCGACCGCAACCGCGCTTTTGCACTTCTGGAAAAACAAGCGCAATCGAAAAGTGTTGATTTGCTCTCGATGCGAATTGATCCGCTGCTCGATTCATTGCGCGACGACGCGCGTTTCGCCGCGCTCGAAACCAAACTCGGTCTTCCGGTTTTTTCAAAATAATGAAGTTGTGAATCGTCAATACAATTCGTATCAGTTGCAAAAAGAATGAATTTATTTTAGCCGCAGATGAGAGCGGATAAACGCAGGTAAATCAAAAGCAAAATTCGCGTTCTCCGTGTTCATCTGCGGCTAAATTTTTTCCTTAATTATTTACGTAAGTCGGTATTATACCAAACCCAATTAGATTGATTAGTTATGATTCTAATTAGTATCAGTAGATCCAAATTTCAGACTTTTATCAACAAATACTGATGAAATATTGATAAGTTTAGTTTTTAATCAAACCCATTTCTCAATTATTAACTCTCAATTATCAATTATTTCGTGGGTTTTAAGCAAAAGACCGAGATAGTTTCAAATAATCTCAAGTTGCTAAAAATAAAGGCTTTTTTACAAATTTGGATCTACTGAGTATAAGAATGTGCGAATGAACGAAACGCCGGGCACGAAACAATCCGAAATTAAGTTGGCAAATACACAAATGCGCGTGTTATTTCGTGTCTTTTCGCGGTTAAAAAATAAAAATATGAATTTCCAAACAGCTTCTTAGTGAACTCTGTGGCAAAATAAAGTTGATGAACGACTTCATTCTCGACAAATTTCACGAAGAATGCGGCGTGTTCGGCGTGTTCGGACATCGTGAGGCTTCGACCTTGACGCAATTGGGACTTTTTGCGCTTCAGCATCGCGGACAGGAAGCGTGCGGAATCGTATCGAGCGACGGCGCGGAACTTTACCAGTTTCGTTCGATTGGACTTGTCGCGGACGTTTTGGATGAAGACGTTTTGAAAAAATTAAAAGGGATGAGCGCAATCGGACACACGCGCTATTCGACTGCCGGAAAAAGCACGATTAAGGAAGTTCAGCCGTTTTCCGTAACCTGTCAGCACGGAAAAATTGCCGTCTGCCACAACGGAAATCTCCCGTTTGCCAATGAGAAACGTGCCGAACTTGAAAAAGCCGGTGCGATTTTTTCTTCGACATCCGACACAGAAACGATTTTGCATTCAATCGCCCGCACCGAAGCGAAAGATACGGTTGAAGCGATTGCCAAAGTTCTGCGCGAAACCGAAGGCGCGTTTTCGCTTCTTTTTTTAACGCCGACGGCTTTGATTGCCGTGCGCGACCCGCGCGGTTTTCGTCCGTTGAATTTGGGAAGATTAAAAGATGCTTGGTGCGTTGCGTCGGAAACTTGCGCGTTTGATTTGATTGACGCGGAATATGTGCGCGAAATAAAAGCAGGCGAAATGCTTGTGATTGATGAAAACGGACTGCATTCGTCGTTTCCGTTTGAAGAAAAACCGCGTTCGGTCTGCACGTTTGAACACGTTTATTTTTCGCGTCCTGATTCGATAATTTTCGGCAAATCCGTCAATCAATCGCGCCATCAAATGGGCAAACAACTGGCAATCGAACATCCGGCAGAAGCCGATATGGTCGTTCCCGTTCCCGATTCCGGCGTGGCAGCGGCAATCGGTTACGCCAGAGAATCAGGCATCAACTATCGTCAAGCGATCATCAGAAATCATTACATCGGGCGCACTTTTATCGAGCCTTCGCAAAGTATTCGTTCTTTCGGTGTGCGCCTTAAACTCAATCCGATTCGTGATTTGATCGAAGGCAGAAAAGTTATTTTGGTTGACGATTCAATCGTGCGCGGCACGACATCGAAAAAAATCGTCGAAATGGTGCGCGATGCCGGAGCGCGTGAAGTACATATGCGGATTAGCTGTCCGCCGACGATTTCGCCTTGCTATTACGGCGTTGATACGCCGCGCAAAGCCGATCTGATCGCCGCGCAAATGTCGGTTGATGAAGTTTGCCGCTATATCGAAGCCGATTCGTTAGGTTATCTTTCAATGGAAGGAATGCTCGAAGCTATCGGGTTTGAAAAAAACTCGTCGTGCGTCGCCTGTTGGAACGGAAAATACCCAACACAGGTTGCAGGCGGCGAGCCGACAATAGATAATAGTTAGTGGATTATAACTCTGGAATTAAAATGTGGAGATAAAATATGAAATTAATTTTAACATTACTAATGATGTCGGTAATGGGTTTTGTTATGCAGACTTGTTCAAAGTCAGGTATGGCGACCAAATCCGACTCGAAAACAAGCACGGCGGCAAATTCCGATGTCGTTGCCGCTGATAAAACTATTATGACACCCGCGCCGGACAAACATCCCGAAGATGATGCGCCGCGCATTAATTTGGAAGATGCGAAGAAGGATTTTGACAGTGGAAAGGCGATATTTGTTGACACCCGTGCCGAAACAGCTTTTAATGTCGAACATATCAAAGGCGCGATAAATATCCCTGCCGAAACTTTCCAAACCCGTTACACGGAAGTTCCGAAAGATAAAAAAATTATCGCCTACTGTTCCTGACCGAGCGAACATACCAGCGCCCGTGCGGTGCAGATTTTGAATGAAAAAGGTATTAAAAATGCGTATGCTTTGCTTGGCGGAACGGCGGTTTGGAAAAATGCCGGTTATCCGATGGAGCAAGGAAAATAATGGTGAATTATAAATGGTGAATGGTGAGTTAAAGAACTATTCTTGACGTTCACCATTCACCATTATAAAAGTGCATCACAAATACGTTCCGCCGTTTTACCATCCCAAAGCGGCGGAATTTTCGCGTCTTGAGATTGGTTGCGGTTTAAAACATCAAAAGCGGTTTTCGTAATTTTTGCGCGATTTGTCCCGACTAGAATATTCGTTCCCATTTCAATCGTAATCGGTCTTTCAGTGTTTTCGCGCAGCGTCAGACACAGAATTCCGAGCGCGGTTGTTTCTTCCTGAAGACCGCCGGAATCGGTCAAAACGATTTTTGCGCCGCTGTATAAACGCAGAAAATCAAGATAACCGAGCGGTTCGATAAGTTTTATATTTGAATTTTCGATTAAGTTTTCAAAACCGAATTCCGAGATTCGGGATTTTGTGCGCGGGTGTGCGGGGAAAATTATTGGAATTTTCGCGCTTATTTCTGCCAACGCTTTTAAAATCCCGTCAAAAGTTTCTTTTTCATCAACATTTGACGGGCGATGAAGAGTTAAAACGGCGTATTCTTTTGCGTTTAGATTCAAATCTTCCCGAATATTTGAATTTTTCGACTTCTCCAAACTATAAGAAAGCGAATCAATCATTACGTTGCCGACAAATTTGATTTTTTCGGGCGCAATTCCTTCTTTTAATAAGTTTTCGTCGCCGTCAGGCGAAGGCGTGAGCAGCAAATCTGAAATTCTGTCGGTCAAAAGACGATTGACTTCTTCGGGCATCGCCATATCGCCCGAACGAAGACCGGCTTCGACGTGCGCCACGCGAACGCCGAGTTTTGAACAAACCAACGCACACGCGATTGTCGAATTAACATCGCCGACGACTAAAACCCAATCCGGTTTTTCCGCCAAAACAACCGGCTCGAAAGCCGTCATTATTTTCGCCGTCTGAACCGCGTGTGAAGCCGAACCGACTTCCAAATGATAATCCGGTTTGGGAATATCCAAATCTGCAAAAAAAGAATCGGACATCGCCTCGTCGTAATGTTGTCCGGTATGAACGATCAGCGGTTGAAATTCATTTTCGCGCCGCCGCATCTCGCGGACAATCGGCGCAATCTTCATAAAATTCGGACGTGCGCCGACGATGTTTAAAACTTTTATCATTCATCATTTATCATTTATCGTTCGCCGTTTATCAGTAAAAATCCGATAAATGATAAACGATAAATGTTCAATGTCAAAGTCTGACAATTTTAGCTTTGCTGTTGTCGCGCTTTTCTTTATCGAGTGCATTGCGCGTATCAACAACTAATGAAGCGAGTTCACAAACTTTGTCATAATCAACATTACTGTGTTCGGTGCAGATAATCACGCAATCTGAATTTTTTATCAAATCGTCCGTCAATTCCGTGTTGTAAAGCGGTTCACCGTCGCCGATTGTATAAGCGTGGTCAAACGTAACTTCCGGCACGAACGGATCGTGATAGACGACATCCGCGCCTTTCGCTCTCAATAAATCAATTACCGAAAGCGCGGGCGATTCGCGCATATCGTCAATGTCTTTTTTATATGCCACGCCTAAAATCAAAACTTTCGAGCCTTTGACCGACTTTTCATCGTCGTTCAGCGCATCGGCGACGAGTTTAATTACATATTTCGGCATTCCAGAATTTATCTGTTCCGCCAAAGTGATAAATTGCGAATCAAAACCGTGCTGCCGCGCCTTCCAAGATAAATAATGCGGATCGAGCGGGATACAGTGACCGCCGATTCCCGGTCCGGGATAAAATGCCATAAAGCCGAACGGTTTTGTTGCCGCTGCTTCGACGACTTCCCACGAATCAATGCCGAGCGCGTTGCAAACTTTTGCCATTTCGTTTGCCATTCCGATATTGATGGCGCGGAATGTGTTTTCCCAGAGTTTGCAGGCTTCGGCAACTCTTGCGCTTGAGACGGAATGGACGTTTTCGACGATTTTTGAGTAAAGAAAAGATGCAATTTCGCCCGAATCTTCGGAAACTCCGCCGACTACTTTCGGAATGTTGTGCGTTTGATATTGCGGATTTCCCGGATCAACTCTTTCCGGCGAAAATGCGAGCAGAAAATCTTTATCCAATGTAAATCCGGCTTCTTCAAACATCGGCTGGAGAACTTCGTCGGTTGTGCCGGGATAAGTCGTTGATTCTAAAACCACGAGTTGTCCGGGACGCATATATTTTTTGATTTCCGCACCGGCGGCTAAAATATACGACATATCCGGGTCTTTTGTTTTTCTGAGCGGTGTCGGGACGCAAATGATAATGACCTCACAATTGTTTAATTCGGAAAAATCGGTGGTCACTTTCAAATTTCCGCTTTCGACACATTTTTTTACGTTTTCGTCCGTTACGTCCACAATGTAGGAACGTCCGGCGTTGATTTCGTCAACTTTTTTGGTGTCAACTTCAAAGCCGATGCCTTGAAAACCTTTTAATCCGAACTCTATTATAAGAGGCAATCCGACGTAGCCGAGTCCGATTACGCCGATTCGCGCGGTTTTTTCCTCAATAAGATTTTTTATATCGTCTTTTATCATAATTTCTGTATTGTTTTGAATAATGTATTATTTACAAGGAATGATTAAGATTGAAAGCAAAGGCTTTTCCCTGCAATCCATTAGACTAAATTAAGAAACTTCGATAGTCAAGAATACTAATTTATATCGGTAATTTTTATGTTACAATTTCAACTGAAATCTCGAAATTCCGAGATTTTACATTTATCTTTATAATTGTAATCGCAATAATTTTCCTGCAAATTTATGAATCTCGAAGTAAATTCAACTAATCCGGTGGTAAAAGCCGTTGTCGGCGGAACTGCTCCGCGTCCTGCTCAACTGGCGGCGGCACGCGGGATTTTGCCTTTGCCGCAGAGCGATTTGCTTGAAATTTTAGTCGCGCTTTCCCAGAATGACGACGCTGAACTGGCGGAAAATGCTCAAAACACGCTCGCCGCACAGGATTTGAATTCACTCGAAAACACGATTAAATCTAATGAAATTGCGCCGCAGGTTTTGGCTTATTTTGCCATTCAGGAAAATCTTTCGCCGACAATTCAGGAAACGGTTTTAACAAATCCGAGAACGCCGGACAGAGCGATTATCCAATTTGCCCGCCAAACCAAAAAAGGCGAATTGCTTGAACTTCTTTCTTTTAATCAACAGCTTTTGATTCGTTCGCCGCAGGTAATGGAAGCGATTATTGCCAATCCTTTTAGAACTGCGGAAGCCGAAAGACGGGCGGCGGAAGTCAAGCGCGAGTTTTTTGAAAAGACGCGCGGCGCACAGCAAATCGCCAATGAACTTCGGGCGCAGGGCAAGACGGCGGCGGCTGAATTTATCGAACAGGCGGAATTTAGTCAAAATTTATCGGCAATTTCGTCCGATTCGAGTTTGGATTTCAAAGATGCGATTCTGCTTGCCGAACATATTGAAGTTCCCGACAGCGAAACCGACGATTCTTGGCTTTCGCTCGAATATATCGAAGAATTTTACGAAGAAACCGAAGAACAGCGCGAATCAAACGTCAATAAAATTTTAGGCGAACTCAGCACCGAAGACGATGAAATTTCCAGCGAACGCGTTTCGATGATTAACCGAATTATGCGAATGGGAATGAAGGATCGTGTTAGATTGGCGATGAAAGGCGACCGCGAAGCCCGCAACATTCTCATCCGCGACCCGAACCGCATCGTTTCTCAAGCCGTTATCAATAATCCGCGTATTACCGATCAGGAAATCGAGAAAATTGCGGCGATGCGTTCCGCTCCCGAAGATGTTCTGCGGCAAATTGCCATCAACCGCGCTTGGGCGCGAAATTACACGACCGTTCACAATTTGGCACGGAATCCGCGCACACCGATTGCCAACGTCATCGGCATTTTAATTCGTCTTCAATTAAAGGATTTGAACGCGCTGACCAAAAATCGAAACGTATCCGATGCCGTGCGCCGACAGTCATTGCGTATTGTCAATACGAGAGCGGGGAAATAATTCCAGATTCCAAATTCCAAACTAAGAATTGAAATCTAATTCTGGAATCTGGAATCAAAATGGCTTCATAATGCGTCCGTGTTTAATAAATGAACCCGCCATATCGGTGAATGTATGACTTGCCGCGCCGAGCCAAAGACCGATAAAAGCTGTCAAAAAAGCATATTCGCCGAAGTTTTGACGCACAATCTCACCGATCAAAATCCACGTTTTTGTAAATTCCAACAACTTCGGCAAATCTCCGCCCGAATAAAGAGCGATAAAAAATGTCAGCAAAAACGACATCAACGTCATCACGCCAAAAAAATAGACGACTCTGAAAAATGTGCCGAAAATCAAACCGTGCGACCAGCGCGAACGGTGTTTGAAAAAAACTTTGTACGGATACCACAAAAAGGAAAAAATGCTCCAGCGCGTGTATTGTTTCGATTGCGTGTCCAAATCAGGACCGAACATCAAACCGCCGAAGAGAAATGCAACGGTGATAATTAAAGAAATTGTCAGATTCAGCGTCAGAACATAAGCCGCCGCAAAAGTCGGCGCGACGAGAAGAAATGTAACTGCATCGTGTGTTTTTCCTGAAGGCATCGGTTCGATTTTGGAAGTTAAATTTGAAATTTACTTTCTAACTTTCACAAAATATTATAGCGCATTTTGCAATTTGGAAATTATAAATTCGCAATTTGCCCGATAAATCTGAAAACAACGTCCAATTTTGCTAGAATTTTCTTTCGGCATCGAGTTTGCTTATTTAAAAATTTAGAATGAACAGTTTTTGGACAAAACTTAAAACGACGCTCGAAATGATAAAGTTCGAGCATACTTTATTTGCGCTTCCGTTTGCCTTTCTCGGCGCGGTTTTGGCAGCGGACGGTTTGCCGACAACTTGGCAGATTGTTTGGATAACAACCGCAATGTTCGGCGCACGTTCGGCGGCGATGACCTTTAACCGCATCATTGACCGCAAATTTGACGCGGAAAATCCGCGCACGGCAAACCGCGAACTGCCGAGCGGGAAACTTTCCGTTTCGTTTGCTTGGGCGTTTTTTATCGCTTCCGTCGTTTTGTTTGAAACCGCCGCTTATTCACTGAATTGGCTGACGTTTGCGCTGTCGCCCGTCGCTTTGGCAAGCGTTCTCGGCTATTCTTATGCAAAAAGATTTACGAGTTTCGCGCATTTGATTTTGGGTTGGAGTTTAGCTATTTCGCCGACGGCGGCGTGGATTGCGGTGCGCGGTTCGTTAGATTCGGAAATTCCGCTGCTGCTTTCGCTCCTTGTAATGATGTGGACTTCCGGTTTCGACGTTTTATATGCCTGTCAGGATTATGAATACGATAAAAAAGCCGGACTTCGTTCGATTCCGGCGCGTTTCGGCATCAAAAAATCTCTTTATATCGCGCGGCTTTTTCACGTTCAGGCGTTCGTCGTCTTAGTTTTACTTTATTTGATAACGGATTTAGGTTGGTTGGCGTTAATCGGCGTTTTTGCCGTCGGCGCGTTGATGATTTATCAGCACACACTCGTTAAACCGAATGATTTAAGCCGAATGAATGCGGCGTTTTTTACGACGAATGCTTTTGTTAGCGTGATCCTATTTTTAACATTCGGCGGCGCAGTTTTTCTTGGTAAGCTATTTTGAGAGGTGATTTTATATGAATACAATTTTGGTAAAAGAAAACTTTGTTGATGATGTCAAACTTAATTTCGACTCGTTTCTTAAATCAATGGAAAACGATGATTTTTTGCAGTTGAGCCGTGATAATCAAGATGTACGGATTGAAATGAATAAGGACGGAGATTTAATTATTATGCCGGGAACAGGCGGATTAACAGGACGTAGAAATTCAAGAATTATCAGAAAACTTGACGAATGGACGGAAAAAGACGGAACAGGCGTAGCTTTTGATTCAGACACAATTTTTTGTCTGCCGAACGGAGCGAAAAAAATGCCCGACGCATCTTGGATAAGCAGCGAAAAATGGGATGCTTTAACCGAAGAAGAAAAGGACAAAATAATGCCTTTCGCGCCTGATTTTGCTATTGAACTTCGTTCCCGCACCGATTCACTAAAGGATTTGCAGGAAAAAATGCAGGAATATATCGAAAACGGTGTATCTTTGGGCTGGTTAATTGACCCGACAAAGCGCAAAGTTTATGTTTATCGCCAAACTTCCGAAATTGAAATACTGGATAATCCGAATGAAATTTCGGGCGAGTCATTTTTAAAAGGCTTCACGCTAAATTTGCAAGAGATTTGGTGATAAAATGAAAATCCCGACGATTCAAGGCGTTATCAAACGTCGAATTTTGATAAATTATCGTGCTGAACCGCACGTCATTCAAAAGATTTTACCGTCGGTGTTTCGTCCAAAACTTCACAACGGAAAAGCAGTTGCAGGAATTTGTTTGATTCGTCTTGAACATATTCGTCCGAAATTTATGCCCGAATTTGTTGGAATCGCCAGCGAAAATGCCGCACACCGCATTGCTGTTTTGTGGGAAAACGAAAACGGCAAAACACAGGAAGGCGTTTATATTCCGCGCCGCGATACTGATTCTTTTATCAATTCAGCCGTCGGCGGAAGACTTTTTTCGGGCGAACATCACAAAGCAAAATTTGAAATTAAAGAATCCGCAAACGAATTGGATTTTAAAATGAAATCTGACGACCAAAAAGTTTCAGTCAATTTTACGGGCAAAACTTCCGAAAGTTTGCCGAAACATTCTATGTTTTCTTCGCTCGCCGAAGCATCAGGATTTTTTAAAACGGGTTCTTTGGGTTATTCTCCAACAAAAAACGCGAAAAAATTGGACGGCATTTTGCTGCAAATCGAAAACTGGAATGTTTCTGCATTTGATTTAGACCGCGTTTATTCGAGTTTTACAATGATAAAACATTGTTCCCAAACGGCTCAATCAGATTTGATCACGCTCTGCTGATGCGGAATATTACTCACAAGTGGCATAATGCAGCAAGTTTTTATTCAAATTCCAGAGTTTGAAATTGTCCGATTTTCAATGTGCTGATTTTTGCTTTTTTCTGATTTTAACTGCCGATACAAATTTTTGCATTGATTTCATACGTATTAAAATCCAATGTATTGATTGTGTTGATAAAATATTTAATACAAATGTGTATTTTACAATAGTTTAGTAAAATTTTCTTCTTACAGAAAACTGGCACAATTTTTGCTCTGTTTATCTATCAAAGGTTTCAGTTCTGAAACATTAAAATTAAAAAGATTGATAGTTAAGTAATTATCAAGAGTTAAATTAAAAGGAGAAAAAGAAATGGGGATAATTGATATTATAGTTTGGATTGTTGTAGGGTTCGTAGCAGGGTATTTGGCAAAACTTGTTATGCCTGGTCCCGATGGCGGCGGTTTTATTTTAACAACAATTTTGGGCATTGTTGGTGCTTTCGTCGGTGGATTTATTGGCAGAGCTTTATTCAATACCAATGCCGGTAACGAAACATTTAGTATTTTAGGGTTAGTTTTTGCCGTCATCGGCGCGATTATTGTTTTGGCAATTTATCGTTTAGCGACAGGTCGCAGTGTAACTTCCTAAACTGAAACAAACGGTTAAAAATTTCAGACTAACCGATTTTTGGTTAGTCTTTTTTTATTACTGAACAAAATTTGTGCATAGCGATTGCGACAAGTTTCGCCGTTCGATTATCAATATCAAAATTCGGATTGATTTCGGTAAATTCGATGATTTTTGTTCTTTTGTCCGTTCCGGCAAATTTCGCCAATTCTATAAATTCTTCCGCCGATAAACCAATCGGACTCGACGCGGAAACGCCCGGCGCGTCCGATGCGCGAACCGAGTCAACATCAAAACCGAAAAATATTGCCCTTTGTTTTTCGTTCTTTGTCCTTTGTTTTTCGATTAAATCTTGAACCTTGAATTTTGAACTTTGAACTTCTTCAAGGCTGACCAAATTTACGCCGAGATTTTTCAAATATTCAAAATAAATCGGCGAATTGCTGTGCGGCTGGTGGGCGAATTCGCAAAAATTTTCAGGTTTGAGAAGTTTTTCTTCCAAAAGCTGACGATACGGCGTTCCGCTGTTGCGCGGCAAATCGGCGCGAACATCGAAATGCGCGTCAATGTTTAGCGCAAGCCAATTTTCAAAACCGAAAACATTCGCCATCGCTTTCCCGTCAGCGTAGGAAATATCGTTGCCGCCGCCGAGAATTATCAATTTTTTATTGTCGCGCAAAACTTGTTCGACAATTTGCGTATGAACATCGTGAGTTTCTTCGAGCGAATTTTGCAGTTTGATATTTCCCGCGTCGCAAATTTTTACCAAAATCCCGAACGGCGAAAGTTTATAAAACTGCTTCCGAATCGCATCCGGCGCAAGTGCCGCGCCAACTCTGCCGTTGTTGCGCCTTATGCCTTCATCTTGCGGACAACCGATAATCACGATGTCCGATTCTTCATAATTTACATTTGGAACGATTTCGCCCAAACGTATATCGTTTCGGTCGTTTCTTTGGAAAAACAATTTTTTGTCGGTCTGTGTCAGATATTGGATAATTTTGCTCATAACTATCAATTTGTTTGAAAATCAATCCACAAACTGACCGTATCCCGATCAACCCGACAAATACGGGCAATCTCATCTATCGGAAACTTTTCCGAAGACAGCAGAATCGCGTGTGAACGATTACGAACCCGAAAATTATCAGCCGTTTGATGATTCCCGATAAGTTTGCTATGTTCTTGTTCAGACAAAGTATTGACAAATTTGGTTGGTGTTTTCATATTCCTGATCATTATACCTCAATACTTTGTCTGACCTGCTTAGTTAGAAACAACAATAGGAAAGGGAATCGGAGAATCTCTGATTCCTTTCCCTGTCCTTTTTGTTTAGAGAGGCGAGTTTCCTCCGGTAGATTGATTTTTTATTCATTTTATCTGAATCTCAGACACTATTCAAAAATCAAAAATGCTACAATTGAACGGTTTTTAATCCAAATATTTGAAATTGAACGGTTTTTAATCCAAATATTTGACAATTATTTTAACCGGAAAAGAACGCGAAATTCGCAAAAAACAAATAATATCTTCTTTTTCGCGTGTTTCGCAGTTAATATAAAATAATCGGATTGAAGACTCTTTATGAAAGACTTTGAAAAATACAGCACAAAACGACCTGTATGGCTGCTGCCGACACCGAAACGCATTGACGAACCGCCTGCGAGAGGTTTGCGCGGATTGCTTTTGAATTTGATGCAGGGGGAAAACTTGACTCGGCGGGAATCAGCCGAGTTGCTCAATCGTCTTTTGGACGGCGAAGCGACGGATGCGCAAATTTCCGCTGCACTTGTCGCGCTTGCCGTTAAAGGTGAAACAATCGAAGAATTGGCGGGAATGGCGGAAGCAATGCGCGAACATTCGGTTAAAATCAATTCAATTCATACGGATTTTATTGACACTGCCGGCACCGGTTCGAGCCGCGTCAAGACTTTCAATATTTCAACCGCCGCCGCTTTTGTGATTGCCGGAGCAGGTTTGCCGGTGGCAAAACACGGAAGCCGCGCCGCAACTTCAAAATCGGGCAGCGCGGACGTTTTGGAAAAACTCGGCGTAAATGTTTCGGTTGACAAAGAAATTTCGGAAAAATGTTTGAACGAAATTGGAATCTGCTTTATGTTCGCGCCGCTTTATCACGCTTCGACGGCGCGCGTTGCCAAAATCCGCCGCGAACTCGGCGTTCACACGACTTTTAATCTTTTAGGTCCGATGACAAATCCGGCAAATGCGCCGTTTCAAATTATGGGCGTTTGGCACAAAGCTCTGGTCGAACCGATTGCCCGAACTCACGCCGCGCTCGGCACAAAAAAAGCGTGGATTGTTCACGGTTTGGATGGTTTGGACGAAATCACCGTCAGCGATAAAACTTCGGTTGCGGAAGTCGAAAACGGCAATGTAAAACTTTTTGAAATCTCGCCCGAAGAACTTGGTTTTGAAAGAGTTTCGGTTGAAAAACTGGAAAATATCAGAGGCGGAAATGCCGAACAAAATGCCGAAATTATCGAGCAAATCTTAAAAGGCGAAAGAAATGACGCGGCGCGTTCATTGGTTATTTTAAATGCGGCGGCGGCACTTTTTGTCGGCGGTAAAGCCGAAAGTTTAGAAAAAGCCGTCGAATCGGCAAACGAGAGTTTAAGCAGCGGCAAAGCGTTTGAAAAATTGCAAAACTTAGCTGAAATGACCAATATTATCTAAAGATTTCGCTGCTCGTAAAAATTTATGAATGATTTTCTTGTAGAAATTATCGGTTTGAAAAAAAAGCGTCTGCAATTTGCCAAATCAAAAATATCGCTCGAAGAAATAAAGAATAAAGCATTTGCCGTTCGGGAAAATTCCGAATCGCATCGTCTGCAAAAGGCTTTAACGAACACCGACAAAATAAATATCATCGCGGAAATAAAACGCGCTTCGCCGTCAAAAGGTATGATAAATGATAAAATTGATGTCGCCGAAACCGCGCAAATATACGAACGCGGCGGTGCGTGCGCGATTTCCGTTTTGACCGAAGAAGATAAATTTCAAGGTTCAATCGAAGATTTGAAAACAGCGCGGGCAAATGTTTCGCTGCCGATTTTGCGAAAGGATTTTATCTTCGACGAATATCAAATCTACGAAGCGGCAGACGTGGGCGCAGATGTGATTTTGCTGATTGCCGCGATGTTGGATGATGAAGTTTTGCAGAAACTTCATCACCTTGCCGAACAAGATTTAGGTTTGGATGTTTTAGTCGAAGTTCACACTTTGGACGAATTAGAGAGCGTTAAAAAAATCGGCGCGAAAATTATCGGTGTGAACAATCGTGATTTGCATACATTTCAAGTTTCGCTCGACGTTTCGCGCGAATTGATTAAACACACGCCGAAAAATGTTTTGATGATTACGGAAAGCGGACTTTCGACCAAAAACGAAATTTTAGAATTGCAAGAACTCGGTTTTGCGGGGTTTCTGATCGGTGAAACTTTGATGCGAAGCGAAAATGTTTCGGAAGAATTAAAAAAATTAGCCGCGAATAACACTAATAACACGAATTAATTTGTTAAATTTTTTATTCGTGTTATTAGTGTTATTCGTGGCAAAAATAGAAATGACGAAGGTTAAAATTTGCGGCATTACAAACTTGGAAGACGCGCTTTTGTCGGCGAAATTCGGCGCGGACGCGCTTGGGTTTAATTTCTATGAGAAAAGTCCGCGTTACATCGCGCCTGAAAAAGCGCGTAAGATCATCGAGCAATTGCCGCAAGAAGTTTTGAAAGTCGGCGTTTTTGTTAATGAAGATTTAGAAAAAATTGTCGAAATCGCAAAAACGGCAAAACTCGATGCGCTTCAACTTCACGGCGAAGAAACGCCGGAATTTGCGCGTGAATTAAAAGCGAAAACGAATCTGGAAATCATCAAAGCATTCAGAGTTTCGCCCGAATTCAAGCCGGAAGATGTTTTGCAATATGAAACGGACGCGATTTTGCTCGACGCTTATTCGCCCAAAGAACACGGCGGAACGGGCGAAACTTTCGATTGGGAAATTGCGAAAAAAGTGCAGGAGATTTTTCCGAAAATGTATCTCGCGGGCGGACTTTCAAACGAAAATATTATTAAGGCAATTTCTGAGGTTCGACCATTTTCCGTTGATGCTTGTAGTTGTTTGGAGAGTAAAAAAGGTGTGAAAGATAGAGTAAATTTAATCAATTTTATTTGTATTGTTATATTTACAGAACGAGTTTTGCACGAAAAAGAAGATTTACTATTCCTTCTGAGAGTTTTTCGCGCACGACCAAAATTGTATTTTCCACAAAAATCAATCACTCAAATTTGTATTTTCATTTTTGGCTTTTTATCTGCTTTGGACATAATGAAATCTGATTATCAAACTACGGACAATTTTTTGAGAAGTTTTGATGAATATGAGGGAATTCAAAGAGGAATGTTCACACACGGAATTTACAGCTATTCAAAATATTTTTTGGACAAATGTAATGGCAACGAAGAAAGAGCTTTTGATTTATTTTTCGCAAGATTAGAAGAATTTAAATCAGAAAAAAAGATTTGAGTAATGAATAATTTTTAAAATCTTTACTTCAAAAGTCTATTTTCATACTATACAAAATGTAGATGAAATTAATCATTGAAAATTGCGCAGGCTTTGAATGGGGCGACGGAAATTCAAACAAGAATTTTTATCTTCATAACGTAACGGACGGTGAATGTGAAGATGTATTTTTCAATCTGCCTTTGATAATAGCCGCCAACAAAGTTCATTCTGACGAAGAAAAAAGATTTTTCGCGCTTGGCAGAACCGATGCGAATCGTCGGCTTTTTATTGCTTTTACTGTGCGAAATAAATTGATTCGGGTAATTTCCGCCCGCGATATAACGAAAAGTGAAAACCGAAAATATGCCGAAAAAATTAAAAGAGATTCCGATTTTTAAAAGCGAAGAAGAAGAACGCGAATTCTGGTCAAAAGAAAATTCGACCGATTATATTGATTGGAATACGGCGGAATCAAAAACTCTACCGAAATTAAAACCGACGACGCGGACGATTTCATTAAGAATTTCCGAAGCGATGCTCGAAAAAATCCGGCTTGCGGCAAACAAACGCGATGTGCCGTATCAATCGCTGATAAAGATGTTTTTGAAGGAACGACTCGACGAAGAATTCAAAGTTTCATAAGTAAATTTCAATAGACATTATTTGAAATAAGAAAAATCAGATAAACTGTGTAAATGTTAAAATATGATGAATTAAAAGGAAAGCCGAGAGAATTTCTTTCTGTCACGAGTTTAACGGACGAAGAATTTCAAGTCTTACTGCCAATGT
>JBBPXX010000057.1:0-12913 GCA_038200505.1 Pyrinomonadales bacterium | reverse complement strand
TCGGCGAAGTATTTTACGAATCGTGGAAAATAAGCAAAAATTGGTTACTGATAGTAAAGAACTCAATAGCGGAAGTGATTGATAAAGAACTACTTACAATGTTGAATTCGAGTTAGCAATTCTTAGACCGCTCAGTAATGAATTCTTTTATATTTCTTTATTTAAAAAGTGATCCTGAAAATCCTGTCCATCCTGTTAAAATTAAATTTACTCTATCTCAACATCGGAATCGGCAAATCCGTATTTGTTCCGAAATCAATTGCAAAGAAACCGGCGGTTGAACGATTTACATACCAAGTTCCGCCGCGAAAAACCGCTAAGTCATATTTACCGTCGCCGTCATAATCGCCCGGCACGGGAATGTCGGCTGCAATACCGAACTGCATTCCTGTAAAACCCGCACTGCTTCCGAGAATATACCAAGTTCCGTTTGACGGACGATAAACAGCGACATCTTCTTTGCCGTCGCCGTCGTAATCAGCCGGAACGAGTTTGTCGCTTGATAATCCGAATGAAACGGCTGTAAATCCGGCACTCGATTGATTGACATACCAAGTTCCATTGCGGAAAACGGCGATGTCGGTTTTATTATCGCCGTCGTAATCGCCCGCAACCGGAATATCGGTTGAAATGCCGAACTGTGTTGCCGTAAACCCGCCCGAACTTTTCAAAATATACCAGTAACCGTTTGAAGGTCGGTAAACAGCAACGTCGGTTTTGCCGTCGCCGTCGTAATCTCCGACAACCGGAATATCGTCGGCAAATCCAAATGGGATTGATGTAAATGTCAGATTTCCGCTGTTTAGAATATAGAAATTTGCCGTGTTGTCAGCAATATTCGGGCGAAAAACAGCAGTGTCGGTTTTACCGTCGCCGTTGTAATCACCCGGAATGAGTTTGTCGGCTGCCGCGCCCCAACTCAAAGCTGTAAATCCGTTGGAACTCTGATTTAAATACCAATTGCCGTTTGACGGACGAAAAACCGAAACATCGGTTTTGCCGTCACCGTCAAAATCTGCACGCGGCTTTTTGGAGCTTCCTTCAATTACGCATTCGTAATCTCTGATGTATGTAATATCATCCAGATAAGTTCCGACATAAAAAACCGATGTGTCGGCACTTGCATTCCAACGAAACCGCACGTTTTGACCTTTGGCAGAAGCGGGCAGAATGATTTCGACATCAACATAACCGTTTGAATTTCCCGACCACGCGCGTCGTCCGGCGTTCGGGAAATTTCCACTGCTCAGAAGGTTATTATATTCGCCCGACAAGAAAATTCCGCCCGCTTCGGCAATGTCCTGATAATTACCCGAACCGATTTTTATATCGAGCGTCGTGCCGTCCCAACCGCTTTCGGTGTTGTAATTTATCTTAAATTTCAGTTCTGCGGCGGAAATTCCGAGTGAAATTACAGGTGATTCCAATTGCGCCAGATATGGTTTGTCAACGTCGGGCGCAAAAACTGCATTCGGCAGACTTACGGCATTCGACGAAACCGTCTGCCATGTCGGAGCATTAGCCGTGTTCGGGTTCGGCACGGAAGCTGTCCAGCCGTTCGGAATCGCCGGCGCGATTACGTTGTCGAAGGCTTGCAAAAAACTGAAATCTTCAACAGGTATGCCGATTATCAAAGTACGCTTTTCGGTTTTCGCGCCCAAACTGCTGTTGATATTTAATGTTAAAGTTATCGCGTTGCCGCACGACCGGGCGGGAACGATAAAATCAACGGCGCGTGTAACGGTTTGATTATTGAGAATGTCGCCATAATTTACCGAACCGCCGCCGACAATTTGAAGCGTTACATTATTAGCTGTGTTTCCCGTATTATTTGACAGCGGAATAACTAATTTTATCTTTTCGCCTGCGTCGGCAACTCCGTTATGGTTGCCGTTTGTATCGTCAACTGTCAAATTTTCAGTTTGAATTGTCAGATTCGGCAAATCAAACGCTTCGGTTACGTTTGCGGGTGAAATCGCGTTGATTTTCGCGCTGAAACCCATTCCGCGAATGCGAAAACCTGCCCAAACATCAGCGACGTTCGCCGCCGCTTCCAATACGTTTCCATTTGCCTGAGCCGCCGCCAGAATTGCGTCGCGTTCCTGCAAAAACGTCGGATTCAGCGGAGCTAATTTCATTCCGTCGGTTACGATCTGCAAAACTTTTCGATTGCCGATTTCCCAACCTAAACGTGCAATAAATTTGGCGCGAACTTCCCACAACGCGCTGCTCCATATTTCACCGGCGACGTGAGATTGGTCGCAAACGGCTGAACCTGCCGGACCGCGCGGAAATGCACTGATTGTGCCGATTGCCGTCGCCGTTCCGATTTCAATATTGCAATCGGAATTCAGATGGCGAAATGTCAAAGGATTGTGCGGTTTGCCGTTCGCGCCGGTAAAAGCCATCACCGTCTTTGGAAACCGCCGGATGCCGTAATAATAGTTCGAGCGTGAATTCGGGTATCGCAAATAAGTTACATAACCGCCGATAGTGTAAATTCCATTGATCGGATCGTCGGGCGAGGAAAGCATCGCGTGAGCGTAAAAATCCGACCAGCCTTCGCCCATTCCGCCGGACAAACCGCCGCTCAAACCGCTGGAATTTCCGTGCAGACGATTGGAAAGTCCGTGCGTGAGTTCGTGAATAACGACATCGGCATCGAGATCGCCGTCAAATTTCGGAGTCGGACCGCTCCACAGATACATCTGCATTCTGCCGCGTGTTCCGTCAGCCGGAGATGAAAAATTCGCGTTGTCTGTGCCGCTCGAATCCTGCGCTTCCGCCGAAACACGATCACTTTCCACACCGCCGCGCCCGAAATTATCCTGCTGAAAATTTCCCGCCTGTTCGGTAAAACCCAAACGATATATTTCATCGTGATACCAATTTGAAACATAAAAAAGCTGCGTAACCGCACCGTTTTGAAAAGCGGAAATCGGATAAGTCTGCGGAGTCGGATTTGGCGCATCGCCCGTGTTCGTGTTCGGATTTCCGGGCGCGTAATCAAACACAAAATTGCGGCTCGGATTGCCGATTGCGCTGCCTTGCAAATCAATTCCGTTATCGCCGTCGCGGTCAATTCCGGCTTCGACGGCGTTGCCGTCAGTCGTATTATTTCCGTCGTTTATCCAACCGTTAGTATTAAATGTGTAAGGCGATTCGTTACCGATTCTCGTGATATTTGTACGCGGAATCGCCGCGCCTTGCAATTGAAGCGTCGGATCGAAAAAATTATTAATTGCCGGAAACGGATTATGCGCGACATTTATCATCGCGTTCGGGTTAGCGTAAACGCTGAAAGACGAAGCCTGAGTTTGGTCGTTGGTAATATTTTTGCGCCACAACATTTCGCCCGTTTCGCTGTCAACAATTACATAATAAGCATTTTCAGGCTTCCAAATAAGCACACGCCACGCCGTTCGCGCCGCGCCCGGCTCAATCGGAAAATAGATTTTCCCCGCTGTCGTTGCCCAATCTCCGTTTCCAAAAACTGCTTTTAAATCGTTTGATTCCGCTTTGTTCAGCGTTTGATTTCCAATTTTTAATTCATAATTGATATATTCGGCGGCTTTTTTAACGGCAGTCAGCGGATCGCCGAAATCGTTGGAGAGATTTTGATAATCCAAATCCGGCACAAGATTGTTGACGACGCGAATCATCTCGCCGTTTTTGGTAAATCCGGCTTTGACTTCACCGCGAAAAACCGGAATATCGTTAATCGTTTGATTAAATTGTGCAAAAGAAAGATTTCCGTCTGGATTCGTGTAGTCAGCGGCAAGTTTCAGTTGAAAAGTTTGTTTTTTCGACAAACCGAGCAAATCATTATTTTGTTCGACAAAATCAAGCAAAATCTCCGAATGTTTTGTTTTAGAAGGCGACGACAGAAATGCAGAACCTTTTTTGACATCAGGCGCAATGATTTCGGGAATTCTCAAATCGTCATTATATTCAATTTTCAAAGTCGGAATTTTTTGACGAAGCGCAGTTTCTGCCGCGATGAACTTTTCACGAAAATCAGCAGCTTCGAGGGGGTTTTTGTTTGATTCCTGACGAAACGCGGTTAAAGTTTCAGCTTTAGTCTTATCAGTGCGAATGTCGTAGTTTTCGATTTTTTCGGCATCGTCGGAACTTTTTTGAGAATTTTTGACTCTATTTTCACTACCCGCCGCCGAGCGAAATTGATAAGGCGCAATAAAAAATAACCCAGTCAAAGTGAGAACAATTAAAACGAGCGGTAAATTTCTCTTTATCATAAACGAAGAAAATAAAATAATAATTTGCTATATTAAATAAAAGGATTTCCCATAAAAAATGCTTTTTTTGCAGCGCGAAATAAAATGTTTGCAGGAAAACTTGTTAGTGTCAATAAAGAAGGGAAAAGTTTGCTGAAAAATTAGCAAAATAAAGTTCAATGGAAGAAATTTTCGGAAAAGACGGACTCATTTCCAAACATCATAAAGAATACGAATACCGCGCCGGACAGGTCAAAATGGCGGAAGCGGTTCTGCGGGCGTTTGAAGAGAAAAAGCATTTGATCGTCGAAGCGGGAACGGGAACGGGCAAAACACTTGCTTATTTAGTTCCGGCAATTGCCGCCGCGCTCGGACAGAAAAAACGCATTATTATTTCGACGGGAACAAAAAATTTGCAGGAACAACTGATGGAAAAAGATATTCCGTTTCTGCAAAAAGTGATGCCGAAAAAATTCAGCGCGGCGTATATGAAAGGTCGCTCGAATTACGCTTGTCTGTATCGCGTCGGCAAAGCGGAAAATCAGCCGATTTTGGACGGCGTGGATCAAATGGATCATTTTGAGGAAGTTCGCCGCTGGGTGCGCGAAAGCGAAACGGGAGATCGCGCTGAACTTGTCGGATTGCCGGAAAATCTCTCGTTTTGGAGTAGAATCAACGCCAAAAGCGAAACTTGTCTCGGTCAAAAGTGTCCCGAATTCGAGCCGTGTTTTATCACGCGAATGAGAGCGCGGGCGGAAGAAGCCGATATTGTCATCGTCAATCATCATCTTTTTTTCGCCGATTTGAATATTCGCGGCAACGAATACGGGCGCGTTTTGCCGGATTATTCCGCCGTGATTTTCGACGAAGCGCACTTAATAGAAGACATCGCCGCCGATTATTTCGGCTTTCAGATTTCGAGTTTTCAAATCGAAGAACTCGTCCGCGATGCCGACAATTTGCCGCTGACCGACGCGATTGTAACGCGCGATTTGTCAAAACTTTCCGTCCGAATCGTCGGACTTGCCGATCAATTTTGGGCGCGTTTCGTACAAGGTCGCAGTCAAGACGGGCGTTTTCCGCTTCTGCCGAATGCTTTTGCACAAAAATCACGAAGCGGCGACATCGAACCGACTCCGCTCGGCGAAGCGTATTTCGCGCTCGATTCCGCGTTTGAAAGATTGGAAGCGACTTTGGATTTATACGCAGAAAAAATGACGGAAGCCGAAAGCCTTCTGCGGCGCGTTCGTCAAACTCGTTTTGATTTGGATTTTGTTTGCACACAAGCCGAAAAAAATTACGTTTACTGGCTCGAACGGCGCGGGCGCGGAATGTTTCTGCGAGCTTCGCCGATTGATGTTTCGACGCTTTTGCAGGAAAAACTTTTCGATAAAGTCGAAACCGTCGTGATGACTTCGGCGACGCTTTCGACCAACGGAAAATTCGATTTTATCAAAGATCGTTTAGGTTTGGACAACGGAAAAACCGACACTTTGCTCGCGCCTTCGTCGTTTGATTATCAAAAACAGGCGATAATTTATCTGCCGAAAGCGATGCCCGAGCCGAGTTCGCCGGAATTTTCCCAAATGGCGGCGGGCGAAATTATCAAACTTATAAATATCACAAATGGACACGCTTTTGTGCTTTGCACGAGCAATTATTCGATGAACGCGCTTTACGAGCTTGTTTCGATGCGCGTAAATTTCCCGTGTTTCGTGCAAGGTTCGATGTCGAAAAACGGACTTTTAGAACAATTCCGAAAAACACCGAACGCCGTTTTGTTTGCGACTTCGAGTTTCTGGCAAGGCGTTGACGTGCGCGGCGACCAACTTTCCTGCGTCATTATTGACAAACTCCCGTTTGCCGTCCCAAGCGATCCGATTGTCGCCGCGCGAACAAAATTTATTGACGCAAACGGCGGCAAATCGTTTTTTGAATACAGCGTTCCGAACGCCGTTATCACTCTAAAACAGGGAATCGGACGGCTGATTCGCAGCAAAACTGACAAAGGTGTGATTGCTTTGCTTGATCCGCGCCTTAAAACAAAAGGTTACGGCAGAGATTTTCTCAACAGTTTGCCCAAAACGAGAGTTACGAGCGATTTGAAAGATGTGGCGAATATTTTCTTTAGTGATAATTGAAAATTGCTGACTTTCAAAAAATTCTATTTATTGAAGTATAGAAAAGCCGTGCGATAAAGATTAAATTATGCGAATGCTAATTCATTTTGCTTCGGCAATCTCACCAATTCAAAAGCCGCAAACCGTTCCGTCGCGCATTTCCGGCGTTCTAAAATCATCATTAATGTGAATCAAAGGTTGAAATTTTAACTGCCTTTTAAGTTCTTTCTTTGCGAACTTTGCGCCTTTGCGGGAAATTATTCTCCCGCAAAGGCGCAAAGTTCGCAAAGTAAAACCAAGTATTTTCAAGTATTTAATCCTACTCTTGATTCGCATCATTACTATACCTCAAGAATTTTTAGCCGCGAATAACACGAATTGCACAAATTAAAAAAATCTTGTTATTTGTGTCATTCGCGGCTAATTTTCTAATCCATCTTCCGCAAACGCAAGCGCAAAGCCTGAAGTTTTATAAATCCTTCCGCGTCGAGTTGGTTATACGCGCCCGCGTCGTCTTCAAAGGTTACGACGCGCTCTTTGTAAAGTGAATTCGGCGATTTACGTCCCAGAATCGTTACGTTTCCTTTGTATAGTTTTATGCGGACTTCGCCTGAAACTGTTGCCTGTGTTTGGTCAATCATCGAGCGCAAAATCTCGAATTCCGGCGCGAACCAGAAGCCGTAATAAACGGATTCAGCGAATTTTACGCCGAGCGAATCGCGCAGACGCATCACCTCTCTGTCCATCGTGATTGATTCAAGAGCGCGATGCGCCGCCTGCAAAATCGTAACTCCGGGTGTTTCGTAAATTCCGCGTGATTTCATCCCAACGAAACGATTTTCGACCAAATCAACTCTGCCGATTCCGTGTTCGCCGCCGAGAAAATTCAGTTTGGAAAGCATATCAACCGCGCCGTATTTTTCGTCGTTAATCGCAATTGGTTCGCCTTTTTCAAATTCGATAATCAACTCTTCCGCTGTATCCAAAGCATTTTCCGGCGATTTTGTCAGCAGAAAAATATCTTCCGGCGGCGCAGTCCACGGGTCTTCCAAAATTCCGCCTTCGTAGGAAATGTGCATCAAATTTCTGTCCATCGAATATGGTTTTTCGGCGGTTGCGGTTACGTTTATATCGTGTTTTGCACAATACGCAATCAAATCGGCGCGACCTTTGAAATCCCAATGCCGCCACGGTGCGATGACTTTTATATCAGGCTGCAAAGCGTAATAAGTCAGTTCAAAACGCACTTGGTCATTGCCTTTGCCGGTTGCGCCGTGTGCGACGGCATCCGCGCCTTCTTTTTGGGCGATTTCAATTTGTTTTTTCGCAATCACCGGACGCGCAAGCGAAGTTCCGAGCAGATAAACGCCTTCATACAAAGCGTTTGCTTTAACGGCGGTCCAGACAAAATCCTTGACAAATTCCTCGCGCAAATCTTCTACATAAAGTTTCGACGCGCCCGTTTTTAAGGCTTTCTCTTCCAAGCCGTCGAGTTCGTCGCCTTGTCCGACATCCGCGCAAAAGCAAATAACTTCCGCGCCGTAAGTTTCCTTTATCCACAAAAGCATCGCGGAAGTGTCGAGTCCGCCCGAATATGCTAAAACTACTTTGTTAATTTTCTTTTCCATTTATTTTTGTCCTTCGTACTTTGTCCTTTGTCCTTCGCAAAAACAAAGGACAAAGGACGAAGGACAAAGAACAAAGAACTAATTATCAAACATTTCCCAAATCTTTTTTATCGCTGCCTTTTGCTCTTTAGCATCTTTAACGGCGATAAAAATCGTGTCGTCGCCCGCAATTGTGCCGACTATTTCATTGATGTTTGCCGCGTCAATTCTGACGGCGATTGCCGATGCGAGTCCGGCTTCGCATTTTGCGACAACTAAATTTTCTCCTGTCGTTTCCAAACTTAAAAGCCCGATGGCAACAGCGTTTCGCGGTTTTTGCGGCAATGAATAAAAACCGTTGACTTTGATAATTCCGAGTTCGCCCAAATCTCTCGAAACACTCGATTGCGTAACGGAATAGCCTTTTTTTTCAAGCAATTCCGACAATTCTTCCTGTGTGCCGATTTGGTTTGCTCTTATCAATTTTATAATTGCCGATTGTCGAACGCCTTTTTGCATAATACAAAATAATTATGCAATTAAGCTGCATAATTATTACATAGACGCATAAACTAGACGAAAAGTTGTTGAAAGTCAATTAAAGAAATAGAGAATTTTTCAGTTTTAAAGATTTAACGTAGAATTAAGTTTTCGGAGAACTACGATGAACCAACCAAAAAATCTTTGGGGCGGAAGATTTACGGGCAAGCCGGACGAAACTTTTGCCGAATTTAATAATTCCTTTAAATTTGATCAGCGGCTTTTTTTCGCCGATGTCAATGCCTCGATTGCTCATTGCGACGCGCTTTTCCACGCCGGAGTTTTAACGCGGCTTGAATCGGAACGGATAAAAAACGGTTTGCAGACGATTCTTAAACGTGCCGATTACGATAAAAATTACTTTGACGAACTGAATTCCGAAGATGTTCATTCGTTTATCGAAGCGCGGCTCGTGCAGTTAATCGGCGATGCGGGCAGAAAAATTCACACCGGACGAAGCCGCAACGACCAAGTTGCGACGGCGTTTCGGCTCTGGCTACGCGAAGAAATCAAGGAAATCTCAAAAATTGTCAGAAATTTGCAAAAAGCTCTGATTGAAACGGCTGAAAAACAAAAAGACGCGGTTTTGCCCGGTTATACACATTTGCAGCGGGCGCAGCCGATCCTTTGGGCGCATTGGTGTTTGGCGTATTTTGAAATGTTTTCGCGTGATCGTGAAAGGTTGGACGAAGTTTGGCGGCGCGTCAATGTTTTGCCGTTGGGTTCGGCGGCTTTGGCGGGAACGGCTTATGAAATTGACCGCGAAGAAGTCGCGCGGCAGCTAGGTTTTGAAGGCGTTTCGGCGAATAGTTTAGACGCGGTTTCAGATCGGGATTTTGCTGTCGAATTTGTCGGCGCGTGTTCGCTCATTATGGTTCACTTGTCGCGTATTTCGGAAGATTTGATTTTGTATGCGTCGTCGGAATTCCAGTTTATTGAACTTTCCGACGCGGTTTCGACGGGTTCAAGTTTGATGCCGCAAAAGAAAAATCCCGACGCATTGGAACTTATTCGCGGCAAAGCCGGTCGTGTTTTCGGGCATCAAATCGCGCTTTTGACGATGATGAAAGGTTTGCCGATGGCATATAATAAAGATATGCAGGAAGACAAGGAAGCGGTTTTTGACACGGTTGATACGGTTAAAATTTCTTTGCAGGTTGCTTCGATTGTGTTGAAAAATTTGCGCGTGAACGAAGAAAAAACGCGCACTGCCGCGACAAAGGGCTATTTAAATGCCACCGAACTTGCCGATTATCTCGTACAGAAAAATGTTCCTTTTCGTCTCGCCCACGATATGGTCGGGAAAATCGTGATGTATGCAATTTCACAAAATAAAGAATTAAATGAACTGAGTTTGTCGGAAATGAACGGGTTTTCCGAATTTATCGAAGAAGATGTTTTTGAAGCGTTGAGCCTTGAACAAACTCTGGCGAGCAAAAATCAAATCGGCGGAACTTCGCCCGAAAGAGTCTTTGAGGCTTTGGAAAACGCGAAAATTGATTTGGCGCGTGAAGAAAACACTCGGTGATTTTAAAAATGTATTAACAATAAAAGTATCTAATCTTTGGTAAGAATTTTGATTCAACATATAAAATTCAAATGAATCAGTTTTCCAAAAATCTTCTGACGGAATGGCGCAAACTCGCGCTGCCTTTCGCTGACGAAACTTTCGTCGTTGCGGTTTCGGGCGGTGCGGATTCGGTGAGTTTATTGCTTGCGCTGCGAGAATTAAAAAAACTCAAAAAGTTGAATTTGCGTTTTGTCGTCGCGCATTTTAATCACGATTTGCGCGGCGAAGAAAGTGATTTGGACGCGGAATTTGTTAAAAACTTAACCGTCGAGTTTGATTTTGAACTGGCATTAGCAAAGGAAAAAATCTCAAACGAAGGAAATCTCGAACAAAATGCACGATATGCGCGATATGAATTTCTTTACAAAACAGCCGAAAACCTTCACGCTTACGGCATTTTGACGGCGCACACACTCAACGACCAAGCCGAAACTTTTTTGCATAACCTTATGCGCGGCAGTGGTTTGCAAGGTCTTGGCGGAATGAAAGCCATAACAGTTCAAAGTTCAAAGTTCAAAGTTCAAAGTTCAAATGAAGAATCTGAAATTAAGTTAATTCGACCGTTATTAAACCGGGCGACGCGCGAGGATACGGAAAATTTTTGCCGTATGAATAAAGTTGAATTTCGTTATGATTCGATGAATGAGGACTTGAAGTTTAATCGGGTGCGGATTAGAAAAATTTTGATTCCGATGTTGGAAGATTTTAATCCGAAAATTATCGAAACCTTAGCGCAGACCGCTACTTTGCTGCGCGAAGAAAATGAATTTTTAGATTTTGCGACGCATAAATTTATTGATGAAAAAAAGCAGGTTGATGGAAAAGAAGAAGCAAAAAACAGAACAAAAGATGAAAGTTTGCCGTTAAAAGATTTGAAAGATTTGTTTCCTTCAATGAGAAAAAGAATTTTGCGCGATTGGTTGAAAAGACAGCGCGGCGATTTGCGAAGTCTGGATGCAAAACATTTTCAGGCAATCGAAAATCTGATTTTCAGCCGCAAAAGCGGGAAGACGGTTGAACTTCCGAACGGTGAAATTTTAGTGAAGAATGGCGGACATTTAACATTTATGAAAAACAAAGGTTGAAAAAAGACGGCTTGACAACTACAATCATAGGTTGGATTTTAAAATGCGATCAATTCGCTTTGAAACCAACTTGAGAAAGGAAACTTTCATCATAAGAAAGTAACAAAATATTGAAAGATGAACTTTCAATCATAATAAAGGATGAAAGTTAATTGGAGGCTATAAATTTGAGTTCTAAAGCAAAACAAGTTCTATTGTGGTTAATGATAATTTCCAGTGCGTTGGTGTTTGTCTGGTTTCTGCAAAGCAAACAAACCGGCACTCCTGAGAAAATTTCATTCGACGCAGCCTTAACGCAGATTAGAAACAAGGACATAACCGATGTCACTGTCAAGCAATCGCAGGTGGAATTGGTTGACAAAAACAAAAAGCAATTTTACGCTGAACTCGATTCGAGCGACGCACCGCGTGAAGCGATATTGAAAGCGGCTGACGAATCGAGTACAAAAGTCAATCTCGAACCGGCTTCAAACGGATGGGGCTGGATTTTGTTGATAAATGCTTTGCCGTTTTTATTGCTAATCGGATTTTTGGCGTTCACTTTGCGGCAAATGCAGGCAGGCGGCAACAAGGCTTTGAGTTTCGGTAAATCAAAGGCGAAACTGCTTAATAATCAACAAAAACGCATCACATTTAAAGATGTCGCGGGCGTTGAAGAAGCCAAAGAAGAGTTGCAGGAAATTATCGAATTTCTCAAAGACCCGCAAAAGTTTCAAAAACTCGGCGGCAAAATCCCGAAAGGCGTTTTGATGGTCGGACCTCCGGGAACGGGTAAAACTCTTTTAGCAAAAGCAATTGCCGGCGAAGCGAATGTTCCTTTCTTTTCGATTTCCGGTTCTGATTTTGTCGAAATGTTTGTCGGTGTCGGCGCTTCGCGTGTTCGTGATTTGTTTGAGCAAGGCAAGAAAAACGCGCCTTGCATTATTTTTATTGACGAAATTGATGCTGTCGGCAGACATCGCGGCGCAGGACTCGGCGGCGGACACGATGAACGCGAACAGACTTTGAATCAGTTGCTCGTCGAAATGGACGGTTTTGAATCGAATGACGGCGTTATTTTGGTTGCTTCGACAAACAGACCCGACGTGCTTGATCCGGCGTTGCTTCGTCCGGGAAGATTTGATCGCCGCGTTGTCGTCGGCAGACCTGATGTGAAAGGACGCGACGCGATTTTGAAGGTTCACACGCGCAAAATTCCGTTGGATGAAAATGTTGACATTAATGTTATTGCCCGCGGAACGCCCGGATTTACCGGCGCGGATTTGGCGAATATTGTCAATGAAGCGGCTTTGAACGCGGCGCGTTACAACAAAAAAGTCGTAACGATGTCCGACTTTGAAATTGCCAAAGATAAGGTTTTAATGGGCGCGGAACGCAAGAGTATGGTTTTATCCGACGAGGAAAAATTCCTGACGGCGTATCACGAAGCCGGACATACTCTGGTCGGTATGAAAGTTCCGTCGGCTGATCCGGTTCATAAAGTTTCGATCATCCCGCGCGGAATGGCTCTCGGTATTACGATGCAGTTACCGGAAGGCGATAAGCACAGTTATACGAAGGAATATTTATTGAGTCAGATTGCGATTCTGATGGGCGGACGGCTTGCCGAAGAAATTTATCTCGGTGAAGATATGATTACAACCGGCGCATCGAACGATATTGAAAGAGCGACGGAATTGGCGCGTTCGATGGTTTGCGAATACGGAATGAGTACGCTCGGACCGCTGACTTTCGGCAAAAAGGAAGAGCAAATCTT
>JBBPXX010000056.1:0-21444 GCA_038200505.1 Pyrinomonadales bacterium | reverse complement strand
TCGCATTGAAGGTTAAAGCCACGGAACTGAGAACGACAATCTATCAAGTGAGGAACAGATTATTCGCTGAATTTCTAAAATCACAACTAAAGAATCCAACGATTCCGGCTTTGTAATTTTGGTTAAGCGAAAGTCCTATTAGATTAACAATTCAAAAATGATATTGGCAGGCGACATCGGCGGAACAAATACACGATTGGGTTTGTTCGAGAAAATCGAACAAGGTTTTCGGTCTGTTGCGGAAAAACAGTTTCCGAGTTCCGATTATAAAAATTTGGCGGAAATCGTGCAGATTTTCTTGGAAGAAAACGCGCATCCGATTGACTACGCCTGTTTCGGCGTTCCGGGTCCGGTGCGCGGCAAAGTTGCAAAACTGCAAAATCTGCCGTGGATTGTTGATACAAATGATTTAGCACATCTGCTCGAACATAACCGCATTGGTTTGATAAATGATCTTGAAGCCAATGCTTACGGTTTGCGGGAACTCGATGAAAGTGAATTTGCCGTTCTTAATCAGGGCGAACCGCATCCGTCGGGAAATTATGCGGTAATTTCCGCCGGAACTGGTTTGGGACAAGCCGGAATACATAATGAAAACGGAAAATTGCGACCTTATGCAACCGAAGGCGGACATGCCGATTTTGCGCCGCGCAATGAACTCGAAATGGATTTGCTGCGATATTTGCTGACAAAATTCGAGCGCGTCAGCGTCGAGCGCGTCGTGTCGGGAATGGGTTTGCAAAATATTTACGAGTTTTTGCGCGACGTAAAACACGCGGAAGAACCGAATTGGCTGGCGGAAGAAATAAGGGAAAACGGCGATGTCGGCGCAGTTGTTTCTAAATGCGGTTTGGACGAAAAATCCGCAATCTGTGAACAGACTCTGGAAATATTTGTATCGCTTTACGGCGCGGCAGCCGGAAACTTGGCATTGCAAATTCTGGCAACCGGCGGAGTTTATCTCGGCGGCGGAATCGCGCCGAAGATTCTGCCGAAGTTAAAGGAAAAAGTTTTTCTCGAATCATTCACGGCAAAAGGACGAATGCGCGAACTGCTCGAAAAAATTCCGGTGCGCGTGATCTTAAACGACAAAGCCGCTTTGATCGGCGCGGCGCATTTCGCTTTTTACAACATACCGGAAAAGTAAAATTTTGATTTTTGCCTTTCCAAAATCGTTTCCAAAATTTGTATAATAAATTTATGAAATGGTTACAAGGGGTTTTTACAATCGGGACATTCGCGGTTTTGTATATTTTTGAAAAGCGGCGACCTTTGCGCGAACAAATCGAACAAAAGGAAATTCAAACGACGCGCGATTTGGCGATTGCGGCGGCGGCGGGTTTGGCGGTTAATTTTTTGGAAAAACCCGTAACCGATAAATTGACAAAGTTTGTTGAAGAAAAACGATTCGGACTTTTGAAGATTTTTCATCTGCCGAAGTTTTTGGAAACTGCGCTTGCCGTCATCTTGCTTGATTACACGCTTTACATTTGGCACGTTCTAACGCACAAATCGCCGTTTTTGTGGCGATTTCACAAAGTTCATCATATTGATTTAGATTTGACCGCTTCGACCGCATTTCGTTTTCATTTCGGCGAGATGACGATTTCCGTTCTGTTCCGCGCCGGACAAGTTTTATTAATCGGAGTTTCGCCGAACGCTCTGCAAATCTGGCAGGGTTTGTTGTTTTTGAGCGTTTTGTTTCATCATTCAAACGTGCGTCTGCCGAAAGAATTTGAAGAGAAACTGGAAAAAATAATCGTTACGCCGCGGCTTCACGGCATTCATCATTCAATCGAAAAAGACGAAATGGATTCAAACTGGTCAAGCGGTTTGTCAATTTGGGATTATCTGCACGGAACTTTTCGCAACGATGTGCCGCAAAATGAAATCACCATCGGCGTGAAAGGTTTTGACGAAATAGAGGAAGTTACAATCGGCAAAATGCTAATCGAACCTTTTACTAATCAAGAATCACGAGTTTCAAATTACAAATTGCAATACTGAATAAACAATACTATTTGTAATTTGAAACTCGCAGATAAATTTAGCCCTTAACCGGAATTGCCGCTTCAGCGTTCATATTAAAACGCAGAACCGCGCCGACTCCGCCGTTTTCTTCGAGTAGCGATGCGTCTTCGATAAAGTGGATTTTATCGGCTGAATTCATCGCACGAATCAGCAGTTCATCAGCGATTTGACGCTCTTCGTGATAATCGGGTAAATCGTCCGTGCCGGATTTGTCATCGCCCGGCGCGTAATTTTCCAAAATTCGCTTAACATCCTTTTTGTCATATTCAATGGCATCGAAATCCGCGCTGATGGCAAGTTCCTGAACCTGTCCGTTTGACAAGGCTTTTAAGGTTGCTTCAACTCCCAAAGAACCTAATCCGGCAGCCGCTTTCGCCGCATTTTTGACGCGCTCGACATTTTCCATATCGGTTGTCGCGTTTTTCGTCGTCATTAAACTTTTTGTCGCTTCATAAATTTCATCTTCGGAAGCATATTGGCTTAAATTAATTGTCCCGACAACCGCGTTTTCGAGTCTTTCAGGCAATTGCGGGCGCAAAACCGGCATAATCACCGTTTCATCACCGCACAGAACGAGATGTTTGATATTGGTATCGCGCATCAAATCGGCGATTTCGTCAACCACTTCTTTGGCGTGATGCAGATGATAGTTCTCGATATGACGCTCATATCGCGCCTGCGACCAGCCGCCGGCTTCGGAACGGCTCGTTTTGTAATTGTCAATTTCTTCGACTTGCGGGTCTTTGTCCACGTCAATTATATCGCCGCCGAAAATGTAAATACTTGCTTTGTTCGTGTCCGCCCACATTGCGACATACGGCGGATTTTGGTCAATGATTCGCGCCAGCGGAAAAATGTGCGGACGATCAAAAACCAGCAGACGATTATTCGGAAAAGGCGCGTCAAGCTGAACTGTTTCAAAAAATCCGTTCGCGCCGTTGCAGGCAAAAATCGCAATTCCGTTTGCCGAATCGTCAACTTCCCTTTCCGCAAAACGCATTATCCGCTCGACATCCTTTTCATAGCTTTCCAGTTCCGCCGAATCATCCTTAAAACCTTTTGTCCGCATAGACAAAACCTTTTTCAACCACGCGCCGAACTTGTCGCGTCCCTGATTATCGGGTTCGGCGTTCAGATAAATGCTGATAAAAGGCGAACCGTTCGGTTCAAAATTGATAAGTTTTTCCATTAATTTGTTTAAGTTCATAAAATTTTCTCCCTTGTTAAAAAATAAAAAAGGACAGCCGGAGAAAGTGTTTTTTGACTTTCTATTCTCAGACTATCCGATAAAATTTAAAATATTATTTGTCCGAATCGCTTTTTTTCTTGCGACCCGAACCGCTTTTGTTACCGCCGCCGTCTTGTTTATTGACGGTTGCCCAAGCGCGTTTTTCGGCTTCGTCTTCGGAAACGCCCTGTTTTTCGTAACTCTCTTCGATGTGTTCCGCCTGACGTTTCTGTTTGTCCGTGTATTTGTCCTTATCTCCCCTTGACATTGTAAAAGCTCCCTTGTTTGTTCTATAAAATACTAACCGATTTTTTCCTTAATGATTTTTTCAAGCGGGAAAATCTTTCCCTTGCCTGAAGATTCGATACAATTTTTTCTTTTGCGAAAACTTCTTTTTCCAAAATCATTTCAACAAATTCCGTCTGATTATTTTCCTCTAATTTCAACGGAACAACCTTTGTTTGCGCCTTCTTGGCTTTAACTTCACCTGTCGTCATTGGTATTTCCCCCTTTTGTAAAAACCTTGTAAATGGCGATAGTAAAATTTTTGTTGTTACTACAACCGCAAATTTTCGATTGCTTTAATGATTACATAAAACAAAAAAAAATTAAAGAGATTTTCAGCAAAAAAATGTTAAATCTTTGAGAAATTTTCATTGACACAACCGAAACCTTTTAGTAGCTTTGAAATATCGAAAATTTACAACACAAGGATTTTTACCGAATTTGACTAACCAAAAAAAAATCGAACTTCCGCCCAAAGGTTTAAAAACGCTGTTCGGCGTTCAAGACCAAAACATTAAATATCTCGAAACACTTCTCGATTTAAGCATCGGCGCACGCGGCAACGAACTGTTGATTGACGGCGACCCGAAGGACATCGAAACCGTCGAACAAATCTTAAATGATTTCGTTGAAATTTTTGAAGAAGGCAACACTTTTTCCGACAAAGAACTGCGCGACGCTTTCAAACAAATCGCTGAAGACCGCGCTTATTCGCTGAAGGATTATTTTGCCAATGCGCGATTTAATCCGTCGGGCAAAAAACAAGTCGCGCCGAAATCCGTCAACCAGCGCAAATACATCGAAGCGATTCAGAAAAACGACTTGACTTTCGGTATTGGTCCGGCGGGAACGGGCAAGTGCATAGCCGAAGATTCATTAGTTTTAACGGAAAACGGAATGATTGAAATCGGCGAATTGTGCCGCGCTGCCGAACCTGACGAATTTGTTCCGGCTGATTTTGAAATTAGCGGAATCAACGGACGCGAAAGAGTTTCCCACGTTTATAACGGCGGAATAAGTAAAACTCTGCAAATTCAAACTCGTTTCGGCTATTTTATCGAAGCCACGCCGGAACATCCGCTGCTGACGATAAATCTTGAGGGAAATTTATCTTGGAAACGCGCCGACGAATTAAAACACGGTGATTTCGTGGCATTTCAGCGCGGACAAAATTTTTTCGGGACAAAAACAAAAGTTGATTTTGAATATGCGCCGTCTAAAAATGATAATTCTTCAAAAAGAGTTCTGCTTGAAAATTTAGACGAAGATTTTGCATATTTGATGGGAGTTTTGACGGGCGACGGTTGTTTGACTGTTAAAAATCGTGTCATTTTATCTTCGGCGGACGAAACGATTGTGGATGCTTTTTATGCACTCGCCGAGCGATTTTCGCTAAAAGTTTACCCGAATAATGACTCCGGTATTTGCTACGCTATTGCCAGTTCGCAACTTTACCGATTACTTTTACATCTCGGAATGACCGCCGAAACCGCCGCGTTCAAGCAAATCCCGAAAGCAATTTTGCAAGCACCGCAACCAATTGTTTCGGCATTCTTGCGCGGACTTTTCGATGCCGACGGAACGGTTGAAAAACGCGACGGTTTGATTTCTCTTTCCTCAATTTCCGAAAAACTCATCAAACAGGTGCAGATTATTTTGCTGAATTTAGGTATTGTCGCGGCTAAAGCAAATAAGAAAACAAATTATAAAAACAAAGTCTGTAATTCTTTTCTACTTTCAATCAGCGGAACCGAAGCCGAAAAATTTGATGAATTAGTTGGTTTTGGTTTGGAACGCAAAAGAGCTAGGCGGCAATCACATAAGGCGAATACGAACATTGATATTATTCCGAATTTAACTAAACATTTAAATATAGCAGTTAAAAGCGCAATTTTAACCCGCAGCGAACACAAAATATTTTGGGATTACCGGATTGAACGCCGCCGTCCGAGTTACAATAAATTAGCCGGACTTTTAGAAATTTTACAATCTAAAAAAGTCAAAAGCGATTCTCTGCATTATTTACAACAAATTTTGGAAAAGCGTCTGCTTTTTCTCGAAATTGTTTCGATAAAAGAATCACAGGCGCAGGTTTATGATTTGACCGTTCCCGGAACTCATTCTTTTGTAGCAAATGGTTTTGTCAATCACAATTCATTTTTAGCCGTCGCTTTAGCCGTGCAAGCTCTTTTCTCAAAACAAGTTTCGCGGATAATTTTAACTCGTCCGGCAGTTGAAGCGGGTGAAAAGCTCGGCTTTTTGCCGGGAGATTTGCAGGATAAAGTTGATCCTTACTTACGTCCGCTTTACGATGCACTGTTTGATCTCGTTGATAATGAGCGAGTTACAAAGATGCTCGAAAAGCGAATTATCGAAATCGCGCCGCTGGCATTTATGCGCGGTCGCTCGCAAACTTTGGACAGTTTGCTGATGACTCCAAACGGTTGGAGAAAAATGGGCGACATCGAGGTCGGCGATGAAGTCATCGGTTCGGACGGAAAGGCGACGGAAGTTATCGGCGTTTTTCCGCAGGGCAAAAAGAAAGTTTATCGTTTGACGATGACGGACGGTTCGAGCGCGTTGGCGTGTGCCGAACATCTCTGGCAAGTCAGGACAATGGAAGACAAACGACGCAACAAACCGGCGCGTGTTTTGGAAACACAGGAAATGCTTGGAAGTTTTCGCCGAAATCATCAATATCGTTACGAACTGCCGCTGCTTTCCGCGCCCGTCGAATGGGAATTTCAAAATGTACCGATTGAGCCGTATTCTCTTGGTTTGCTGCTTGGCGACGACTGCATAACGGACAAAATCTCGCCTTCTTTTACGTCCGGTGATGTTGAATTGGTTGAATATCTGCAAAGCGGTTTGGCGGCGATGAACTTAAATTTCCGGCGCAAAACAGCAATTGATTATGTAATCACGAATCCTTCGGCGGGAAAAGGCGGAAATAAATTTAAGCCGGTTCGCAATCCGCTGACACAATTCTTGCGCGAATTGAAGTTGGCGGGAATGCGCTCGTCAACTAAATTTATTCCCGAACTTTATCTTTATAATTCGGCGGAAGTTCGCATCGCGGTTTTGCAAGGATTATTGGATACGGATGGCGGACCGGTTACGCAGAAAGGGCGAAGTTGTCGCATACAATACTCGACCGTTTCGGCAAAGTTAAAAGACGACGTTGTTTTTCTCGTCCGATCTCTCGGAGGTGCAGCAACTTGTCGGGAGCGCAAAGTTGAAAACAAAAAGCCGGGATTTGCGAATGGCAAAGTTGTTTCTCATCGCTACGATTCTTACGTTTTGGATATTCGTCTGCCTGAACATATTGAACCGTTTCGTTTGAAACGCAAAGCCGATATTTACCACACATTCGGCGGTGGTCGCCCGATGCGATTCATTAAAAATATCGAATTCGTCGGCGAAGCGGAAACGCAGTGCATCAGCGTCGCCGCGCTCGATTCGCTTTATGTTACCGACGATTTTATTTTGACGCACAACACGCTTGCGGATGCTTTTATCATTCTCGACGAAGCGCAAAATACGACGGGCGAACAGATGAAAATGTTTTTAACGCGCATCGGTTTCGGTTCAAAAACGGTTGTTACGGGCGACATTACGCAAATTGACCTGCCGCGCGGACAGCGCAGTGGTTTGCGCGAAGCCGAGAGAATTTTGAGCAATGTCGAAAGCATCAAATTCGTGCATTTCAGCGACAAAGACGTTGTGCGCCACAAACTCGTGCAGATGATTGTTCGCGCTTACGAAGAACAGACGGCGAAAGACGAAGCTAACGAGTAAAAAGAGGATTTGCCACAAAAAGCGCAAAAAGCACAAAAATTTATTTTGATTTTTTTGTGCTTTTTGTGGCAATTATTTTGACTATTTACGATTATCTCTTGCAAAACGACGGATTTTAACGAAAACGCACCAAAAGCATCGAATCTTACGCTTGGCAGAGAGATAAATACATCGACGATGCCTACGCGCTTTTGTCGTCCCGAACAATGGTTCGGCATTCGCCCGATTTTACAGCGTCCGCATCAAAAAGTTCTGTTCGCCGGCGAACATCTTGCCGATTGGCAGGGTTTTATGGAAGGCACAATCGAAACGGGCGAAGCCGCCGCGCTGAGTTTGGTAGGAAAATAAGAGAAATTTACAAATTTTGGACACAAAATCAATCCTCTTCCCGGCGTGCAAGTTGTTACTGTTATTTAATTTGACAAAATTTTGCAATTGAGAAATTTTTGAGCAATAATATAAACATTATTTCCAAATGACCGATAATCGGTATCAACAACAATTGTTTATTATTCAATTAGGAGAAAATATGAAAGGACATTTACGACTATCTAATATCTTTTTTGCGCTGGTTGCTGTATGCGGCATTTTCGCCGTCAACAATGTGGTATTTGCTCAATTAAACTGCGTCAGTTTGACCAGTACTACTACATATACGGAAGAATTTAACAACGGAGGTCCGACCAATATTGCAGTTCCGCCTGCAACAACGGGAACTACATTGCCTCCGGGATTCAATTTTCTTGAAACCGGCGGGGATGCTATATACGGTGTCGGCATAGGATCGTCAACTGCCGGAAATACTTACAGTTTTGGTGCTGCTGCAATGAGTAGCGGGAACGAGCAGGAACGTTCATTCGGCTCATTAGCCAGCGGAACTGTAAATCCTATTTATTTCGGCTTTTGCTTTACTAATAATACGGGGTTTTCACTTAATTCTATTGCCGTGCAATATGTCGGCGAACAGTGGAGAAGTGCCAACACTTCTGCTCAGTCATTAACGGTTGATTACAGAACAAATGTAACTCCTGCGGCTGATACATTAACGACGGGCGCATTTATTGCGGTGCCGGCACTTAACTTTGTAAGTCCGAATTTGTCGAATGCCGGCGCGATTGACGGAAATGCTATTCCGAATACACAAGTTTTAACAACAACTATTCCGTTCGGAACGGAGGTGGCTAACGGACAAAGTTTTGTAGTGCGTTGGACGGATATAAATGACACCGGAAATGACCACGCATTAGCCATTGACAGTTTGCGTTTTACTCCAAATGTAACTACCGCCGCCGGAGCAGTAGTTGGCGGACGGATTACCGATTCGCGCGGTCGCGGTTTGTCGCGCGTCGTCGTGATGATGACGGGCAGCGGGATTGAAGAAACAATTTATGCGACGACAACTGCTTTCGGCTATTATCGGTTTGAAGACGTTCCGGCTGGAAATACTTACATTTTAACCGCTTCTTCCATCAGATATACGTTTGAACAGCCGAATATTGTGATAAATGTCAACGGCGATCTTGGCGGCGCGGATTTTGTCGGGCAAAGACGAATTTCGGGTTTAACGGATGTAAGAAAAGAGGCAAAACCTAAGTAGTGGATTGTTTTTGGATATAAATTGCCGCTAGCTTTAGTTAGAACGATTAAAGTTTGGATATACGGTTAGAGTAACGCATTTATGCGTGAGAAACCGCCGCGTTTCGCCGTCGGTTTCACGGCTCAAGCCGTTACTCTAACCCGTTATTTGGCTCAAGAGTTTCGGCTTTAGCCAAACCTATAAATTTAATAAATCCTTATTGCTTTAGCACAAAGCGCGGCTAAAGCAATAAGGATTTATATTTTTCTTTAATTTGGCTAAAGCCGAAGTCTGAACATTTCCTCATCCACTAGCTAAAGCCAACGGCAATTTATAAAAAACCGAAGTTTTATTATTTTTTACACATTCCCAAGTGCGAAAAATCTTGTGTGTTAAGTTCTTCGACGCAAAATAAAATCAGCGATTTCGCACAGTAAATCCGTATTTTTATCAATATTTTCCAATTCCCGACAAGATTGCGCGTGGACGTTTTCAGCCATTTTCGATGCTTTTTCCAAACCGTAAAGCGAAATATATGTCGCCTTTTTCGCCTTTTCGTCTTTGCCCGCCGTTTTGCCTAAAATTTCCGATGTTTGCGTTACGTCTAATAAATCATCGGTAATTTGAAACAGCAAACCGAGATTTGAAGCATAATTTGTTACCGCGTTCAGTTCCCTTTCGTTTGCTCCGGCGATAATCGCGCCGGAACGCGCCGAGGCGCAAATCATTGCGCCGGTTTTGTTGCAGTGAATGTTTTCGAGTTCTTCGACGGAAATTTTCTTGCCTTCAGCTTCTAAATCGAGATGCTGTCCGTCAACCATCTGCGCGGCGGATTGCGAAATTTCGGAAATAAGTTTTACCCTGATTTCCGCGCTCAAATTTTCGTCTTCGGCAATTGTTTTAAACGCCAGATTTTGCAGCGCGTCGCCCGCCAGAATTGCCGTCGCTTCGTCAAATTTTTTGTGACAGGTTTCCCGTCCACGCCGCAAATCGTCATTGTCCATCGCGGGCAAATCGTCGTGAATCAGCGAATATGTGTGAATCATTTCGATTGCCGCCGCCGTCCTTAATAAATATTTCTCTTCCGCTCCGAATACTTTGCCGATTGCCAGAACGAGCGTGGGACGAAACCGCTTGCCGCCCGCAAACAAACTGTGGCACATTGCCTCGTGCAGTCTTTTCGGTTCGATCTCAAGCGGCGGCACGAGTTCGTTGAGTTTTCGGTCAACGCTTTGTGCAGAGTCGGCGAAAAAAGTTTTTAGTCTGCTCATTGAAAAAAGAATATCGCTTTAGACCGAAAAGACGCAAAGAGTTCAGCATCTTTTTGAGAATTATTTTCAGCAAACGGGGAAAATTGAAAATCCATTTTGCGAATCGTTAAAATTGGAGTTTAATAGAGTTCATCAAACTTTTAGTGGATAACCGTTCGCTGTTTTATCCATCCCAAACAGAAAATATCAAAAAATATGAGTGAAGAAAACAAAAATAATATTCCCGACGACGAATATGAGCGCGAATTGACAACCGATTTGGATGACGACACGCCCGACAAACCGAAAGGCTTCGCGCTGCATACGAAGATTTTAACAGGTTTGGCAATTGGCGTGATCGGCGGGTTAATTGTCAACGGGACGATGGGCGGCGAAGACCCTTGGGTTGTTTGGGTTGTCGAGAATTTTACGCGCCCGATTGGACAGTTATTTTTGAATCTGCTGTTGATGATTGTCGTGCCGCTTGTTTTTGCGTCTTTGGTTGTCGGCGTGGCTGGAATCGGCGATATTCGAAAATTGGGAAGAATCGGCGCGAAGTCTTTCGGTTACACGCTTGTCATTTCGGCGATTTCGGTAGTTATCGGTTTGGGATTGGCAAATTTTATCAGACCGGGCGAACGAATCAGTCCTGAAGTCAAGGCAAAACTCGAAGCAAAATATGGTTTGGAAGCCGGAAGAAGAGTTTCAGACGCGATAAATGTCGGCGCGGTTTCGGCGGTATATGCGACGAACGCCGAAAAAACGTCGGCGAAAATCAGCGAAATTGCCAAACAGACGAGTCTTGACCCGGACGAAGCAAACGTCTTTGCGGGCGACACGGCGGATTTTGCGAAAATGTCGGCGGTTTTTGCCGAAGACATCAAAAAATCGTATAAACCGACGGACGAATTCGCCGACAGAGCGAAATTGCTAACCGACAGAGCCGACAAACTCTCGGCACGAACGGATTTGCTTGGCATCGAAGCGGAAAAATTCTCGAATGAAACGAAAAAATTTGTTTCGCAAATCAAAAGCGCGAGGTCGAGCGTCGAAACGCCGCTGATGTCTGTTGTTACGACCATCGTTCCGCAAAATGTCTTTTATTCGATTGCAGGCGTGAATCCGAATATGCTGCACATAATGTTTTTCGCGCTGATTGTCGGGATTGCGATAACGCTTTTGCCCGCGCCTGTTTCCGCGCCGTTTGTCGGATTTATGGAAGCGGTTTTCGAGATAACGGCGAAGATTATTGATATTATAATGAAGTTCGCGCCGTATGCGGTGGCGTGTCTGCTGTTTAATAACATCGCGCTTTTCGGACTCGATTTGCTGCAATCTCTGGCGTGGTTCGTCTTTACGGTTCTATTCGGACTCGCGCTTCACTTTTTCGGGACTTATTCGCTTTCGATTTATTTTTTATCGAAAATGAATCCGCTCGAATTCTTTAAACGAGTTCGCACCGTGATCTTAACGGCGTTTTCGACATCATCTTCAAACGCGACTTTGCCGACTGCGCTTCGTGTTTCGGAAGAAAATCTGGGCGTTCCGAAAGATATTAACAGCTTTGTTTTGACCGTCGGCGCAACTGCCAACCAGAACGGAACGGCACTTTACGAAGGCGTAACGGTTTTATTTCTGGCGCAGCTTGCCGGAGTTGAATTAACTCTCTCTCTGCAACTGATGGTCGTTTATCTGGCGATTCTCGGCGGCATTGGAACTGCCGGAGTGCCGAGCGGTTCGATTCCGTTTATCATCGGAATTCTGGCAATGATCGGCGTAAATCCCGCACTTATCGCAATTATCATCGGTGTTGACCGCATATTGGATATGTGCCGCACGACGCTCAACGTCGTCGGCGACATCACGGCGGCAACATATGTGGCGGTTTCCGAAGGACACGAACTTTTGAAAGTTCCACCGGATTCGGGACTCGGATAAAAATTTTATAGTTTGGAGTTTAGAAAAATAGAGTTCGCGCCTTTCGGCTTGAACTCTATTTTTCTTTGAATATCCGCGAATTTAGCTTAGAATGTGTGTATCTTGATGAGGTAATTTTATGACGAATGTTCAAACTCAACCGCAGCCGATGCGTCTTCGTTTCAGCGTTGACGAATATTACAAAATGATCGAACTCGGTTTGCTCAAAAATTACGAGAAAGCCGAAATTATTGACGGGGAATTGATAAAAAAAATGACTGTTGGAGATAGACACGCGCTTATAGTTGATTTATTAAACAGATTTTTTATCAAAAATGTTTCGGACAGTATTCGCGTGGGAGTTCAAAATCCTCTGCGTCTATCAGCTTATAACGAGCCTGAACCTGATATTGTTTTATCGGATTTGACGAAATACGACGGCAAGCGTCATCCGCGTCCCGCAGAAGTTCTTTTGGCTGTCGAAGTTTCCGATACGACCTTGAAATATGACCGCACCGTTAAACTTCTTCTTTACGCACAAGCCGAAATTCCCGAAGTTTGGATTGTCAATTTACCGAACAATATTATCGAAATCCATCAAAAACCGAAGCACGGCATTTATCAATTAACAAAAATTTTCAATCCGGGCGAGATTGCCAAATCGGAAATTCTGTCCGATTTAGAAGTAGAAGTTGATAAAATTTTAGGTTAAAGAAAAGAGAGATTTACCACAAATGTTTCCAATCAGCGACGACAATTCCGACCGCATTATTACGCCGTATGTCAATTATATTTTAATCGGCATAAATATTTTGGTTTTCGTTTTTCTTCAACAGCTCGGTTCAAATGAGGCTTTCGATTATGCTTTTGCGCTCGTGCCGCGCGAGATCACGAACGGAATTGATATTTCGGGTTTGCAAAATGTAACGAGTGCAAGCGGTCAGGTTCTCGGACAAATTCCGCATTATAATACGCCGCTTCCGGTTTATTTTAATTTTCTAAGTTCGATGTTTATGCACGGCGACATAATGCACATTTTTGGCAATATGCTGTTTTTGTGGATTTTCGGCGACAATATCGAAAATCTGATCGGGCATATTCGCTATGTGATTTTTTATATTGTCTGCGGATTCGCCGCCGCGCTCGGTCAAATTTTGATGGGACCGGATTCGATTATTCCGATGCTCGGCGCGTCCGGCGCGATTTCCGGCGTTCTCGGCGGCTATATGCTCTTGTTTCCGACTCGTAAAGTCCGCGCATTATTGTTTAATGTTTATACCACTGTTCCGGCTTACGTCGCGCTCGGTTTATGGATCGGTTATCAGATTTTGCAAGGTTATTTAACGCCGTCGGGAACGGGCGGTGTCGCGTATGCCGCGCACATCGGCGGATTTATCGCGGGTTTGGCGTTGATTAAAGTCTTTGCCATCGGAAGAAATGTGCAGGCGGAAAAATTGTAAAAAAATTCCCGCTGAAAAGTTGTTTTTCAAAAGCAAAACGCTATCATTAAAATTATGAAAATTTATGATGTGAGCGTTCCGATTAGCGGAAAAACGCCGGTTTATGCAGGTGATCCGAATGTAGAAATCGAAACGGCGCATTCGATTGCAAAAGGCGACGCGGCAAATGTTTCAAAACTGTGTTTCGGAGCGCACACGGCGACGCACGTTGATGCGCCGAATCATTTCATCGAAGGTTCGCGCAAAGTTGACGAACTTTCACTTGAAGTTTTAATCGGTAAAGTGCGCGTCGTCGAAATTGATAAAAACGCGGCGGCGATTGAAGTTTCGCACGTCGAAAACGCCGGTCTTGAAAATGTCGAAAGAGTTTTGTTCAAAACGCGAAATTCCGAATTTTGGAACGATTTGGGACAAGGTTTTCGGAAAGATTTTACATACATCGCGCCTGACGTAGCACAAAAACTTGTTGATTTCGGCGCGAAACTTGTCGGGATTGATTATCTTTCGGTAGAAAAATTCGGCTCGGAAGATTTTCAAACGCATATCACGCTGCTCAAAAATCAAGTAATCATTATCGAAGGTTTAGACTTGCGCGAAGTTTCCGCCGGAGATTACGAACTGATTTGTCTGCCGCTGAAAATCGCCGAAGGCACCGGCGACGGCGCACCGGCGCGAACCGTTTTACGCGAATTAAGTTAACCTGATTCTTGAGTTGAAATCAAAAAGAAAATTAGACGCGGATAAACACGGATAAAGCGGATAAACGCAGATTAATTTTTGATAAATTTTCGGCAGTATTGATAAATATTTTCATAAAATCGGCGAAAATCCGGCAAATCAGCGAAAGTCCGCGTCTAATTTTCAACTCAAGACTCAAGTTAAGTTAAACTGAAGATCAATTTATGGAAGATTTCCCGGACAAACAATCGAAAATTTATCAAGGCGATTGCCGCGAAAAACTCGATGAATTTGGTGAAAACACTTTTCAGGCAATCATCGCCGATCCGCCGTATTTTCAGGTTTTGCTCGAAGAAAATTGGGACAATCAATGGCAGACGGAAGAAGATTATTTGAATTGGACGGAAGATTGGATTGAAAAATCCGCCCGCGTTTTAAAGGACGACGGACTTTTTTTTATCTTTGGACAATTGGGAAAACGTGAACATCTTTGGCTTCACGTCTGCTCGATGGCGACAAGAAAATTACAGTTTCACGATATGCTGATTTGGGATCGCGCCGTTGGTTACAACGAACGCTCAGACAGTTTTACGCCGTGTTATGAAATGATTCTCGTGCTTCGCAAAAGCAAAGATGTAAAACCATATTTCGACAAAGATGCCGTGCGGATTTCTTATGACGACGAAACTATCAAACAATATCTGAAAGACAAACGCTATAAGGATTTGGACGCGAGAAGAACGCATCTTGAAAAAGGAAAGTATGCGACAAATATTTTGCGCGTTGCGAGTTTGAAAGGTTCTTCAAAGGAAAAAGTCGGACATCCTTCGCAAAAACCGATAAAATTGATTGAAATGCTCGTGCTTTCCGCGACGCGCGAAGGCGACAAAGTTCTCGATCCTTTTTTGGGTTCGGGAACGACGGCTCTGGCTTGTCAAAATCTCAAACGCGAGTTTGTCGGCATCGAAATCGAAAAAAAGTACATAGAAATTGCCGAAAACCGTCTGCGAAAAACACAGGCGGGTTTCTTTTAGCCGCGCGTTTTAATTTTAAGTCTGTTTATCGCTCAAAATCTGCATAACTTCTTTTCGCATATCGCTGATCTCTTTTCTAACATCATCAAGCGTCGGTTTTAGCGGTTCTTTTTCTTCGGCACGCTTTTTGGCATCGCTTTCGACGAAAAACGTCGCCAAAGTCGCCGTAATATAACCGAATGAAACGAAGGCATTAAAGCGCGAGTATGAAATTTAAAACGCGACCTTCGACGGTTTGCGGAGTGTATGCGCCGCCCAAAGTCGTCATTAGCATCGCCGTCCACCAGAGCGATTCGCCGTAATTTTTGAATCCGTCCGCCACGTCCTTCGTAGATTCAAACGCAAACATCAAACCCGCGCCGCCGAAAATCACGATCAGCGTCACGGCGAGAGCGTATTTAAAACCGCGCCGCCGGAAACTTTCGCCGAGCGCACTCATTCCGATATTCAAAGAACCGAGCAAACGCACGAACTTCAAGCCGCGAGCAGCGCGTGTTGCCTGAAAAATGCGAAACACGCGAAAGATGCGAAAAATACGCAGTGCCGGAAGCACGAGCGAAATCGCAATCAGCCGGTTATTTTTCAAATATTTGATTTTTTTCGGCGCGAGAAAAAACTTTAGCGCGAAATCAAGAATAAAAATGCCCCAAATCAAATAGCCGATTGTTTCGAGAAATGGATTTAGACTCCAAATAATCTCGATAATAAACAACGTCAACTAAATAACACCCAAAATGAGCATCGGTGTTTCGAGCCAATCTTCAAGCTGCGACAAAATGCTTTCGCGCTCGACTTTGATTTCTTCGCGCACAATTTTCTTTTTTTCTTCTTCCATTACAGACTCCATTTTCAAAATGATTTATTCGTTATTATACTGATTTACCAAAAAAGAGATTTATATTTCTGCGCTCTTATAACTCTGTGTGGCAAAATAATTGTATGGACGTAACTTACGATGTCGCGGTAATCGGCGGCGGACACAACGGTTTGACGTGCGCTTGTTATCTGGCAAAAGCGGGATTAAAAGTCATAGTTTTAGAACGGCGGCATATTGTCGGCGGCGCGGTTTGCACGCAGGATGATTTGATTGACGGTTATAAAATTGATGTCGGCTCGTCGGCGCATATTATGATTCATCTCACGCCTGTTATTCAGGATTTGGAACTTGAGAAATTCGGGCTGGAATATATTGACTGCGACCCGTTCGCGTTTGCGCCGCTTCCGAATGGCGAAGGCGCGATTTATTTTTGGAAGGATGTTGATAAAACCTGCGAATCTATTGCCAAAATTTCGCCCGAAGATGCGGGCAGATATAAAAAATTCGTGACCGAATGGGAAAAATTAAACGAAGGCGTTTTCAAGGCGTTTTTGAAACCGCCGACGATGCTTAATCTCGGAAGACATATGATCTTCGGCACAAAGTCGAAAAATCCCGCCGATATGGTTCGCAAATTGATGACTTCGTATGGAGCATTAGTCAAACAAACCTTTAAACACGAAGGCTTACGCGCGGCGATGGCGTGGCTCGCGGCGCAGAGCGGTCCGCCGCCGACAGCGATGGCTTCGGGCGATTTTCTCGGCTGGCATTCGATGATTCACAAAAGCGGCGTAAAACGTCCGCGAGGCGGAAGCGGCGAATTAACCCAAGCGATGGCGCGATGCCTCGAACATCACGGCGGCGAGATTTTATTAAACGCGGAAGTTGCAAAAATCGAAGTCGAAAACAATGAAACAGGCGGCATAATTCTACAAAATGGCGAGCGCATCGAAGCAAAACGCATCGTTTCAAACGCGCACGTTCACACGCTTTTTCTAAAACTCATCGGCAAGGAAAATCTGCCCGAAGGTTTAGCCGAACGCATCGAAAATGTCAGAATCGGCAACGGTTTCGGGATGATCGTCCGCTGTGCCGTTTCCGAATTGCCCGATTATTTGTCCGCGCCAAACGGCGGAAAAGCGGCGGATTGTCATCACGGTTTGCAGTTGATGTGTCCGACAATGGATTATCTCGACCACGCTTACGCCGATTATCTAAACGGTATTCCGTCAAAAAATCCGGCTGCGCTGGCGATGACTTTTTCATCCGTTGACGACACGCTCGCACCAAAAGGCAAACACACGCTGTTCATCTGGGGACAATATTATCCCTACGAACTCTCAAACGGCGAACATTGGCAGGACATCCAGGAACGCGAAGCCGACAAACTTATCGAAGTCGTAAGCCGTTACGCGCCAAACGTCAAAAATTCCATCATCGAACGCTTCACCCAATCGCCTTTAGATTTAGAACAACGGCTCGGACTCTTGCGCGGAAACGTGATGCACGTCGAAATGGATTTCGATCAGATGTTTATGTTTCGCCCACTGCCCGAAATGTCCGCCTACAAAACGCCGATCAAAAATCTCTACCTAACCGGCGCATCAACCCATCCCGGCGGCGGAGTCTTCGCCGCTTCGGGACACAACACGGCGCAGGTTGTATTGAAGGATGTTAAGGGCGGTTGGTTTTGAACTGTTTGAGGTTATCTTTTAATGTATTTGTATTTCGTGACTATTGTATTATGTTAACAAAATTACTTTTAAAATTATGCCTGAAGAAAAACAACAAACAAATGATTTAGAAAACCTTGAAAAAATGAATTTCATTGAACTTCATGCATACACTCAGAAATCACTCTTGAGAATTAGTGATGAAGTAGCTCAAAAAGATATTAAGGAAGGAAGTGAAATCGAATATGAAATAAACAAACTCATTATTTTATTAGAATCGAAAAGGTTGGAAGGCTTGATTACCAAAGAGCAAAAATCTGTAAAAATTTTACGGAAAGAACTATTTCGTATCGAAAATAGAAAACAAAAGACAATAGAAAACAATAAAGCAAATCTTTCCGATCTTCTTAATATGCTCTATGAATTGAGAAATGAAAGTTTGGAAACAGAATTAACTCAAGATTTTTTTGAAAAATCATATTTGCAATTGTGCAAGCTGCCTGCTGAATATTTCGACGCTTCGAAGTATCACAAAATAGCGGTTTCACATTCAAATTTTAATACGAGGATATATCGTCTTAATATGAGCGGAAAAGAGTACAATGATTCTCGTAAAGACTTCTCTAAAGAATTGCCATCTATCCTTGACCAGGCAATAAAAAAGATAGGAATTTACCTTCAAAAACAGGAAAACTTGCAGACAAAAAATTTAACTCTTGATGATTTTGAGGAACGCGCAATAGATTTGTTCAACAGAGAAGTAGATCAAAAATCAAATGGCGAAGTTACAAAAAGACAACAACAAATTGTTGCATTACGAAGTAAAAAGAGGAAGTTATTCACAAAGTCATTTGAAGCTATTCCAGTTAAAAAATTGCCTTGGAAATTTTTTCCAAAAGGAGAATGGACAGTCGAACAAATTGTAAAAGAATTTGGTAAATATATTTCTCAAAACGAAATAATTGACGAGAGTCGAATCTGGAAAATTTACGAAAACTTGCGTCCAAGCGATTGTTATATTAGTCAAGATGGATTCAACCGATATATTGTTTTCTGTTTTGATTGGACTGATAAAGTCGTTTTAGAATGTCCTATTTATGGCAATGCAGTCTACATCATTAAAGATAATTGGAAAGAGATTACAAAACTTCATAAATGGCAGGCGCGTCTCTCTCATCAAGTTACGGTCATTCATCATAGCGATAGTTGGTTTAGCCGCTTAAAAAACAATTTAAAAAGTTCATATTAATTCAACCAAAACTCTAGCGTTTTAAACATCTTTCGGTTCGACGGCTTTGATGTCGGCGTAGCGTATGAAATCTTTGGCGTTGAAGATTAGCAAATAACAATTTAAGGGTGATTTTGCGGATCGTCCGTTTGCAGTCCTTCATCTTTTGCGGCGGAAAGCAATCGAACATCGGAAGCGAGAAAAATCAGCGCAGAAAGTTTGGCGGATTGCAGTTGAGAATTGGCGAGCAGAGCAGAAGCGAGTTGAATTGCATCGCCCGCCCGAAGCGGATAATTTTCGAGAAGCCTTTGCGATTCGAGCAAAACCGCGTCCGACAAATCAATTGTTTCATACTGAAATTTAGAAACTGCCAAAAAATCCTTTGAAAATCTTGCGTAATCGGCGGGTGAAACACTCGATTCACGCTTGCGGCGATTCAGTGCGCTCAAGACCTCGGCAATGCTGAGTTTTGAAGTATAAACGGTGTTATTACTTCTTGCCGAAAATTCGTTTTTTATCCAGTTGCTGCCGATTTCGATGACATGGCGTTTGAGTAATGCGCTACTGTCGGCATAATAAACTTCGCTCATCCGCGTGCCTCGCGGTCTTCATCAATATAATCGCCCAGAGGTTTTTCGCCGGAAAAAAGTTCCCCCAATCTCTGCCTTTCTTCTTCTGAAAGAATGTCTTTTTCAGCAACCGAAAATTTCAGCGGACTTGTTAATCCGGCTTCGCGCAAAACACGGTCGGCTTTTTCCCGCATCGTTTCCGCGCCGTTTTCTCCGGCTTCGCGCACATCAATTTCGACTTCGCTGTGTTCAGGAAAATTCAAAGGCTGTAATGGTCGCAAAACGCCGTTTTCGTAAATTGCTCGAATATTCTCGTTCATAAGCAAATCTTAACAGAAGGCTATAAATTCACAAAGATAATTTTCATAATTTGCCCGAAATGTCCGCCTACAAAACGCCGATCAAAAATCTCTGCCTGACCGGCGCATCAACCCATCCCGGCGGCGGAGTCTTCGCCGCTTCGGGACACAAACACGGCGCAGGTTGTTTTGAAGGACGTTAAAGGTAATTGGTGGTGAAGCTATTTATTCTAATTTTGCACCTTTAGAACGATTTTCATCTTTGTGTGTAATTTGGAGATTTTTTAAATCATCCTTTCCACCGATAGCAAGAGGTATCGTGTGATCAACCTCTATATCATCACCTAGAAATACAAGCGAACCTGATATACCGCTTTTATTATTTTGTTCTTTGATTAAATTTATTTTTTCCAATTCCGTAAGTTTTATTTTTCTATCGTCTTTTCTAAATTTCTCTTTAAAGTCCTCAAGAATTTTTTTATATTTTACAAAACCCTTATTATCTTCATATTCATTTTCTGGAATATTTTTCAAATACTCGAAAATATTTTTTATATCTTCTTTTATTTCTATTCTATGATGTTTAACCATAGAGAAGTTAATACTTTCTAAAAGTTCCCAAAGCAGATAGAAATCTTGCATTGTTCTTCTAAAATGTTTACTGCCTTTTCTACCTTTGAGAATTGTATCAAGTTCAGATTTTAGATAGTCATTTAGTTCATCTTGTGTTTTATCTTGGTCAAGAAGCACAATTTTCAATTTCTTTATGAAATTTTCTGTATCTTTAATTGATATAAAAAATTCTTTTTTGACATCTTCTTTCTCAGCTACTTCTTGTAAAAGTTGGCTGATATATGCTTTATTGCCTATTCTCGCATTTATTCGGTCAGTTTTTTGGTAAACATCAAAAAGTTTTCTTGTATCATTTTTGCCTACATAAAAGGTTAGAAAAGCCAGTGCCGTTAGAAGCTCTTCGTTTAACATTCTGTCTCTGTCTTTATCAGACTTTATTTGTCTAACATAAAACCAATCGTGGTATCTCACTCTCAATTCTCTAATTTTTTCTATAACGTCATAATCAGCCCAAGAATTCCACATTTCAAATGAGTTTTCTCTAATTGGATAAGGCTTATCATTCAATCGAATAAATAAATCAATCGGGTCAAACTTTGGATTTTGACTTTGCTCAATTTCTACAACATAAAGTTGAAAATCTAAAATTTTATCTTGCTGTTCGTGAGTTAATTCGTGAAATTTTAAACCTTTAAGTTCATTTAAAATCCTCAATTTACGTAACGGAAATTTATGATTTTTGGAAAATACAGTATCTTCATTTTCATCAATATATTCCGAGCCGATATAACCAAGTATTGTGAGAATTCTTTGTTGCCCGTCAACTACTTCATTTATTCCATCTTCTCTTTTATAAATGAAAATGGCAGGTAATGTTATACCTAGTGTCAGGGCTTTCCTATAAAAAATTGAAAGTTTTCAATGTTAAAATCAAATTGTCGAAATTATCAGCAAAATCTTCTAATTGTTCCTTTTTGTTCTGACAGTTTGTTTTTTGTAAAATTGTCGTCGCTAAAGTTCTCAAACCT
>JBBPXX010000055.1:0-40272 GCA_038200505.1 Pyrinomonadales bacterium | reverse complement strand
ACGGGCAAAGATGTCGCGCAAAAATGGCAGTTTGCCGGAGAAAATGACGTGGCGATTTTTGAAAATGCCGAAAAGGAGGGCGCGTAAAAAATGAGACCTTTTAAATATACAAAAGCGAACGACGCGGCAAACGCCGTGCAGAATGTTTCGGCAAATATCGATGCAAAATTTTTGGCGGGCGGCACGAATATCATTGATTTAATGAAGGAAGATGTCGAGCGACCTAATGAATTGGTTGACGTAACGCGGCTGAATCTGACAAAAGTCGAAACGATTTCCGACGGCGCGAACAAAGGCGGCGTTTCCATCGGCGGACTCGGCAAAAATACCGACACGGCGAATCATCCGCTCGTGCGGCAGAATTTTCCGCTTTTAACACAGGCGATTTTGGCGGGCGCATCGGCACAGATTCGCAATATGGCGACCAACGGCGGCAATCTCAATCAGCGAACGCGCTGTTCGTATTTTTACGATACGGCGATGCCGTGCAACAAGCGCGAACCGAATTCGGGTTGCGGCGCACTCGAAGGAATCAACCGGATGCACGCGATTTTCGGCTGGTCAAAAGAATGCGTTGCCGTGATGCCGTCCGATATGTGCGTCGCGCTCGTCGCGCTCGATGCGGTCGTCAAAGTTCAGGGCGCGGGCGGCGCGATGCGCTCGATTCCGTTTGCCGAATACCATCGTCTTCCCGGCGATATGCCGCAAAAAGACAACACGCTTCAACACGGCGAATTAATTACGGCGATTGAGATTCCGAAAAATAATTTTGCCAACAAATCTTATTATTTAAAAGTCCGCGACCGCGCAAGTTATGCGTTTGCTTTAGTTTCGGTTGCCGCCGCACTGGATATGAACGGCAGTAAAATCAAAGATGCAAGAGTTGCGCTTGGCGGCGTGGCGCACAAACCTTGGAGAGCGACGGAAGCCGAAAAATTCTTAAACGGCAAAGATGCGACGGAAGCGAATTTCAAACTCGCCGCCGAAGCCGAAATGAAAATGGCAAAACCGCTCGAATACAACAAATTCAAAGTCGAACTCGGCAAACGTGCGATTGTTCGCGCGTTGATGGTGGCGATGAACGGCGGGAAGGTTTAGCTTTCTGCCGATAGGAATTTGATTATGGATAAGCCGATTGCCGCAAAAATTGAATTGTCGTTACTTGATGAAAATTCCAATGGTGAGAATTTTATCGGTTTATCAACAAGTTTGTATCATCAACGATTAATTTACGGTGAACCGAGAGAACTTAGAAAGATTGGTAGAAAACTTGAGTTGACAGTTATTTTTCTTGACACGAATTCATTTGAAAATTGGTTTAATCATCCGAAAATTACCGAATACTGGAATGAAAAGTTTGAAACATTTTTAAGCAAAAATCCTGAAACGATTCAAGAAGAAAATGTAATTATCGAGATTGATAAAATTTTAAATTGTGAGTGTAAAACTTCTGATCTCTATTTGTTGCAAGGTCGCACTTTACAGTTTACTAATGAATTAATCTGTGGAAGCTGCTTGAAAAATGTTCCGTATTCAAGAATTCCTTTATCAATAAATATTGAAAATTGGCAAAATCATTACCAAAGAGTTTATCTGAATTGGCTTGAAAGTAGCTTTTTAGAAGGCTCGGCATTAAGGCAATTGAAAAATCATAAAACGGGTAAATTGAACTTAGCAGGTGAAAAAATAAGACAGGAACTTTCAGATTATTTAAAGAAACCTGTTTATCTCAATCATTTTACAGAAGAGCCTGACATACAGTTGACATGCGTTATCTGTGGAAGCAAAGGAACAAAATCAGGTTTAACGAGACCTTTCAAAATTTGTAAGAAATGCAATACAGCCTTTGACTATTCAAAGGTTTGAGTTTTAAAAGCCGAATCAAAATTTTTATATAAAAGTTGAAAGAGTAAATATAGAAGCGGAAGAAAACATCAATCAGGGCTTTCCTATAAAAAATGTTTGCAGTTATAAAAGCCGCGAATTTATTGCAACTCTTTGATTTGGCATTCTTTTCTTTTGAAAAATTCAGTCTTCGATTTACCGATGTTCATTGACCTTTCAATTTTTATAGGAAAGCCCTGAAACATCAATGAAATTATATTAAAATTTCCGTTTCCAAGTTGTAAGAAAGCTAAAAGAAATTAGACATAATTGAATTCGGGTTAAAGTTAAACAAGCGAGGGAAAAATGATTAAAACAAATGTGATCGGCAAACCGATTGACCGCAAAGACGGTCGTTTGAAAGTGACGGGTGCAGCGAAATATGCGGCGGAATTCGGCGTGAACAATGTCGCTTATGCGTTTCCGATTCGTTCGACGATTGGGAAAGGAACTATTACTGCGTTTGATACGAGCGCGGCGGAAGCGGCGGACGGCGTGATTGCGATTTTTACGCCTGACAATGCGCCGCGTTTGAAAACCGTCAATATGATGGAATTGTTCAAAGCGGGCAGTTTTCTCGGCGAGATGGTTTTGCCTTTGCAGGACAAAAAGGTCAATTATTTCGGGCAGTATATCGGCTTGGTCGTCGCCGAAACTTACGAACAGGCGCGAACTGCCGCCGGAATGGTCAAGGTAACATACGCAAAGGAAACGCCGGCGATTGATTTGAAAACGGAAATGCCGAAAGCCGAAGTGCCGCAAGGCGGATTCGGCGGCTCGGTTCAATTGAACGCCGGAAAAACCGCGAGTATTATCAAATCCGCGCCCGTCAAAATCGAGCAGACTTATACGACACGCACCGAAAACCATCATCCGATGGAGCCGCACGCGACGATTGCCGTCTGGAACGGCGACGATAAATTGCTAATCTATGACGCGACGCAAGGCGTTAAAGGCGTGGCGGGTTTGGCTACTTATTTCTACGATTTAAAGCCGGAAAATGTGCAAGTCTTATCGCCTTTTATCGGCGGTGCTTTTGGATGCAAAGGTTCGCAATGGTCGCATATTTTGTTGGCGATTATGGCGGCGAAAGCCGTTAAACGTCCGGTCAAATTCGTGTTGACACGGCAGATGATGGTTACAAACGTCGGACGCAGACCGGAAACTATGCAAAAAGTTGCGCTGGCATCCGACAAAGACGGTAAATTGAAAGCGATTCGCCACGAAAATACTTCATACAAATCTTTTTCAAATTATTTTGAGGAAAGCGGCAAACAAACGAAGGTTTTGTATGCAGCGGAGATGCGCGAAATTACTTACAAAATCGCCAACTTTAATATAAATCCGCCGACATTTATGCGTGCGCCCGGAGAAACGCCGGGAACTTTCGCGCTCGAATCGGCGATGGACGAACTCGCCGTCGAACTCAAAACTGACCCGATTAAATTGCGGATTTTAAATCACACTGCAACCGATCCGCTTAAAAAACTGCCGTTTTCGCTCGAAAATCTCGTCGAATGTTACACGCTCGGCGCGGAAAAATTCGGTTGGGCGAATCGCAAATCTCAGCCGCGCTCAAACCGCAACGGCAAATATCTCGTCGGACACGGAATGGCGACGGCGACTTATCCGGCGACTCGTTCGACGGCGAGTTGTAAAATTCAGTTGATGATTGACGGCGGCGTGAAAGTTTTGAGCGCGACGCAGGACATCGGCACGGGAACTTATACGATTATGGCGCAAACCGCCGCCGATTCGTTGGGCGTTCCGATGGAACGAGTTTCAGTAGAAATCGGCGATTCGACATTGCCGCCCGCGCCCGTTTCCGGCGGTTCGACGACTGCTGCAAGCGTAACGGCGGCGGTTTTGGCGGCGGCGAATATGCTTAAAAAAGATTTAATGAACTTAGCGTTTGCCGATGAAAAATCGAAGCTGAAAGACAGAAAGGCGGAAGAAATCGAATTTGCGGATGCCAAATTTTTTATCAAAAACGATATGTCGAAAACCGATTCATACAGCGACATAATGCGGCGCAATAACAAAATGATGATGGAAGTTTGCGCGACCAGCTTGCCGCAAAACGGCGGCGGTTTGGGCGGAAATTATGCGCCGTGCGACACCGACCAATTTTTAAAATCCGAAGACGCGGACGCTTCCGCTTATTCATTTCATTCGTTCGGAGCGCAATTCGCCGAAGTTCACGTTGACGAAGATTTGGGAACGGTGCGCGTCAAGCGTTTTACGAGCGTAATAGATGCCGGAACGATTTTGAATGAAAAAACCGCGCGTTCGCAGATTATCGGCGGCGTGATTTACGGTTTAGGTCAGGCGTTGATGGAAGAAACGCAGTATGACAAACGCTGGGCGAATCCGGTTCAACGAACTCTCGGCGATTATCACGTCCCGTCAAACTTGGATGTGCCGCCGATTGATGTATTTTTCATCGGCAAACCCGACCCGCACATTTCGCCCATCGGCGCACGCGGAATCGGCGAAATCGGCATCACCGGAGTTGCGGCGGCAGTTGCCAATGCAGTTTTTAATGCGACGGGGAAACGGTTGCGTGATTTGCCTTTAACGCCTGATAAATTGCTTTAAGAATTTAAAACCACATAGAAATATAGAATACACAATCTTTTATTGGTTGCTATGTGTTTCATATTTCTACGCGGTTGAATTTTATGAAAGAACTACAAGAAATTCTCAAAAAAATCGCGCAATTTGACGAAGGCGAAAAAGCAATTTTAGCGACGGTTGTTGATGTCGTCGGTTCGGGTTATCGCCGTCCGGGTGCGCGAATGTTGATTGATGAAAACGGTTACAGCGTCGGCACGGTTTCGGGCGGATGTCTGGAAGCCGATGTTTTGGAACGCGCCAATAAAGTTTTGGAAACCGGCGAACCGACCGTGATAACTTACGACACGACAAAAGATGAAAATTCGGTTTTCGGCTTAAATATGGGTTGTCGCGGCATCGTGCGGATTTTGCTTGAAGAAGTTTCAAGTGAAAGCCGTTTTTTCGACTTCATAAAAAATGCTTTTAATGAAAGAAAATCTTTTGCGATGGCAACCGTCATAACTTCAAATTCGGAAGATCGGAAAATTGGTTGGCGTTTCTTTCTGCGAGATTCAAAAATAACATTTACCGCCGTCAAACCGAAAGTCCCGGACGAATTAAAAGAAGCACTACATCGCTTTTCACGAGAAAAAACTTCTAATCTCGAAACTTTTACTTTTGGCAAAGTTTTTCTTGAAACGATCAATCCACCATTGAATTTACTGCTTTTTGGCGCAGGTTACGACGCGCTTCCGTTGATTGATTTTGCCAAAGAAATCGGCTGGCGCGTAACGGCGATAGACCATCGCACCGCTTTTGCAAATGAACGAAGATTACCTGAAGCGGACGAAGTTATCGTTTCCAATTCCGAAGATTTGCCCGACGAAATTTTTGCCGACGAAAATTCCGTCGCCGTTATAATGACGCACAATTATGACCGTGACCGCGAGATTTTGCGGCGTTTGATGAACTCTGAATGTCAATATATCGGTGCGCTCGGACCGAAAAAGCGCACGGAAAAACTGCTGGCGGAAATCGGCGAAAGATTTAATGAAGCGCAGCTTGCCAAACTTTATGCGCCTGTCGGTTTGGACATCGGCGCGGACACGCCGGAAACAATCGCTCTTTCGATCATCGCCGAAATTCAAGCAGTTTTATCCAATCGCAAAGGCGGATTCTTGCGCGAACGGTGCGGCTCAATTTACGAGCGGTAGATAAAATTTATGAACCTTTTTGAACTAACCAAATCTTTAATCAACATCCCGTCAATTTCCGAAGATGAAGAAGCCGTCGGGTTTTTCCTGCGCGACTATCTCGAATCTTTAGGTTGGACGGTTGAACTGCAAGCCGTATCGAGCAATCAAAACAACGTCATCGCATATTTAAACGACACGCCGCGCGTATTTCTTTCGACGCATATTGACACCGTTCCGCCGTTTATCGAAGCGTCGGAAGATGATGAAAAAATTTATGGACGCGGCGCGTGTGATGCGAAAGGAATTATCGCGTCGCAGATTCTTGCGGCGGAAGAACTGCGAAAGCAGGGAATCAACAACATCGGTTTGCTGTTCACCGTTGATGAAGAACAAGGAAGTTCGGGCGCGAGAAAAGCAAACCAACACGAAATCGCCAAAAAATGTGAATATCTCATCAACGGCGAACCAACCGACAACGATTTGGCAATCGGCTCGAAAGGTTCTTTGCGATTTTTAATCAAAACAACGGGCAAAGCCGCGCATTCCGCATACCCGGAAATGGGCGAATCGGCGATTGAAAAATTACTCGATATTTTACGCGACGTGCGGCAAATTGAATTTCCGAATGATGAATTTTTCGGCGCAACAACCAATAATATCGGTTTAATCAGCGGCGGTTTAAAAACAAATGTGATCGCGCCGAATGCCGAAGCCGGTCTGCATATTCGGCTGACAACCGACGAACAGCAGATTCTCGAAGTTCTGGAAAAAGCCGTCGCTGACAGAGGCGAAATTGAAATTATGTCAATCGCCAAGCCGGTGAAAATGCTCGAAGTCGAAGGCTTCCGGCAAAAAGTCGTCCGTTTTACAACCGACATTCCGCATCTTTCAAATTGGGGAACGCCGCTCTTATTTGGCGCAGGTTCAATTCTCGTCGCACATACGAAAGATGAATTCGTTTTGAAAAAAGATTTGGAAAAAGCCGTTGGGCTTTATGTATATTTAGCAAAAAAATTGCTCGACAAGACGAAAAAAAGTCCAAAGTCTAAAGTCCAAAGTTAAAGACGAACCTAAAACTTTGGACTTTAGACTTTGGACTCATTTTACGGATTACTAATGCGCGTAATGCGTCCGGGGAATATTTCAGTAACCAGGAAATCGCCGCTTGCGGGATGCCGCGCCATACTTGTCGGTGTGGTTAAGTTGTTGGCGATAACGGTTGGCGTTCCGTTTGGCGTGTCGAATCGCTGAAGCCGTCCGGGTGCGCCCATCAGCATATTGGTGCTGAATTCCAATGTGTAAATCGAACTGCAAAAGCCCGAACTAACCGGCAAAACATCAATCGCCGACGACAATCCGCCGATAAACTGCGATTCTTCTCCGCTTTCCAAATCATACTGCCTAACATCCGCTTGACCGGCGGGAAACGGAAATCCGGTCAAAAATGTTACAAGCAGTTTGTTGCCGAAAAGCCGCAAACTGTCGGGAACGGGATCAATAAAGGGCGGACCTACCGGAGTCGGGTTCATTCGCGCCGGATATGTAATCAAAGTTCCTATCGAACCGTCTTCCAAATCTACCGTCCGAATATTATTTTGTGCGGCATCCGCAACATAAAGCTTATTTCCGTGCAGAACCAAACCAAATGGATTGGAGTTTCGCACATTATTCGGCACATCCGGTCTGAATAACGGTGTAAAATCAGGGAAATTGACGACTAATCTGACTGTTGACCGCAGAAGTCCGGGTCTGCCGATGAAGATGGTTTCGCCATTCGCCAACCGCGTGTGGTCGGCGGCGGTCAAAACATTAAAAGCCGTTCTGCCGAATCCGAAGCCGAACAGAGGAAGAGTGTATTCGAGAACCGAGCTAAAAAGCGGTGAGTTCGGATTCGGGTTCGGAATCTCCGAGCCGGGCGCGGGACCGTTGATAGTTTCGTTGCCGGTTCCGATAGCGATGTAGAGTTTGTTGCCTTGAACCAATAATGCGGATGGTCCTGACGGATCGCCGTTTGGTGCGGCAGGTCCTGACGGCAAACCGTCAAGCAAGGTAAAAACCGCACCTTGATTAGTTACAATCGAGATTCGTCCGCTGTTTGGAATAGCGGCTATTCCGGCTTCGGACACCAGAAAATATCCCTGCTTCTGCGCGTAGATGATTTTTGTCGGGGCTTTTAATCCCGTAACAAAGACAGAACTTGTTTGAGCCGAAACTATGTTTGCCGTCAATGCGATAAGCGCGACGGCGACGAATGAAATCAGTTTGTGTTTCATTTTTTTATTCTCCTTTTTTGATTTTCTAACAAATTGAAACGTCAGTGCGTTTGCTTACGTTTGACGAGAATCAATTCTGATTTTTGCCTTCAGATATTAACGCGACATCGGGGCGAAAAAAGGCTGAATAAATTTTTTATCTTTCAAAAAAATAAATTGACTTGATAATTGAACAGGCATATTCTTACAAGCATAAATAAGCGGTAAAATATGGAGCAATCTCGACAAAAACCGCCGGAGATAACCCAAAAACTTCGGGAATGGAGCAACGGAAAACAAGAAGCATTAGACACGCTTTTGCCGCTTGTTTATGAAGAACTGCATGCCCAAGCCGCGCGTTATTTGCGCCGTGAACGTATCGGGCATACTTTGCAGACGACCGCGCTGATTCACGAAACTTATCTGAAATTGGTTGACCAGCGTGAAGTTAATTGGCAAAACCGCGCACATTTTTTTGGTATCGCCGCTCAAGCAATGCGCCGAATTCTGGTTGATTACGCTAAGGCGCGACACCGCGCGAAACGCGGCGGAACAGACGAAAACTTGCCGCTCGAAGCGATAACGCTGGCGGTGTCGGAAGAAAAAAGCATTGATTTGGAGGCGTTAGACGAAGCCTTGACGCGGCTTGCCGAACTTGATGAAAGGCAGGCGAGAATTGTCGAACTGCGTTATTTCAGCGGTTTGAGCATTGAAGAAACCGCCGAAATTCTTCACATTTCGCCCGCGACTGTGAAAAGCGATTGGAAATCGGCAAAGGCTTGGCTATATCAAGAGATTACGAAATGAACTCGGAACGCTGGCAAAAAGTTAAAAGATTATTCGAGACGGTCGTCGAACTTGCGCCTGCGAAGCGCAAGCAGTTTCTTGACGAATCGTGCGGCACGAATGAAGAGCTGCGCCGCGAAGTCGAAAATCTACTTGCTTCATACACGGACGCGGAAAGTTTTATGGAACAGCCCGCCGCTGCCGCCGTTGCCAGTTTTATTATCGAGCCGAAAAATCTCGGAGCGGGAAAAATTTTCGGGCATTATGAAATAATCAAACAAATCGGCGCGGGCGGAATGGGGGAAGTTTATCTCGCCGAAGATAAAAAACTCGACCGCCGCGTCGCCGTTAAAATCCTCAACGAAAAGTTTGCCAAACACGAATCGAATCTAAACAGATTTATTAAGGAAGCGAAAGCCGCATCCGCATTGAATCATCCGAATATTTTAGTCATTCACGAAATCGGCGAAAGCGAAAATTCAAACTATATCGTCAGCGAATATATCGAAGGCGAAACTTTGCGCGACATTATTCTCAAAACATCGCTTGATTTGCCGGAAATTTTGGAAATTTCCACTCAAATCGCCAACGCTCTCGTCGCCGCGCACTCCGCAAAAATAGTTCACCGCGACATCAAGCCGGAGAACATTATCGTGCGTCCCGACGGATTTGTGAAAATTCTCGATTTTGGTTTAGCCAAATTGGTTGAACAGAAAGCCGTCGGTTTTGAAGACGAAACCGTCAAGCAAAACGAAACGGCGAAAGGCGTAATTCTCGGAACGGTCAATTATATGTCGCCCGAACAAGCGAAAGGCGAACGGGTTGACGCAAGAACGGATATTTTTAGTTTCGGCGTAACGCTCTACGAAATGATCGCCGGCAGAACGCCGTTTCGCGGAGATTCGATGTCGGAAACTCTCGCCAATTTGATAAACGCCGAACCTCAGCCGCTTTCTCGTTTTTCGACGGATGTGCCGGACGAATTACAGCGCATAATTGCAAAAACGCTTCGCAAAAAAAGGGACGAGCGTTATCAAACGATGAAAGGTTTGTTCGCAGATTTGAAAAGTTTGCAGAAGCGGATGGATTTTGAATCTGAATTCGGACAGAGTTATTCGCCCGACACTAAAGCTGAAACGCAAATTCTAAAATCCGAAGAAATGGATTCTTCGCTGCAAACACAAAAATCGATTGCCGTTTTGCCATTTGCGAATATCAGCGCGGACGCGGAAAACGAGTATTTTTGCGACGGTTTGGCGGAAGAACTCTTGAACGCACTGGCAAAGATTAAAAATTTGAAGGTTGCGGCGCGGACTTCCGCCTTTTCATTCAAAAACAGAAATGTTGATGTCAGCGAAATCGGAAACATTTTGAGTGTCAAAACAATACTCGAAGGAAGTGTCAGACGTGCGGGAAATCGTCTGCGAATTTCCGTTCAGCTTATCAACGCAGCGGATGGTTTTCATCTTTGGTCGAAACGCTACGACGGCGAGATGAAAGACGTTTTTGATTTGCAGGACGAAATCACGCTCGCTGTCATTGACGAACTGAAAGTAAAATTTTTAAGCGAAGAAAAAGCCGCGCTTCGCAATCGTTACGCCGAAAACATCGAGGCTTATCAGCTTTATCTCAAAGGACGTTTTCACTATCTCAAATTAAGACCGGATGAAATTCAAAAGGGGATTTCTTATTTCGAGCAAGCAATTGCGCTTGATCCGAATTACGCGCTGGCTTACGTCGGACTCGCTCAAGCATTTCAAACTTTGCCGCTTGCCGCTGAACTTCCGGCAAGCGAATTTTCCCCGAAAGCAAAAGCGGCGGCACTTCGGGCAATCGAAATAGACGATAATTTAGCCGAAGCGCACGGCGTTCTCGGCTGGCTTTTGTTTTGGTTCGATTGGGATTGGAAAACCGCCGAAGTTGAATGCCGACGCGCTATAAAACTCGACCCAAACAGCGCGGACGCGCACGAGGCTTACGCGCACATTCTTTCAAACATTGGACGGCACGATGAATCGCTTGCGGAGATAAAACTTGCACGAGAACTCGACCCGCTGAATTTGCGCGTCAACGCGCTCGAAGGACAATTTCTGCTTCACGCCGGAAAACCCGACGAAGCACTATCCCGATTGCACAAAACTATTGAACTCGAACCGAATTTCTGGCTCGCGCATTTGTTTGCCGCGAGCGCGTATATCGAAAAAGAAAATTTTGCCCAAGCCGCTGCCGAAGCAAATAAAGCAAAACAACTTTCCGGTGGAGGTTCACACGCCGCCGCTTTGTTGATTTATGCGATGGCAAAATCGGGCGAACAAGCGAAAGCCGAAGCCGCGCTTGAAGAATTAAGGCAATCTTCAAATGCGCGATATGTTCCGGCGTATCATTTCGCTCTGGCTTATCACGGATTGAATAAGCGCGACGAAACATTTTTCTATTTGGAAAGCGCGTTGGAACAGCACGACCCGAAATTGGCTTTTCTGAAAGTCGAGCCGAAATGGAACAATCTGCGCGATGAACAGCGTTTTATCGAATTGATACGGCAGATGAATTTTCAGTAAAGGAGAATTTTTATGCGAATACTCATAATTTCGATTGTTTGCTGTTTTATTTTGACGAACTGTTCAAAGGTCGAAACGGCTGTTGGCGAAAATACGCAAACTTATCAAAGTAAAGAAATTACTACTTCGCCAATGATTAAAAAAACTGTTTTGCCGATTGAAGAAGTCATAACGCTTAAACCTATTACGTCGAGCGTCAGATTAAATTCAAAGCAGAATAAAAACTTGAATGAATCTTTACCGCCAAAAGTGCGCGAGATTTTGGAAAAGGCGGAGAAACTTGAAATTTTGGCGGAAGTTCTCGGAGAAAATGATCCTGACAGTATGGGATTTTATCCGAATCGCCGTGCCATCATTACAGACGAAAAAGATAGAAAGGAAGTTTTGGAAACATTTTATCTTGATGTTTCCGCAGGACTTACTCCGTCGGCTTGCTACATTCCGCATCACGGCATACGCGCGACATATAAGGGCAAAACAGTTGAAGTTGAAATTTGCTATCAATGTCATTTATTTTTTGTTAAAAGTCCTTTCGGCAAATTTGACGGCGGGCTAGCGTATGAAAATCACAAATTCGAAGATGTGTTGAATCATATAATCCAAAAACAAGGCGTTGAAATAAAATAATGAAAATAGCTTTAATCGGTTACGGCGCGATGGGAAAGCTCATTGAAACTTTAGCCAAAAATAAAAATCACGAAATTGCGGCGGTTATTGATGAGTCGGATGCGAATCTTTCCGCGACGGAATTAGCGGCAAAATTAAAAGGCGCGGATGCGGCGATTGATTTTTCAATTGCGAAAGCCGTGAAACGTAATGTTGAAGCGTGTCTTGCGGCAAAAATTCCGATTGTCGAAGGCACGACGGGTTGGAATAATGAAAAGGAAAATATCAAAAAATCGGTTGAAGAAAAGGGCGGCGCATTTGTTTTCGGCGCGAATTTTTCAATCGGTGTGAATTTGTTTTATCGAATCGCCGATTTCGCTTCGGAACTTTTCGCAAAATTTGAAGATTACGAAGCATTTATCGAAGAACAGCATCATTCGCGTAAATTGGACGCGCCGAGCGGAACGGCTTTGAAGTTGAAAGAAATTGTCGCAAAAAATATAGACAAGGATTTCAGCGTTTCTTCGACTCGCGCCGGACATATTCCGGGAACACATCGCGTCGGTTTCGACGGGAAAGCCGATCAAATTTTATTGGAACATTTTGCGCGTTCGCGTGAAGGTTTCGCGTCGGGCGCGATTCTTGCGGCGGAATGGATTGTCGGCAAAAAAGGTTTTTGGGAATTTACGGAAGTGATGGACGAAGTTCTCATACAATAATGAAAAGTCAAATCCAAGTTAGCCGACGCAAAATGAGCTTTTATATTCGGGCGTTTTAAACATATACTTTCATTTTGCTGATTTTTCAATAAAAATTTTAATAAAGTATAAAAATTATGACGATGAAACTCCATTGGATGCGCGGCTGCGGAACTGCTTTAGTTACACCGTTTAAAAAAGACGGTTCGATTGACGACGAATGCTTTAAGTCTTTAGTAACGCGGCAAATAAAAAACGGCGTAAAGATTTTGATTCCGTGCGGCACGACGGGTGAAAGCGTTACGATGTCTGACGACGAAAAACTGCACGTTATCAAAATGACAATCGAAACCGCGCACGCACTCAAAGCCAAAGTCATCGCCGGAACGGGCAGCAACAACACCGCCGCAACGATTGATTTTACGCGAAAGGTGCGCGAACTCGGCGCAGATGCCGCGCTGATTGTTGCGCCTTATTACAACAAACCGACGCAGGATGGTTTGTTCGCGCATTTCGGCGAGATTGCCAAATCGGTCAAAAAATTTCCGATTATGCTCTACAATGTGCCTTCACGCACCGCTTCAAACATTTCCGCCGAAACGACTTTGAGATTGGCAAATGAATTTGAAAATATCGCGGCAACTAAAGAAGCGTCGGGAAATTTTTCGCAAATTATGGAAATAATTGCAATGCGTCCGAAAAATTTCAAAGTATTTTCCGGCGACGATGCGACGACTTTGCCTTTAATTTCAGTTGGCGCAGATGGTTTGGTTTCTGTTTGTGCCAATGAAATCCCAAAAGAAACTTCCACGATGGTCGAAAAAGCTCTCGACGGCGCGTGGACTTCAGCACGGAAAATTCATTACAAAATTTTGCCGCTGATGGAAGCCAATTTTATCGAAGCATCGCCCGCGCCTTGCAAATTGGTGATGAAAGAGATGAATCTTTTAGAAGAAAATTTACGATTGCCGCTTGTGCCGGTTACAGAACCGACGCGGAAAAAGTTGAAGGAAATTTTGAAAAATTTGGATAAATGAAAGCAATTACAAGAATTTGGCACGGAATAACGAAAGCCGAACACGCGGACGAATATCTGGAATATGTGATAAAAACGGGCGTTGCCGATTACAAACACACGGAAGGAAATCTCGGTGTGGAAATTTTGCGGCGAATCGAAAATGATATTTGCCATTTCCGGTCGGTTACGAAATGGGACAGCTTTGAAAACGTCAAAAAATTCGCGGGGCGCGATTATGAAAAAGCGAGATATTATGCGGAAGATGAAAAATACTTGCTCGAATTCGAGTCGAATGTGATTCATTGCGAAACTTTTGTATTTTAGTTTCTAAAAGTAAAATGAGATGAACATAAAGGATAAAATCTCAGCAATAAAATCAATGATGCCGACTTCAAAAGTCGTAAGAATTCTCAACAAAGAACTTGGATTAGATAAAAATGGAGTTCCTTATTATCTTCATCTTTTAAATCTCAACTTTGGAGAAAACGATGAGGAAAAAGAAATTACATTGAGCAAACTCAAAAAACTGGCAATTGATTTAAAACGAACCCCTAAAACCATAAAGGATTTGATTGTGTCTGTAAATTGGCGACCGACTTTGGTTGGAAATGCGGTTGCGATACTTCTGAGAGATAATAAATTTCAAAAGGATTTGATTTGGAGATTAGAACACGGAAATTGGGTTTCGCCGCAACTTGCTGTCGGAATTGCGTTGCTTGATGACGGTTTAGCTGAAAAAGAACTACGAAGAATAATTGAAAATGCTTCTGAGGAATCAAATCTTAAAACAATAATGTCAGCATTTAGTTCTTTGAAGTTCTTAGAAAGTAAGTTTGCAAAAGATTTTGAAGAAACGGATTTATTTCGAGTTCTCAAAGAAAAAGATTCTTGGGATAATTCGGTAAATATTGCAGAAAGACATTGGGAATTTTGGAAAAATATAAAACCACTAAATTGAAATGAATTTACAAGAAAATATTGAACAACTATTAAACAAAACGGAATTTACAGCCGATGACCGTAAGATTTTTGAAGATTTCAAAGCATCTTTAAGACGCGGTGAAATTCGTGCGGCGGAAAAAGACTCGGAAGGAAATTGGCAGACGAACGCTTGGGTGAAACAAGGTATTTTGCTCGGTTTTAAGATGGGCGCGATGGTTGAAATGTCGAAAGACGGCGAATCTTTTCAGTTTTTTGACAAGGAAACTTATTCCCTACGCCCAATGACTTTGGAAGACAAAGTTCGCATCGTTCCCGGTGGTTCGACGATTCGGGATGGAAGTTACATTGCGCCCGGAGTCGTTTGTATGCCGCCGATGTATGTTAATGTCGGCGCGTATGTTGACGAAGGCACGATGATTGACTCGCACGCGCTCGTCGGTTCGTGCGCTCAGATCGGCAAGCGTGTTCATATTTCGGCGGCGGCGCAGATCGGCGGCGTGCTTGAACCGATAAATGCAAATCCCGTTGTTATTGAAGACGATTGCTTGATCGGCGGCAACACGGGCGTTTATGAAGGCGTAATTGTCCGCGAAAAATGCGTTTTGGCTTCGGGCGTTATTTTGACGCGCTCGACTCCGGTTTTTGATTTGACGAACGAAAAAGTTTATAAATCCGACGGCACAAAACCGCTTGAAATTCCGGCGGGCGCGGTCGTCGTGCAGGGTTCGCGGGCGATTACGAGCGGTTTCGGAAAGGAAAACGGTCTGTCGCTCTACGCGCCGATTATCGTCAAATACCGCGACGAACGCACGGATGCGGCGACGAAGTTGGAAGATTATTTACGTTAAAGAAATTCATTTGATAAAATAAAAATATGAACACGAAAGTTTTACAGATTTCAATCGAGGATTTGCGCCAAGTGGTTGATGAAATGGTCGAAGAAAAATTAGCCGTTTTGTTTAAAGACCCGGAAGACGATTTGGAATTTACCGATGAATTTAAAGAAATTCTTGTCCATCAAAACGAGCGAATTAAAAACGGTGATCGGGGCGAAGCCTTAGAAGATGTCGTGGCGCGGCTTGGTTTGGGTTAAATTATGTATGAAATCCGTTTGTATGAAGAGGCAAGTCAAAATCTAGGACGGTTTGATAAGGCGATTGTTGGTCGGATTTTAAGAAAATTAAATTGGCTGGCGGAAAATGCGGAAACGATAGAGCCTAAAGGATTGAGAAAAAATCTTGCCGGTTTTGCCAAACTCCGCGAAGGTGATTATCGAATTATTTATCAAATTTCACACGAAGAGAAAACAGTATTTGTCCGTTTTATCGGACATCGCAGAGATATTTATAGAAGATAACAATCTGTCGCGTTGTCAAATACCGCGACGAACGCACAGATGCGGCGACGAAGTTGGAAGATTATTTACGTTGAGCAAATTCGTTTGTTAAAATAAAAATTATGAACACAAAAGTTTCACAAATGACGGTTGACGAGTTGCGCGAGGTTATTGGTGCAGTGGTCGAGGAGAAATTGCGGGATTTATTTGACGATGAGGATAATTTGGAATTAACCGACACATTGCAAAAAAGACTTTTTAGACAAAAAAAAGAAGTAGAAAACGGCGAGCGCGGCGAAGCATTTGAAGATGTTGCGGCGCGGGTTAAATTAAATGTATCAAGTCCGTTTTATTAAAGATGCTGTCCGCGATCTTGAAAAACTGGATAACGCAATTGCGCGTCGAGTGGCAAAGAAAATAAATTGGCTGGCGGAAAATGCGGAAATAATTGAACCGGAAGGTCTACGAGCCAATCTTTTGGGTTTGTCTAAACTTCGGCAAGGTGATTATCGAATTATTTATGAAATAATTTATTCGGAAAAAATTGTTGTCATTCATTTTATCGGACATCGAAGTGAAGTTTATAAACGACAATAAAATAAATGCGTTAATTGTCGTCAAATACCGCGACGAACGCACGGATGCGGCGACGAAGTTGGAAGATTATTTGAGATGGAAAATTGCAAAAAACTTTGTTTTACTCAAAACTATTATATTCAAGAACTTGGTAAATGCTAAGTAATATGAAATTATTAAAACTTTGGTGAATTAAGAAAAACAATCTTTTATGATTTCCAAACTGATCGTCATTTTTTTTATAATTTTGTGTTTGCTGGTCGGAATGTTTCTGATGATTTTGCCGTGGTTCAGCTATGGCGGAATGGGCGATTGGGGCGACAATTATTTTCTGAATTTTGTCGTGCGGCAAACCGGTTTGCCGATTATCCGACAAATAATTGCTTCGGGCTGGTTTCGCGGCGCAGTAACGGGTTTGGGCATCTTGAATTTATTTCTCGCTTTTTGGGAAATGGCGCACTTTAAGCAAAGCGTGCAAATGCTGGAAGAAGAAAGCCGTGTTAAAAACTAAAAATGTTTTTTTCGATTTGACCGATAATCCTTTGATTTACCTCATTACCGATGGCGAAACTACCGCCGATAACTTTGCCGAAAAGAAATCTCAAATTCTCGAACTCATCACTATTGCCGCCGAAAACGAGATTTCTTTAATCCAAATCCGCGAGAAAAAACTTCCGGCGCGGCTTTTATTTGAACTCGTCCGCCAAGCCGTGAAAATTACGCACAAAAGTCGAACAAAGGTTTTAGTCAATGACCGCGCCGACATTGCGCTTGCTGCCGAAGCCGAAGGCGTTCATCTAACTTCGCATTCGCTTTCTGCTGGGATTATTCGCCATAATTTTCCGAAGAATTTTGTTATCGGTGTTTCAACTCATACAATCATAGAAGCCGAAACAGCTAAACAAAACGGCGCGGATTTTGTAATATTCAGTCCGATTTTTAAAACGCCGAATAAAGGTGAACCGCAAGGCATCGAGAAATTGCGCGAAGTCTGCGAAAAGTTAAAACCCTTTCCGGTCATTGCGCTCGGCGGAATTAGTAAAACAAATTACAAATCCGTTTTAGAAAACGGCGCAAGCGGTTTTGCCGCGATTCGCTTTTTGAACAACACGGAAAATTTTAAACTGTTCTTATGATAAAAGTTTGCTTAACTATTGCCGGACTCGATCCGTCGGGCGGCGCGGGAATTATCGCCGATATTAAAACATTTACGGTTTTCGGCTGCTTCGCCGCGTCCGCCGTAACTTCGATAACTTTTCAAAATACCACTGGAGTTTTCGGCGCGGTTCATCAAACCACCGAAACCGTGCGCGGACAAGTCGAGCCGATTGTCGAAGATTTTAAAATTTCGGCACTTAAAACAGGAATGCTGCCGACGAGGGAAATCATCGAAGAAGTTGCGCGATTAGTCCAAACTTATAAATTACAAAACTTTGTCGTTGATCCGGTTGTGCGCTCGACTTCCGGCTTTGATTTGATTGACGATGAAGCCTTACAAGTTTTAATCGAAAAACTTTTTCCGCTTGCCGATGTTGTTACGCCGAACTTGCCGGAAGCCGAAAGAATTACAAACATAAAAATCGAAAACGAAAAAGACATCGAAAAAGCCGCGAAAATAATGCAAAGTTTAGGCGCGAAAAATGTTTTGATAAAAGGCGGACACCTTTTTGAAGGCGAAAGGCGAAAGGCGAAAGGCGAAAGTAAAAACCGTTTGGCGAAAGATTTTTTGTTTTTGGGCGATAAATATAAGACGTTTGAATCCGAATTTATCGAAACAAACGCGACGCACGGAACCGGCTGCACATTGGCGGCGGCGATTGCGGCAAATCTCGCATTAGGAAAAAACTTGATCGAATCAGTTGAAACCGCGAAAAGATTTGTTACCGAAGCAATTCGCACCGCGCCGAACTTAGGAAATGGACATTCGCCGATTGGGATAAGTCTTAAAAGTCTGGGAAGTCTGGAAAGTCAAAGTAGAAGATTTACTTCCCAGACTTCCCAGACTTCCTAGACTTCCTAGACTCATTTGGCTGGAGTGAAAATGCTTGGAGATAAATAAGTTACGCCGAAGGTTACGCCGGTGCGCGGGCTGAATCTGGTCAAACCGAAAATCGCGGCGGTGTCGAAACGCAAGTTTGATGCTTTTATTTGAGTGCCGATTCTGAATTGCGAAATACTTTCCGTGCCGAGCGGCGCATTTCCACTGCGCGTGTTGGCGCGTCCGTTGACTTCGCCGACGACATTGATGCGGTCGTTGACGCTGTAAATTCCCGCTAAACCGTAAAGCAAAACATCATTCTGCGTAAAGCGTTCGAGCGGCGCAGTCATAATTCCGATGCCGATATTGCCCAAAGCCTTGAATCGCGGCGACTTACCGTTTCGTGTGCCGAATCTTTTCTGCACTAAAACTTTACCGAAAACATTTATTTGATTCGTGCCGATGCCGCGTGCCTGATCCGAATTAGGAAGTTGGAAACCGAATTTAAAGCCGAGCGCGGGAAAATTGCGCGTTTCGTTGCGAAGTTTTATTTTTGTCGAAAGTATAAAATCGCCCGCATCGTTGCTTGAATTTCCGTCTAAACTCAAAGGAATCGGCGGACGCGCGGCAGTTGAATTTATCGCCAGAAAGTTTTGCAAAACGCCTTCGACCTGAAATTCGATGTTTGAAGCGAAACCGACTTTAACGCGAATATCGCCGACGCGCGTTAAATCACCTTTCAAACCGGAAAGCGGAAATTTCTCGTTTTGCAGAAAATCAACGCCCGCCGAAACTTCAACCGCGCCTTCGGGAATCGTGTCAACATCTTCTGTTAAAAGCGGACGCTGTTGCGCGAAAGTCAAAAGACCGGCAAAAAGAATAAAATTTAAGCAGACTAAAAAGCGTTTCATATTTCCGGCTTTTAATTCTGACATCAAACGAAGTGTTTGTAAATTATTTATTGCTTCTTCTTTTTGTATTTAATGTTTTGACAGTCTTTTCTTTCGGCATCGTGTTTTGCAAGTCCAAAACGCTCAAAAGACTTTTTCCGATTATCGCATCGCCCGCCAAACGGTTGTGTTCACCGCAGGCTAATGTTAAATCATTGCCGACAATGCCCGATTTTAAGTTGCGAAATTTGCCAAGGCTCAACAAAGAAGAAATCAATGAGCGTTTCGGAACAACACCGTCGCCGGGAGAATACAAGATTTTTTCCAGCTCTTCTTTGGTAACTTTTGTGCCGTCGCTTTTCGTAAAGGAATCAGCCTCAAATTCCGTTTTCCAAGCGTTATCGTCTTTCGGATTTTTATACAAAATCATTCCGTCAATCGTCGGCTTGCATTCGGAACCGAGATAATAAATCGGAATCGGATTTTTTGCCGCCGGTTTTGCGTCCAACGCCGCCTGAAAAAGTTTGGCGCGAAGCAGCACGGCGCGAAAATACGCCTTCGCTTGCTCCGGCGTTGTATTTTCAATCCTTTTGGAAAAATCTTCGTCGGTGTAAGCCGTCCAACCGTATTTTTCCCACGTCGCGGGATTGTAAATATCAACTTTTATCGGCTTTAAGTTTTCATCGTAAGCGTTGACCATTCCGTCGTGCGGTAAAAGTTGGTAAATCGCGGGAATCGTGAACAAATCGTATTTGGACAGATTTTGCACGAAAGGCAGATTCAGTTTGCCGCTGCCGAACAGCGAAAAACCGTTGAGCAACGAGTTAAAAGCCGAAAGCGAACCGCCGTTCGGCGTAGCGATCAGCGAGATATTATTAAAATAGTTTGCGCCTTTCCACGTCGGTCTGACGCTTCTCGCCGTCAAATCGGCTTTGCCATACATCGCGGCATAACGTGCAATTAAACCGCCCATCGAATGCGCGACGATGTTAAATTTTAACTTTGGCTTCTTCAAATTCGCGCGGAGTTCGTCCAATTTTTTCAGCAGAATTTGTGCGTTTTCGACGTTATCAAGCCGCCAATCATAAGGAAAAACGTAAAAAGTATCGGCTGCACCGTTTTCAGTCGGCGCGTCCAACTTGCCTTCGGTGTAACCGTCAGATTCGAGCGATTCAATCAATTTTTGATAAATTTCAATTTCGGGTGTGAACCGAATGAGCTGAATTTTCCGTAGAATATCACGCGGCACGAGATTGTCGTGGTTTGCCTTGATATTCGGCGAAATCGGCAATCTCAAATCATCATCTTTTGCCCGCGTGAGATCAAACCAAACTTTGTCGCCCGTATTTTTGTTGACGAGTTCCGAGCCGATTAAACCCGGAATAATAATCACAGGCAATCTTCCTTTCGGTGTTTCTTCGGTTTCGGAATCGGCATTTTTTGCCGCTTCTGCTTTCGGTGATTTGTCTTTTTTTAAATCAACTTTTTTAATTATTTTTTTAAAAATATTTTTTTTGCGGGAATTTTTTGTCTGTGCGTCGGCAGCGTGAGCAAACGACAAAATGATGAGCAAAAAGGCGAAAAATTTATTGAGTGAAAGTTTGGACATAAATTATTTTAACCTCTAATAATTACAAAACAAATAAAATTTTATCTTACTAACTTGTTTGAAATCAACTTATTTTTTTGTATCGCTATGCAAAATAATGGTTTCGTGCGGCGATTTCATTTCATATCTGATGCCGCGCCAGTGGATTTGGTTTGAGAAAAAAGCGCGAAAACAATTATAAAAATAAACGGCGGGCGTAATTGCCCAAAGCGTTAGCTGCCATAAAACACTTTGATTTAATTCTTTTTCATAATTTTGTAAAACTAATTTCACGGCTTTCAAACGAACCCACGCTTTCGCCGCGCCGAGTGTGAAAATTATCAATAAAAAAATCAGCGTCAGCCAAAATTGCCAACCGGCGAGAAAAAATAAAAGCAATATATTTGCTGCAAAAAACACTGTGAATAAAAAAGAACCGATAAAAGACGCTTTCCACAAATGCGCGGCATAAATGCGCGTGATTTTCATTTGGCGCGTCGAAAATTCCAGAAACTCGCTAAAGGAGCAGTCTTCAATTGTTGCCGTCAAACATTGCGGCACAAAATAAATCGGCAAATTCGCTTCTCTCATTACGTTGGTTACGGCAAAATCATCCGACAAAGTTCCGCGCCATTTTTCGCGCATATTCAGATTTTCAAAAACGTCGCGCCGCATCGCTGTCGAACCGCCCCAACAAAAATTATTATTCGCGCGTTCGCCCAAAGCGGATGCAATCGAAGCGTTCCAAACCGAGCGAAGCTGCGAAGGAAATGTATTTTTTTTTGAAATAAACCAACGATAACCCGTCGCCGCGCCGATATTTTTGTCGTGCAGAGGTGCAATTAAATTTCTCAGCCAATTTTCGTTTGGTCGCGCGTCGGAATCTACAAAAACAAAAATTTCGCTTTGCTCCGAAACTTCCAAAACCGCTTGCCGCAGGTTGTGAACTTTTTGCCCTTCATTTTCGGCTTTCCCCGCAATGATTAACTTTGCGTTATTCGCACCTTTGCGGGAAATTTCTCTAATGACTTTTACTGCTTCGTCTTCTTCGCCATCAACCACGAATAAAATTTCAAACTGTGGAAAATTCTGTTGAAAAAGCGCGTCAAGATTGATTTGCAAATCTTCGTCAAGTCCGCGGCACGGCGCAATTATCGAACAAAACGGCGTGAATTTTGATTGTGGTTTGGCTAATTCCTTTTTGAAATAGTTTAGATAATCAATTCCGCCGCGCAGAGATTTGTAGCCGAGAAAAACTAAAATCGAGGCGAAAAAGTAGAAAACGAAGATCATAATTTTCTGTTGACAAACAGATAAGGTCGAAGGAATTCGAGAGTTTTCTCCGTTGCACCGCGATTTTTTTCGACGATGGCAAAAGCATTTTCGCCTAATTCTTTGCGCCGTTCTGCGTTTTGCAGTAATGCGGAAAATGCAGCGGCAAGCGGCGCGGCTGCTTCATTTTCATTTAATTCAGGCAGTTGAATAAGTGCGTCCTGAGCGAGAAATTCTTTGACGATTTCGGCAAAGTTCATCGTGTAAAAACCCGTTACAATCGGCTTTTTTTCGATTGCCGGTTCTAAAACATTCTGTCCGCCGTGCGGAATCAAACTGCCGCCGACGAAAACTATTTCAGCCAGCGGAAAAACCGCGCGAAGTTCGCCGACGGAATCAATCAAAATGACCTCCGCCGATTTATCTCTGTTCGACTCTTCTTCCGAGCGCATTACCCAATCAAATCCCGATTCTTTGACAATTTCGGCAACTTTCTCAAATCTTTCAGGGTGTCGCGGAACTATCATAAGACGCGGCAATTTTCCTTCCGAATTTTTCCAAACTTCTTTGAAAGCCTTGATAATTATCTCTTCTTCCGGCGCGTGAGTGCTTGCCGCCACAATCAGCGGCGCATCCTTTGAAATTGCAAACCGTCGTTTAAATTCTTTCGTTATAGGATTTTCAGAGTCTTCGGCGATCTGATCGAATTTAATATTGCCGGTAACTTTTACTTTATTGTTCCGAATACTAAGCCCGGAAATACGTTTGGCATTCTCGGCATCCTGCATCAAAGCCAGCGTAACATAATGAAAAATGCGAATCATCATCTTGCGAATCATCGAATACCGTTTAAAAGATTTTTCGGAAAGTCTGCCGTTAATGATAAAGATACGCGCCCCGCTTCTGCCGGCTTCGTGCAGAAAATTAAACCAGAGTTCGGTTTCCATCATTAAAACGATATTCGGTTTAACAATCCGCAAAGCGCGGCGCACGGAAAATTTCCAGTCAAAAGGGAAATAAAAAATAAGATCGGCGTGTTCGGCGAAAATATCCCGCGCCAAATCCTGTCCGGTTTTAGTCGTGGTCGAAATAACGAGACGGTAATTGGGAAATTCCTCGAGAATTCTTCTAACTATCGGACGGGCGGCGTTGGTTTCACCGACTGAAACGCTATGCAGCCAGATAATCGGGCGATTATCCGCTTTAAATTCAGGTAATTTGCCCAGCCGCTCTCCGAAACCGTTTGTGTATTTGCCATTTCTCAATCTGTCCCACAAAAATCGCGGCAGCAAAATTACAAAACCGATTGTAAGAATAAGGCTGTAAAGAATAAACATTTTTACAAGTGCAAACTATAAAATGTAAAATGTGTGCAAATACGGAAGCAGAAAAATAAAATTTCACCTCTAACCTCCGACACACTAATTTATATTTCATCTTTCATATATCATAATTATTTTGTTCTTTCAATATACTCCGATTAGGTCTGATTTATCTGAAGTTTTTCTTTTACAAAAAATCCACTAAGAAAAGATAGTAGAATTGTCGACCATTTCTTTCTTTGCAATTAAATAAACATTTTGCCCGGATTCAAAATGCCTTTCGGAATAAAACTCGTTTAGTTTAGCTGATTTCGACAAGTTCTTCTCCGTCATTTAACAAATTAATTACAGTTTGAAGCGTTTTCGATAAGATAATCTTGAGATTTGCGTTTGAAGTGTTGCCGCAGGTCAGCCAAATAACTTTCGGCGGTGAACCGAATCGCTCTAAAAGCAGCAGAAAATCGCTGTCTTTGGTGATTACAACGGCGTTTGCTTTTCGCTTCGAGAAATATCTCTTCATCTTCCGCATCGCGCAAATCCAAATCGCGCAAGGCAAAAGTTTCTATCCCGAAAGTTTCTTCAATCCAAAAAGCGATTGCCGGGGAAAGCCCGCGCATCAATCCAAATCATTATGCGGCAATCAAAACGGCGTGATTCAATTTACGCGAAACATATTGCAAAGACGCTTGCAAATCTTCCGATTCAAGATCGGGCATTTCTTCAAGAATTTCTTCGGCACTCAAACCAGCCGCAAACAAATCCAAAACATCCGTAACATGAATCCGCATCCCGCGAATACACGGACGACCACCGCATTATTTTGAATTAATTGTAATTCTATCCAGTAGATTTTGTGTCATAGCTTTTTAATTATCGCATAAATTGTTCTAAGACTTTTCCAAAATATGGAGATATTCAAGTGTTTCCGATGCTTTGTGATTTCTGTTTTCGGTTTTATCAGCTTTAAATCTTTGATATTCGATTGTAGCCAAATCGTATCTGCCGTATTTTTCTAAAATGTCTTTTACTTCGATTTCAGACATCAAACCTTCATTGTTATAACTCAAAAAAATATATTTAAACTCGGCATTTTCAACTAACTTCTCAAACGCATCTGAAACTTCGCCTTTCCGACAATAAAGCGACCGCTGATAATTTCTCAAACCCGTTTTTCCTTTCGGCGTAAAATTATCATATTTAGCAATCGTATTTAACAAATGATAATTCGAGCCGTATTGTCGGGCGTTATAAGGCGGATCAAGGTATAAAACATCGCCTGCAATTTTATTTATCAAAACATTCGCATCTTCATTAAAAACATCGTGAACCGCATCGTTAAAATCAAAAAGTGCTGGCGTAAGTTTCAGAGGTTTTTGCGCCGACGCTTTGAGATGTTTCAGAAAAGCACCATAAACGCTCGCCGTATTTGCAACTGCATCAGCATTTTCAAGCAAAGTCGAAAGCAAAAAATAATACTGATTTTCATCAATTTCATTTTTCTTTTTCCAACTTTCTATCTTCCGCCGAATCGCATCAATTCTTTTCCCGTTTTCATCGCTGAAATACTGCCTTTTGCTTCCGCTTCCCAAACAATAATTTTTGTAAATAAAGCCTTCGACACCTTCAAGATTTTCCAGTTCGTTTATTTTCTCAAACCAATTTGTTTCTTCGTGATTTCCGATATAATTACGATTTAAAACATAACTGTAATATTCAAAATCATTGGCAATTATTTTCTTCGATGTTGTTTTAAATATCCGTCCAATCGCGCCTGTTCCCGCGAACAAATCGCAGAAAACTTTGTCTTTCATTTCTCCGACAACTTTTTCGATTTCGGATTTTATGAATTTTGAAAGTTTGTTTTTTGAGCCGATGTAATTCATTTTTTGTGATATTGATAAGTAAAATCGCGCAATCTTCCAGAATTAAACGGAAAATCAACAATGAGTTCACGCTGAATATATTCGTCGCGTTCTGCCCATCTTTTGGGATTCTCAAGCAGAATTTGAATAAAATCAAGACTTGAGGTGTATTTTACTTTATACAAAATTTGCCAACCTCTATGCCAATATTTTTGTTTACGTCTTCGCATTGTTGCGTCTTTTGAATCTTCAAAATACTTTAATGCTTCATTTTTTCGACTAAAAATCTTGTCTTCAATATCTGTCTTAAATAAATATATTTGCATTGCTTTATTCCGTTTTTAATCATTCTCATTTCTGGAGTTTTGAGTAATATCATCCTTAATCAACTCAAGCGGACTAACTTCAAGGAATTCAGCTAATTCGACAATATTACTTTTTATCGGCTCGAATTTTTCCGAAAGAATATTTGAAAGTTGCGTCGTCGAAATGTCCAACGCCTTTGCCAATTCCTTAAAAGTTAAAATATTCTTCTTCGCCATTAGCTCAACAACCTTTGCTCTATTTACTGATGCCATTGTATTTTATATTAAACGAAAAAGTCAAGTATATTATGAAATATCTTAAAGTATTTTATGAATTTTCAATAATTTTGTTTAGTTCTTCACGCCATTTGTCCGGGTCATACCAAAAACACCCGACACAACCTTTTTCATCGTGCGGTTCGGTTCTCCATTTTTCATCGCCTTCATACCAAAAATAAATTCCGGGAAAATTGCCGCGAATTCCCGTTTTTACGCAACGCTCACAATTCCTGGATTTCAGCAGATTATTGCTCCGAGTAAGCAAAATAAATTTTTGCTTTATTTCTTCATCAGACAAATTTTCGTTGTCGTCTTCATCTTTGTTCCAACGTATTTGAGGAAATTTGTGGTCAACTTCCAATAGATTTCCCGACATTTTTCTCAAAAGAAACGCTTCTTTACAGTTCAATAACTTTTTAATTCTTTTAGCGAGTTTCGGCGAGATTCCTGATCTTGCGCTTGTTTGTTCGTTTCTTTCGAGCGTAAACAGTTTTCGATGAACGGTAACTTTATCGCAGTTTTCACATTTTGTTCTTTTATCCCAATTTCTACCGTCGGGATTTCCTTTATCAAATTGAAAACCGAAGGCATCACGCCAAGTTTGCCAAGTCTTCGCTTGTCCTGATTGCAATTCACATTTACTGCAATGCCATTGTAAATCTTTCAAGATTTCGTAATCGTGATATGAAGTTGAGTTTGGTTTAAATGGGTTCATTTCTAAAACTCCTTTTTGAAGACAAAAATATATTCGTGCTTGAAAATAAAATAGTCGCTGCTCAAAGCGCGATATTTCCAAATTGAGTTTTGTCCGATTTTCCCGCGATTGCCTTCAATGTTTTTGACGACAATTCCTTTCAACTTTACCTTAAAATATCGCTTCAACATATCCATACAATAAAAATCCAAAGGTAAAACCTCACCATTTTTATAGACATCGCCGACGACAAGCGCAAAATATCTGTTTTTATCCAAATATCTTAATGAGTTTTCACATATAATTCTAAATTTCCCGATAAATTCTTTCAAATTGCCGATTTGTGATAAATCATCAGGATTATCGGTAAATGTCACAATATCTAAATATGGCGGGTGCATCAAAAGAAACTGCACATTTTCAAATGCCGAATTTATAAACGCATCATTAACCTTTTCCGAATCAAGCGAGTTACATTCTTCGATAAAAAATTTATTCAAAACCGAATTGTCTGACATTTTTTGCCGAACATACTCAACTATTTTCGGATTTATATCAAAGCCGATATATTTTCTTCCTAGCTTTTCACATTCAAAAAGCGTTGTTCCGCTTCCCATAAACGGCTCGAAAACTGTCTCGCCTTTTTTTGTATAGCGTCTGATTAGCTGATTCGGAATTTGCGGAATAAAATTTCCGTGATAAAAATTCGTATGCTTGCCGCTTTTATCGCGCTCTTTGATTAGCCACAACGAATCGGTATTGATGTCGCATTCCTTCCAATTTTCGATGTTCAAATCATTGTGCTTCATTAGATTGTTGAATCATATAAATATTTTCTACGGATTCAAAGTGCCAAATGAAAACAACGATTTTTCAGATTTTCAAATCATCAAAGTCTTCCACAACAACGGCAGAATCTATACTTTGAAAATCGTCCCAATTGGCGGTTAATAAATCGGCGTTGGCGTATTTGGCGGAAGCGAGGATTATCGCATTGGGAAGTTTTATCTTTTTGGTTTTGTTTTTGCGGTAAATAATCGCTTGGTCGGCGATTGTTTTGTTGATTTTGATGATTTCAAGATTATCAAAAAGTTCATCTATCAAATCTTTTTCCGTTTTATTGGTGAATTCATACGCATAAACTTCCATATACGTTATGATCGAAACGTAAAACTTATCGTAGCGCGACAGCAATTTTTCAACGTCAATTTCTTGTTTTGAAGCATAGATGATCGTGTTGCTGTCTAAAATTGAATCATTCCCATTCATCTCTTAATTTTTTCTGCCATTCGGACGGATTTTCGATGTCTTGAAACAATTTTGCTTTTTGTATTTTTTCAAAAGCGGCGGATAAATTTGCCTTTTTCGATGCGGAAGTTTCGTTTGGCTCTTCGTCCAAAATCGTGAGCAAAGCGCGGCGTTTTTCCGGCAGATTGATTTCCGTCAAAAGTCTGACGTTTCCCGTTTTATCTATAATTGCTTCTAAGGTTTGCATAACATGCTGAATTTTATCACGGAGTTTTACAATTTACACAAACATTTTGCCCGGATTCAAAACGCCGTTCGGGTTAAAGACTTTTTTGACGGCTTTCATAATTTCGAGCGTCGGCGCGTCCACGGCGATGTCGAGATATTAGCTTTTGACGTAACCGATGTTGTGTTGACAGGAAAGTTATCCGTAAGCCTCTCGACGGTGGCGAATGGCGACAATATCAATCGTTTCCGATGAGTCATCAATTGAATAAATAACACGGTAATCGCCGATTTTGATGCGCCAAAGATTCTTAAAACCTTGTAATTTTCGACAACGATTCGGACGCGGTTCATCAGCTAAAGACTCGATTTTTGTAAAAATTCTTTTGATGAGAGAATTCGGCAAGTCTTCGAGTTCTTTACGGGCGGAACGCGCAAAAGTTATCGAATAATCAGCCACTTAATTTATCTTTTTTGGTGAGAAGTTTCTTGACCGAATCCAAAGATTCACGCGGCTCTTTTTCGCGTTTTTTCGCCGTCAGCCCATCATAAAAATCTTCCCAAAGTTCACCGTATTTTTCGAGATCAATCATTACGGCAATTCGATTTCCGTCTTCGTTTGTAACATAATTTATTCCCTGCATTTTTTGCTCCTCAATCAATTTCTCCAAGTTTGTTGTCATTATAGCAAAATTTATGTTTTTCTAAATAAACATCTTTCCCGGATTCAAAATGCCGTTCGGATCGAAGACTTTTTTGATGCCTCTCATCACTTCAAGCGTCGTCGCGTCAATCGCCATATCGAGATAAGCTGCTTTGACGTAGCCGATGCCGTGTTCACCGCTGATCGTGCCGCCGAGCTTGACCGAGAGCGCGAAGGTTTCTTTGACGCATTGGCGGGCGCGTTTGATTGATTCGGGATCGTCGCGGTCGCACATAAAGTTGACGTGGATATTGCCGTCGCCGGCGTGTCCGAAGTTGGCGACGAAAGTGTCGTATTTGCGCCCGATTTCTTCGACTGTTCTGATTAGTTCGGGAACTTTTGAACGCGGCACGACGACATCTTCGTTGATTTTCAGTGTGCCGTATTTCATCAAAGACGGCGAAATGGCGCGGCGCACGTCCCAGAGTTTGTCTTCTTCTTCCTTTGTGCGCGAGCGCAGAATGTCGAAACCGCCGTTATCGTTGAGAATTCTTTCGATGGTTTGCGCGTTGCGTTCGACTTCTTCCTTAAAACCGTCAACGGCGACGATTAGAATCGCGTTTGCGTCTTTTGATAAACCGAACGCAAAATTTTGTTCGATTGCGCCGATGCAGTTTTTATCAACAACTTCCATCGCCATCGGCAAAAGACCTTCGGGCGTAAAGCGCGTCAAAACTTCGCACGCCGCTTCCATTGATTTAAACGAAGCCCGAACCGTCGCCGTCGCTTCGGGCATCGGCAATAATTTCAATGTCGCTTCAGTGATAATTCCAAGTAAGCCTTCCGAGCCGCACATCAAACCCGTCAAATCGAAACCGACGACATTTTTAACAGTTTTTCCGCCCGTGTGGATAATTTCGCCGGTTGCTGTAACGACTTCCAAACCCAAAACCGAATGTTTCGTTACGCCATATTTCGGTGTTCGCATTCCGCCCGCGTTTTCGGCGATGTTGCCGCCGATAAACGAATCTTTATAACTCGCCGGATCAGGCGGAAAAAGCAATCCGTGTTTTTCAACTGCCTGCTGTAATTCAAAAGTCGTAATTCCCGGTTGGCAAATGACATACAAATCATCGGGATTTATTTCGATGATTTTATTCATTCTGTCCGTGCCGATAACAATACCGCCGTCAACCGGAACTGCGCCGCCCGTGTAGCCGACACCGCCGCCGCGAGCTGTTACGGGAAACAGATATTTGTTGGCGAGTTTTAAGATTTCGGCAACTTCGCCCGTCGTTTCGGGAAACAAAACCGCTTCCGGCGGAAACTTTTCCTTCACGGCATCCGCGCCGTAAGGCTCGACCTTTTCAGGATTAGTTAAAACATTTTCCGCGCCGACGATTTGTTTTAATCGTTCGATAACTTCCGGCTTTGAAGCATTCGTTACGGCGCGTCCTTTTGAATTGAAATGAATTGATTTGAACATTTTTAGGCGGCTTTTTTTTCGTCTTTCGCTGACTTTTTATTTACAAAAGAAACGACTTTTCGACCACTTGTTTGTTGTTGTTCGCGGACGTATTCGAGCATTTTACGAACATCATAATCAAACTTATTTGCAAACTCTTCACGGTGTTTATGAATTTCTTCAACAATTTCATCCTTCATCAATTTTGTTCTCCTTTCCTAAAATCTCTTGCGGTGTGCAAACTATCGGCGGTTCATAATTAAATTCACGGCAGATTTTCTCAACGCGCCGGTAAATAAACGCATTGGCAATATGCTTGCAATTTAAAGTTAGCAAAAAATCAACTTCGTGAACAGAAGAAACGGCAATATGTGAAATATCAACGGCGGCTTTCGGCGGCAAAATTTTTGCTCTTGTAATTTCTTCAGCGAGCAAGATTACATCTTCATTTATGTCGAGAAAAGGAATGTCATCAACTAATTCCAGACGCTTTTGAGCCATTTGTTTGCTGCCCTTGCTTATCTCATCAAACACGAGTTTAGAAATATACAAATCAAATTCGTGCCGATGACTTTCCCACCATTCCTGAGCGAGAAGTTGATTAGCACTGATAATCACATCACGACTCTGATTAGCTGTTAAATAGCTGATGATTGATGTTTCGACGTAAACTTTCGGTTTCATACAAATTTATAAACGATTTTCGCACCGACTATTGTTTTTAATTTCTCTAAAATATTAGGGTATGGTTCGTTACGGCGCGTCCTTTTGTGTTGAAATGGATTGATTTAAACATAAACTCTATTTCACTTTTTTGAATAGCGGTAAAAATAATCTTCTGTAATCTTTCTGACGAAGCAAGTAACCGCCGAAAAAATGAAGCAAAACATTGCGGGAAAATGGCATCACAAAATGACCGTCCGCATCGAACATCTGCACGAATCTGGCAGATGTTCTGCGATAATCTATCACAATATAATCTGTAAGAAGATTTTCAATAAATTCTGTAGTCTTATGCCGCGATCTTCGTCAATATGCTTTTTCGCCCATTCAAAAGTTTCGGGAATGCCGTCAATATCAATTCTCAACGAATCATTTTCAATCCAAATTGTAAGCGGAATTGTATTATTCTTTTTTTGCAAATATTCAAGCAAAAGATAATTTGAAGTAGTTAGAAAATCCCAAAAAGTCGAAAAGTTTTCGTTTTCAAGCAAAGGCGGTTCGCCACATTCAACCAAAACGTCATCAAAAAGTTTTACGTTATAAAGCAAATAACTTTCAAATTCATAAGTTTTCAAATTTGTTTGACTCATTTTTACTTTTTACTCAATCGCCTCAATTCTATCGCGGAAAACATTAACCAATTTATGAGTTTCGCTCAAATCAATTATATCGTCCCAAATTGCAGTTAAAACTATGTGAAACTCCCGCATTTTCATATTTCCGAAACGAATGTGAATCACTTTTGGCGGCGGTTCGTGAAAAATTATACGGTTTGAGAAATCCGCGTCTTTAGTAATTATCGTGAAATTGTTTTCTTTGGCATAATTCCAGATTTGCGCGTCCGTCCATTCGTCATCAATATCGTTTTGATGAATATAATCGTCGCTTTTCCATAACGAAAAACGGTAAGGCAAATTTACATCAATCAAATATTTGGACATTCTAGACGAAAGATTTTATAGAATAATTGCGATTCATCAAGTTAGCGGCAAACTCAAGACAAGCGGAAATGTCTTCGCGTTCAAGCATTGGATATTGATTGAGAATTTCTTCAACACTTTCGCCCGCACTCAGAAATTCGAGGATAGTTTGCACAGTAATTCTTTTGCCGCGAATGGTCGGCTTGCCGTTACAAATTTTTTCGTCAATTGTTATTCTATCTGAAATAAATTGCATAATGTCTTAAATTGTAACACTTTTCCATCGTAAAATATTGCAAGTTTTTCGAAATTCCGACTTTATAACTTCCGTCATATCGCGTTCTTTTGCATTAAAATAAAGTGATTTTAATATCTTTGAACTATCTTGATTTGGAAAATATCGGCAAATATAATCTGCGATAATTTTTGTAACGAAATAAGTATAAACCCGTAATCAAATGAAGCAAATTGTTGTAGGAAGACGCGCCAACATTATTTTTCCAGTTATTTGAAAATCTGCAATTAAAATCATTCAAACAAACCGCGTTTGAATCTTTGTTTTACATCCTGAAATTGGCGCACGTCCGAGCGTTTTTGCGAAGTGTATTCTTCGGTCGTGTTGCGGGCGACGACTTCGTAAAGAATCGCCTGTTTGTCGCCCTTTTTTCGTAAAATTCTACCTAATCTTTGGATGTGTTCACGCGAAGAACCCGAACCCGACAAGATAATTGCCACGGAAGCATCGGGAATATTTACGCCTTCATTTAGAACTTTCGACGTGCAAAGCGCGAGAACGTCGCCTTTGTTGAACGCGTCGAGCCAGAATTTTCGTTCCTTTACATTTGTTTCGTGCGTGATGGCGGGAATCAGATAATCGTTGGAGATTTGATAAACCATTTCGTTTTCGGCGGTGAAAATCAAAGTCCTGTCGCGTTTGTGAAGTACGAGCAAATCCTGCAAAACTTTTAATTTTGAATCCGTGCCGAGCGCGATTTTTTTTTGGTTGCGATACGCCTTCATCGCGCGTCTGCCTTCTTCCGATTTCGCGCTGTGCATTATGAACATTCGCCAGCCTTCTTGTCCGAAAGGCAGATTTTTGCGGCGTTTGAAATCAATATAAATCTGACGTTCGCGTTCGTAAGCGGCGCGTTCTTCGTCGCTTAAATCAACTTCGATTCTTTCGACGATATAGTCAGCTAGATATTCGCCGGCGAGTTCCTGCGCTTCGAGGCGATAGACGAATTTTCCGACAATTTCTTCAAGCAACGCATCGGCTATTTCATCTCGTTCGGGCGTTGCGCTCAAACCTAATCGAAACGGCGCAATCGCAAATTCAGCCGCGTATTTATAGCCTTCGCCCGGAAGATGATGACATTCGTCGAAAATCACAAGCCCGAATTGATTGCCTAATCTTTCCTGATGGCGAAAAGCTGAAGCGTAAGTCGTTACGGTAATCGCGCCGATTTCGTAAAAACCGCCGCCGATCAAGCCGATTTCCGCGTTGAACGTCGAAAGCAGAAGTTCATACCATTGATTCATCAAATCGAGCGTCGGCACGACGACCAAAGTCTGACGTTTGCACATTTCAATTGCCATCGTCGCCACGTGCGTTTTGCCCGCGCCCGTCGGCAAAACTATCACGCCGTTGCGCTTGTTTTCCTTCCACGCTTCGATTGAAGCGGTTTGATAAGGTCGCGGTTTGAGATGAAATTTTTGTTTGAAATCGAAATCCGCATAATTTTTCGCTTTGTCTTCGTAAGCGATTTTGTTACGCACGAAATCGGTAATAATTTCGCGGTATTTGTAAGCCGGAGCGCGAAAATGTTTTGTTCGCGCATCCCAAACAAAAGCGTTCGGCACGTTTTCCGTTTCTCCTTCTAAAATCAATGTTCCCGATTCAAATTTTAGTTTTAGATCATTTTCCGTCATTCATTGTATTCTAACAAATTATTTGCCTTGTCAGAACCACCTGCGTAAGCGGACGGTTGAGCGCGGTTATCGAAACATCTGACTAAAAAACTTAAACCGCCCACTTACGCAAGCCGGTTCTGACTTTTATTTGGAACTTTTTTATTTTGTCCTTCGTAGAAACAAATTGACAAGTTGAGGTTTTGGGCTTTGTTGCTTTGAAGTTGAAAGCATTTGCTGATTGGAGAAACGAGCGTTGGAAGCATTAAAAGCAGTGGCGGCGAGTAATGGTGCAGACCTTGCACGGCGATGTCGTGCCGGCGACGGCGCGGCTTGGGAAGAAATTGTTTCGACATTTTCGCGCCGGATTTTTAATCTCGCTTACCGTTTTACATCGAGCGTCGAAGCGGCGGAAGATTTGACGCAGGAAGTTTTTGTCAGGATTTATAAAACGCTCGCCCAATACGACGCGAAACACGGCGATCTGGCGAACTGGCTGATGCGTCTGGCGCGAAATTTGATAATTGATGATTACCGGCATCGTCAGCGAAACCCGCAGAATACGTATGCCGACGACGTTGACGATCATACATATCATCTTCGCTCCGTCGGAACTTCGGCGCATAAAGAGATTGAACGCCGCGAACTTTGCGCTCAGGTGCAGGAAGGAATTGATAAATTGCCGCCGGATTTGCGAACCTGTGTAATTTTGCGCGATATTGAAGAATTGACTTATCAGGAAATCGTGGACGTTTTAAAAATTCCCGAAGGAACGGTCAAATCACGCATTAATCGCGGCAGAATCGAGTTGGCGAAGATTTTGAGAAGAATGAGAGTTGTTACAATTTGACGTTGGGTGAAAAAAATGAATATTAACGCCACAGTTGCAAAAGATTTTGAAAAGTATTGATTTTATCAAGGGGTTTAGTATTTTTTTATGAGTTATCAGGATGAAAAAATCTTAAAATGTTCGGAGTTTGAAGAACTATTGACGGATTATTTGGACAATAGTTTGGACAGACCGACGCACAAAGCGGTTGCCGTTCACGCGCTGAGTTGTCCTTTGTGCCACGCGCTTTTGAACGAAGTTAAAGACGCTTTGGAGCTTTGTCACGAAATTTCTCCGCCGAAAAGTTCGATGACGCATCTCGAAGCGCGGATTTTATCAATGACCACGCCGGATGTAGCGATGGCTTGCGAACAATTTGAAGAACATCTGACCGATTATTTAGACGGATTTTTGCCCGCGCCGATTTTTCATCGTTGGGAACGCCACGCCGTTTTATGCGACGAATGTACGGATTTGCCGGGCGCGGTTGTCCGTTCAATCGCCGCTTGTTACACATATAAAATGGAAGAATTGCCAATTCCCGCTGGTTTGAACGCTAAAATTTTACAGGCAACCATCGGCACGGAAAAAGCACAAAGCGTTCGCGCTTCTTGGTTTGACCAAACAATTGAACGACTGCGCGGGTTGAGTTTTCCGATTTCGATTCCGCAGCTTGCGCCGATTGCTTTGATTTTGGCTTTTGCCGGTCTGTTTTTTAGTCAAACGGTTTCTGCCGATGGTTCGATTGCCGGAATGTATCAGAAAAGCTTTGAACTCGCCGGACAAACTTACCGCGAAGGAACAAATATTATGCTCGGCGACGGAAAACAAATCGAACAAAAAACGAACCAAGAACCGATTAGCGGAATTTACATCAATAACGAGGAATCCAAATAATGAACTGTGCCTATCACATTCAAAATGTCGCGGTGGTCAATTGCAACGGCTGCGGAAAACCGCTGTGTCCGACCTGCGATCACCGGATAAAAGGATTTCCTTATTGTCAGGACTGCATTGTTTCGGGTGTTGAACTTTTACGAAATTACAATCAGAATTCTTATAATCCTAATGTCAAAAGACAGACTTCGCCGTTTTTGGGGACGGCTCTTTCGCTGATTTGCCCCGGATTAGGCGCGGCTTATAACGGGCAGACGATGAAGGCTTTGGTTTATTTCGCCGTTTTCGCCGGGCTTTTTCAAATGGCGGTTTTAACCGGCGGAATGCCGCTTTTTGTTCTCGGGTTTATCGGAATGTGGCTGTTTGCCGCGCTTGATTCGTATCGAACAGCGCGACTAATTCTTGCCGGCGCGGTTCCCGACGGCAAGGACGATATTATCGTGCAGAGATTTTCGGGCAATCCGAAACTTTGGGGAATCGTTTTGACGGTTCTCGGCGCGTCTTTTTTTCTTAACGCATTTTTTAATATTCGTTTTTTGATGAGAGGTGTTTTGCCCGTTTTGCTGATCGGTTTCGGGGTTTATTTATTGCGCGATTATGTTTTTAAATCGAAAGAAACAGAACAAAAATGGACTGATTATGACAATCAGCCGAATGTTGCGAATTACTCCGGCGCATTGAACGATGTGAGTTTTCGCACCGAAGAATTTGATTCGAATAATAGTTTTGAAACGCAAACGCGGATTCGCAATGTGAAAAACAGGTAGCATTTTTTGGAAAATTTATGTATTATCAATTTAGGACGGTTTCCGACTTTGAAAGCCAAAGCCAAACTATCCTAATAATAAATCAGTAGTTTAAAGGATTTTTATTATGTCAATTTGGATGAAAACCGCAGGAATTTTGGGCAGTCTGCTTATCGTTTTAACTTCAGTCAGCTATTTTTCGGTTGCCGATAAATGGGGAAGCATTTTTGCACTTCTTGCACTTATTATCACGTTACTAAAACAAATAATTGCTTTTATTGCCTTTTTAACCGGAGCAATCAAACTATTTGTCGTTTTGATTTTCGTCGTGCTTCTGCTCGGAGTCGGTATGATGATTCTTCGAAGCCGAAAGGAAAGGATAAAAACCGAATAATAAGTTTTATCGTAACTTCATCATTCGCTACAAATTGTAAGATTTGCAATTTGTAGCGGTCTGTGATATCTTCTCACTTTCCGTTCATATTTCAATTAGAGCAATCAGGGAAAAATTTAACCCCCTAAAAAAGTGTGGTTTTTTATAAATACACTTTTGACAAGGTTTCGCGTCAGTCGCCGTTTGGCTGTGCTATCGTGATTCCGCGTGCTGAACTTATTTTAAGGTATCGGCGCGAAATCATATATTAAAGGAGAGCAAACCATAATGCAGAAGGACGAGCGTTCTTATACATTTTCATTTTTACACAATACTAAAACAAAAATTTACATTCGCCGTTTTGAAGTTTCAAAAAAGCTTCTTCACAGCGGCATCTTCGGTTTAATTTTATCATTTGGACTTTTAACATTAGGATTTACAACATTTATTAACAGCAAGACATTTGCACAAATCGAAACAAATAATTCATCAGAAGCAGTCTTAATCGCCCGACAATCTAAACCAGCCGCGAAAACTACGATAGCCGAATATAATTCAATAAATTACGACCGTCCGGCATCAAGTAAGGATTTTTCCGTAAACAGCGGCGGACCTGCTATTCCTTTTCAATTAACCGTGGTTGAATCCGAAGAAGAAGAAAATACGATGGAATCACAGCTTCGGATGATCGAAAAGACCAGCAATCCGGCGTTTCTGCCGACGATGTGGGCGCATCTCGGTAAAATCAACAACGAATTCGGCTTTCGCCGTAACCCGTTCGGCGGACGTTCCTACGAATTTCACGCCGGAATGGATATTGGCGGCGATTACGGCGATGCGGTTGTCGCGCCCGCCAACGGAATTGTTACAAATGCCGATTGGCAAGGCGGTTACGGTAATATGATCGAGATTGACCACGGCAACGGTTTGACGACGCGCTACGGACATCTTTCGAGAATCGGCGTGAACGTCGGTGATGTCGTGCAGCGCGGACAGATTGTTGGATTAATCGGTTCAACCGGACGTTCAACCGGACCGCATCTGCACTACGAGCTGCGTTTAACTGATAAATCAATCAATCCACGCCGTTTTCTACCACCGGAACCGGCTGAAATTGCAGCTTTGAACGCGCAATAAAGATAGTAATCAACAAAAAAAGACTGTCGGAGAATTTAATCTCGACAGTCTTTTTTTGTTTGCCCGATTCAAAGTCAACTTATCATTTATCGTCGCGCATTTTTTTAAGCCACCAACGCAAACCGACAAACAAAAACCGCCAGTCTTTAAAGAATTCCGGCGGTTTACCTTCAAAATAATGCCCGATAAATTGCAAAATCCAGCCGATAACGAAGAAAGAAACCGGCAAAACCCAAAAATTTTTGACAAAAATCGCCACCACAAAAAACGGCAAAGACAGCGCAATCATCGGAATTCCGATTTTATGCGTCAATTTATTTATCGGATTCTGATGACTTTCCGCGTATTCGTCAATCCACTCGTCCCAAGGTTTTTCGCCCATCATATATTTTTTCTCCTTTTGTTTTTCTGTAATTCTATAACAAATTCAATTTCGATAAAATATTTTTATCTTTAAATTGTCTTCGAGTTCTTTTGTTTCCCGCATCTGAAAGTTATTAAGGAAATTTTGCGGCATAAATGTATCGGCATCTTTAATCGTTTCAGGCACTTCCGTAACAATCCATCTATCTATCGCGTCCGCGAAATTTTTGTATGTTGCCGCGCCGCCGATAACGAACAAATCGCAGTTTAGAAATTTCGACAAAGCCAAAACTTCTTCCGTGCTTCGCAAAAGCAAAACATTCGGTTGATTTTCAATAGTTTGTGAACGCGAAAGAACAATATTCAAGCGTTTCGGCAAAGGTTTTACGATTGATTTCCAAGTATTGAATCCCATCACAACGGCGTGATTCAAAGTGGTTTGTTTAAAAAACTTCAAATCAGCCGAATGATGCCACGGCAACTTTCCGTCTTTTCCGATGGCATAATTTTGCGCGGTGGCGACGATGCCGATAATTACCATATTTGTAGATCGTAAATCGTGAATCGTAAATCGCATTTTCTATTGACGATTTACGATCTTAGCTCCTTTATAAACCGCCACTTCCGAGCCTTTTGCCATAAAAATCGAATGCGGTTCTGTTTTGCTCAAGAAATCGAATTTTTCGCCGTAAAGTTTGCCGAAATCAACATCAATTTCCGCATAATTTACTTCAAAAAGTTCCCATTTCGGATGCTCGACTTTGTATTCGTCCGTTCGATTCGCGCCGCGTTTCGTGTAACCCCAATAATGTTCGATGATAAATTCGCCGTGTGAATCCACGTCGGGAACGCCGAGATTTTCGCCGATTTCGACTTTGAGTTGATTGGTGGAATCGCCTTTGCGCCACGCATAAATCAATTCGTTTCCCGTTTTAACGTGATTCATTTTCCACGCTTCGTAAGGTTCACCGTAAAAATTTCGGGCAACCAGCGCAATTGCGCGGCGCGGAACAATTTCTTTGATAAAAACAACGCCGCGTTTCACTTCATCCGGCGTTTCGCGCCTGACGTAAAAACGCAGATTTACTTCTTCAAAATTTATATGAAACGGAATCGGCAAACCCAAAACGCGCGTGTCGAGAAACATAAACGCGACCAAACTAGCAAAACATTTCCCGTCGTGAAAATCCGGTTTTGTGCCTTCCGGCAAAAATTCGGCTAAAAGCGACGGCTCGATTTCGTAATTTGCCATTATCAAATCCTGCCATTTTGCCGTTAAAAATTTTCGCATTTCCATTAAACTACATCTTTATTTACAATTATTCAAAAATCTCTTTGCGGAAATGTGTCGTGAATGCAATAATTCTGCTTATTTCGGCTCAAAAATTTCCGTAGTTTGAATTCCAACTTATGAAAATGCACACAATTATTTTTTTCCAAATAGTATTGGTTTTAATGATTTTTGCCTCGAACAATAACGCGCAGTGGCAAAAACAGACAATTGACACCAAAGCGAGTCTGCGCGGACTTTCGGTAGTTAATGAAAACATCATTTGGGCGAGCGGCACGGGCGGAACTTTTTTGCGAACGGTTGACGGCGGAAAAACTTGGATTGTCGGCAAAATCCTTGATGCCGACAAACTCGATTTCCGCGATATTGAAGCGTTTGATGAAAATACGGCTTATGTTTTAAGTATCGGTGAGGGAGAAAATTCGCGGATTTATAAAACCATTGACGGCGGAAAAACTTGGAAGCTGCAATTTAAGAACACAAACCCGAAAGCATTTTTCGACGCATTTGCTTTTTGGGACGAAACGCACGGAATTGCGATGAGTGATCCGATTGACAATAAATATCTCTTGATAAAAACAGTTGACGGCGGAGAAACTTGGGAAGCCTTGCCAACCGACAGAATGCCGCCTGCCAGAGATGGCGAAGCCGCATTTGCCGCGAGCGGAACTTGCATCGTAACAACCGGCGAAAAAGATGTCTGGTTCGTAACGGGCGGAAAAGCGGCGCGAATTTATCATTCGTCAAACGGCGGTTTAGGTTGGCTAGAGCGGCTGCGGCTTGCATATATGGCATAAATAACAGATATTTGAAAGATGAAACCTATTTCCAATGATTTACGGCGGCGGATTATCGAGGCGATTCAAGACAACGAAGAAGCCCAGCCGGAGATTGCCGAACGATTTT